>DATFCN010000084.1:0-54673 GCA_035253045.1 Nitrososphaera sp.
ATAACCTGCAATGCCTACGCCCCTCTTTGGATCAAATTGGTAGCCATCTCCTACAAATTTGAGCTTTTGTTCAGGATAGCGCAGTGTAAAGCGCTTGATAATAAGGTGCTTTGAGCCAGATTCAATTGATTTAATGAAGCCGCCCGCCGATGTCATCTAACCAGTAGACCACCAGGACCAAGTACGCCGCCATATATTAGTGCAAGGGCTATGAACATGTTGATGAAGGCAAGAACAATGAGTTTGTACCAGCCTGTGTGAAGCAAAATGTCTATCCTGATTCTCGGACTAATGCCTCTGGGCAAAAGCATGAGCATTATGACGCCAAACGTCTTGAGTGTGAACCAAAAGACAGCATTAGCAACGGTTGCATCATATATTATTGGAATTAAGGCCTCATCGGAGTTTGGCATTATTTGTGAAGGAAAGATCTGAGGTCCAGCCCATCCACCAAGGAACAAAACTACAAACAATGCTGCAAGTGCATATGTTTTGATGTATGATCCCAGCTGTATGAGGCCATATATCATGCCAGATGTTTCAGTAAGCCATCCTGCCACGATTTCAGACTCTGCTTCTGGCAGATCAAAAGGTACCCTTTCGAGCTCTGCGAGCGACGAAATATAAAACACAAATGCGCTTATCGGCAGGAAGAAAATGAACCAGTATGATTGAATCTGTGCTTCAACAACTCCTGTAAGGTTGAGTGTGCCAGATAATAACACTACAGAAAGGGCAGAGAGTATGAATGGGATTTCAAAGGCGATCATCTGGTGTAGAGCTCGTAGTCCACCAATGAATGGGTACTTGCTATTGCTTGCCCATGAGAAGAGCAGGGCAATAAGGGGAAAGAAGCCGAGTATTGCAAAAACCGCCAGCAGTCCGACATCAATGTCCGCTACGACCCAGCCAGGTGCGGCTGGTATGAGGGAAATAACTGCGGCGGCAGTAGCAACAAAAGCTATAGGTGCGGCCCAAAAGATTGTCTTGTCGGCACCTGACGGGACAATTATCTCCTTGGATATAAGCTTCAAGCCGTCTGCGATCAACTGCAATATGCCTTCTATTTTGCCAGCGTAAAGAGGGCCAACCCTGAGCTGCATTTTGGCAAGGAATTTACGCTCTATAAATATTGTTGCCGCGGCAATCAGGGCACCGTAGGTAAATCCTGGAAAGACCGCGACCTTGAAGAGCGGACTGTCAAGCAGGTTCGAGATGACTGGAACAGCACTCTGCGGATAGAGTACGGATGTAAGAAAAAGATATGGAGTTAAAACTTGACCGTCAATTTCTGGCAGTGGAACATAAAACAATATGATAAAGATAAGGGGAAGTCCTACGAGTGCTACGATCACGAGTATCCAGAATATTAGCCAAATGAGGCTGCCTGCAAATTCTCCAAACCTGAAGTTTTCAGGAAATGAAGCCATTTGATTATCTGTCAGCCTCCACCGGCCAGTAATTGAGCGACCAATATACAGCCGGCATGTCTGCAAGCCTTTGTCCAACTAGTAGATGGGGTAAGGCAAGCATGTTCCGAAAAGAGCCTACCGATATCTTGACCCTATAAGGTTTGGGTGTGCCATCGCTTACAATATAATAGCCAAGAGCTCCTCTGCCCGACTCGACGCGTCGGTAAGCTTCGCCAGCTGGCCCTTTTGGATTCGGCTGGAGCTTGGCACGTACTTCCCCTGAGGCTGGAATTTTGTCTAGTAGCTGCTCAAGGATATAGCATGATTCTTGCATATCAAGTAACGGGACATATGCCCTAGCAAAGCAATCTCCAGTCTTCATATACTGAACCTTAAAGTCTAACTCATTGTAGATATCATACGGCTCAGCCTTACGTACATCAAATGGGACATTAGACGCCCGTAAAACCGATCCTGTTACTCCAAGGCTAATGGCATCTTCCTTTGATAGTACGGCCACACCTTCAGTTCTCTGCCTGAAAAGTGGGTTGTTATAAAAAATGTCTTCATACTCTTTGAAGCGCTTCTGTAAGTATCTTATCTGACCTAAGCATCTATCCTTGAAACCTTCTGGAATATCGTTTCTCACACCGCCCGGAATATTAAAGGCGTGGGTAACCCTTGCGCCTGTGAGAGCTTCAAGAAGGTCAATCAAGAGCTCTCTATCGCCTGTGGGCCACATAAACATTGTAGAGTGGCCAAGAAATATGCCATAGATTGCAAGCCAATAAAGCGTGTAGACTTGGCGATTTAGCTCGGAAGCTATCGCTCTGATAAACTGGCCACGCCTGGGCACTTCGATTCCAACGAGCTCTTCAATTGCAAGACTGTATGAATAATTGATGTTTGCAGAATCATGGATTACTGGCCTCTCAAGATGGGGTATATTTTGGATGACATTTCTATACTCACACATTTTCTCCTCCCCGCGGTGAACGTAGCCAGGGTCTGGATCGCAGAAAACAATGTAGTCGCCATCCACTTTGATTACAAAGCGGAAGTGACCTGAGCCTGGATGTTGAGGGCCAACACTGAGCGTCATAAGTCTGTCCTCTTCAGATTCTTTTACTATCTGAAGACGTAGCCTCTTTGATTCCTCAAACTTTTCTTCTATACTGGTCATATTTCTATCCATTCTACCTTCCTTTTATCCTGAAGTCTTTTCTGAGCGGCGGAATGTCTGCCCAGTCCTCAGGCAATAGGAACCGCTCATTTCTTGGGTGACCTTCAAAGTATACACCCAGCATTTCATAGCATTCCCTTTCGTGATATTCCACACTCCTGTAGACATTAATTAATGTTGGTAGCCGTGCATCATCTCTGTTAGTTCTAGTTGTTAGCCAAAGTATGTGACTCGCAAGTTCCTGACGAGAATAAGAACCCAGATGATAAATAACTTCAATTTGATTGTCTTTAGGATAGTCCGTGCCTGCGACAGATTCAGCGTGATCAAATCCCATACTATCACGTAGAAAATTTGCCACTCCCACAATGTCCTGTGGGTCAACTTGTATCTTTATCCGCAGTGGTTTGATAAAAACTACTGTGGCTGCTTCACCAAACTTGTTCTTTATCTGTTCCACAAGGCCTTTCTCGAAAGCTGGAGGCTCAGGCTGTTTCTTAGCAGGCGCAGCCGCAGGGCCTGGTTTGGCAGCAGCACTAGTGCTACTAGTGGCTGCCGTTGTTGTAGCAGGAGGTGGTGAAGGCCTCGTATCGCCCTGCTGGGCGGAAGACTGAGGTGGGCTTGGTGGTGGTGGTGATTGCTCAGCCTTTTCTTTAGCACTGATATTAGAATTCGAAGTAGACTGTTTTGGTTGGCTGCTGGCTGCCACCTTATTCAGCTCTTTCTTGTTATCAGTGCTCATACCGTTACCTTATTTTTGATCTTTTGATCTTTTCTTGGAGAAGCATGCAGCCTTGAATAAGTGTTTCAGGCCTAGGCGGACATCCAGGTACATATACGTCTACTGGAACGATTCCATCTACGCCTGGCAGCACATTATATGAGTCAATGTAAAGCCCGCCTGTGATTGCACAAGCCCCCATTGCGACGACATATTTTGGCTCCGGCATCTGATCATAAACCATTCTTAGGCGAGGGGCCATCTTCCTTGTAACTGTCCCCTGGACTACGATGAGGTCGCATTGTCGAAGAGATCCAAACGCTTCGATAATCCCAAACCTTTCGACATCGTATCTTGGGCCTGAAGCAGCTCCAAATTCAACACTACAGCAGGCAGTTTCAAGGTGGACGGGCCATAGAGACCATACTCTGCCCCAGTTTATCGCATAACCAAGCGGCGCATCAAGCGCCTTGACTAGCACATCGCTCAGCTTGCTTACAAGCACGTTAAAGTTTGTGGGGCTTAGAAGTTCTTTATTCATTTTTTATGCCAGTCCTCTTCATTATTTTTTCCACAACATACATATATAATGCTTGTTAGCGATATCACCAAATTCCTTTTCTCCCTGACAGGTATAGCGCATATCCCATGGCGGTAAACATTATTGCGAGAAATCCGATAATAGGAAGCGTTGCTGCACGAGGGATGTTGAACAATGCAGTTCCCCATGCGTATAAGAATATGGACATTACATCAAATACGACAAACATCAAGATGTAAGCGTAATACTGCATCATGAAATGCGATCTGCCCTCTCCTGTGGGCATCTGGCCGCATTCCATGGGTAAGAACTTAACGGGGTTGTAGCGGCGTCTCGGTGAAATAAGACGTGATAATATCAAAGCAGGGACCGAAGCCAGTAGGCCGAAACCGAGCATGTAGAAAATTGGAGTAAAGTCCGCGGCGGTTTCTCCAGCCAAGACATGAACTGGTTTTTTTATAAGATATAAAAACTTTACATTCAGGCGCGCAGAAAAATGTTGAACCAAAAGAAAGGTGTCTCTTGCATGGGATCTTTTTGTAATCTTTGAGGTTGTCTTGAATGGAAATAAGATTAAAACTATTCAAGACAGATAATACAATATATCGATTACGGTAGTCAGAGATTTACTTCGAGATGTCTGCTACGTGGTTGTGAATCAGGGTCATTAAATTTCTTGAGTTTACTTGTAGGAATAAGATTTCCGAAGTGAAGAATAATGTATATATGTTTCCTATGTGATAGCTCTTCCCTGTTGATTTCCCCGCAATGATGAACCCTGTGAAAAAGCAATTCAAACGTAACATTTAGCATAGTTAACTTTGCAGGCCAGTTGCTTCCAAGAACGTTTTTCCTATTCGCCGTAGTATCGGGAACATTTGAACTGTGATTAATCTAACCCTTAAGTGAAGATTCATCATTCTGTGAAGGGCCTGGATCTTCATCCAAAGATTCATCAAAATCCTCATTGTCTTCTCGACCACCCATAAGTCTAGACATCTTTTTCTTCTTTGAACGGCGCCTCCTAAGTATAATGATAACCAAAGCAGCTACACCTATCAAAGCCAATATGATGGCAAGTAGAGGCAAAGAGTTGCTTGGGGTGCTTTCGCCAGCAGCAGCATTAGTTGAGCCAAAGCCAAGAAACCCTTGGTTAGGAGCTTGTTGTTGCTGCTGAGGTGGACTATAGGAGACTGTTCCATTTAGAATCACCTCATGAGTGTTTCTCAGCTCATCGTTATACGTAATTCTAAGCGAAACTGGATAATTCCCAGCCGCAAGACTGCCACTGCTGCCATTACTGTTATTACTTTCCTCTGCCTGATTGATGCCCGTTGCCAGAGGAATACTAAATGGCAGAGGAGAATTATCTTCAAGATCTCCAAGATATTGGGCTGCATACGTCAATGGCATGAGGAGACTTTGGTTTGCATCTGTTGGATTCCTCAGCATTTCAATTGTAGTAAATAATGCTTTGGTATTTCCCTGATTCAGGAGGTTCCCTGTTAGATTTGGAACATCTCCAATATATCTGACGGAGAGTTCATTGGTGCCTATTTTTATCTCACCTATTATGTTTCCTCCAAGCGAGAAAGAATCAGATTTTATCTGGTCGCCCGAGATGTACTGCACTCTAACTTCGAAGGAAACCGGGCTTCCGATCAGCGATTCAGAAGCAAAAACGCGGGTTGAAAATCTAGCTTTGCCTTGCGGGCCTAGCTCCTCTAAGGTCCATCTCGAATCCCCAAGAATTTCTAAGGACTCTGTTCTGGGAATTAGTGTAACGACAATATCTGTTATTGTGTTTCTGTTATTGTTGGTGATGTTAAAATTCATGTCGTGTGCACGGCCTGCAATTATGGTAACTTCCGACGAGCCATTGCTACTAGCATCAATTTCAGTGCTGCCGCCTGGAGAGCCTGTGATTGTCGAGGCAAGAATAATTTTATCTTGAGCAAGTTTTTCAGTTGAAGATGGAGCAACACTCAAACCTCCTTCTGGAGGGGTTGGTAGTACTCTGAACCCAATGGAAATAGGTGTTGATCTTCTGTTCCCATTTGCATCGTTATATGTAATCTCAATGTCTAGGTTCTGCAAAGTTCCGCCAGCCGAGCTGGATGGATAAACAGTAGTCGCAATGTCGATGGAATCATTGGCTGGAATTGATCCGATACTGAAGGTTCTGGCACCCACGCTTGCTACCGCAGCTGAAGAAGATGGTGGTTGCCCCTGTTGCTCGGGTTGTCGTGTATCTGCCCCAATCTGGTTGCCTGAAGCATTGTCGTTGCTCGGGCTAAATGTGTCTTCAGGAGCATTGGCAATGATGCTACCGCCTATAGCATTAATATTGACAACGACGCTATTTGCGTCTGCCGAGCCCGTGTTCTTGATCGTCAATGTTACATCATTAGCTTCACCTGGAACAAGATCATCTATCTCTGAAGATGCATCCATTATGACTCTGCCAGGAAGTTCAAAGGGCACGGTTACAGTTTGTACTCTGTATGTCCCAGGCTGGGGCTCTGGAACCTTGAAGTAATTGATAGTCAGCAGAGCTTCGTTAAAGCCTTTATGCGCTGTTCCCAGCACGTATACTTTGAAATATAGTGTATAGGTTTGACCTGCCCTCACTACGTTGCTCAAACTAGCAATCGAAGTCTGGCTGGATATTTCATGAGAAGAGGTGCCATTAACTGCGGCTGGTTCTGGAGTAGTGGTACTAGCCACAAACCCCTCTGGAAGGGTCAGGTAACCAATGATGCCAGTGATGTCTGAAAAGGCTGTATTGCTTAGCACGACTGCAAGGAAAGATGGTCCTTCACCTGGCCCTACTTCCCTTTCGGAGGGTAAAGTTGAAGCTGCCGCCCCTGCCGTACTGGAAAAATTGCCAGCACTGTTCGCTGATGTTGCTATACTGCTATCTACCCAATAAGCATCTATGAATCCGTTGTTGAGCAGAGTACTTTGTGGCGATGATGAGCCGACCTGCTGCCCTATCCTTGCTAAAACAGGCTCAAGGCTAATTGTTTCATTTACTATGAGTTCATGAGTATTTCTCAGCTCGTCACTATAGGTTATTTTAAGTGAAATGGGGTAACCCTCGGATGTTGCCTCCTGTTCTATACTACGCGGTGCTATCTGCAGCGGGATGTTGAAGGCAAGGGGAGAATTTACCGGCAAGTCTCCAACGAATTGTGAAGAGACAGTTGGCTGCAACAATTCCAGTCCCCCGTGTGTACCTGATCCAAGCATCTCTATCTTAGTAAAGACAGCTGGAGAGTTGCCTTCATTTAGAAGATTTCCCACAAGGTTTGGAGTGTCCCCTATATAGCTAATCGTAAGATCATTTGCGCTTATCTTTATGTTCCCAAGAACTATTGCACCAAGCTGGAACGAATCTGTCTTTAACTCATTGCCGTTTCGTATGTATTGCATACTTACTGTAAAAAAAACCGGGCTTCCTATCAGAGAAGTTGAGGCGTATACCTGAGTTGTTAGCTCCTCTTGTGACCCCGCGCGTATATTCTGCAGATTCCAGCGCGAATCGCCTAGGATTCTCAATGCACTTGATTCGGAGACAAGAGATACAACAACATCTGAAATCAAAACTCCTGGATCATTATTGTTTGCGATCGCAAAGGATAGGTCCTGAACGCTCCCCGCAGCAATTTGGATAGATTGACCTTGGGGTGGGGAAAAATTTCTACTGGTGCTATTAGGCGTGTTGTTGAGGAGGCCGCTTTGGTCCCCCGAGGTGTTATTGTCCAAAGGAGCCCCAATGCTAATTGGTGTCAGTGGAGGCGACAAAGTTCCTTGCACTCTGTCCCAAGATGCGAAACTAGTTGGCAGTACGTTCAAACCTGATTGTGGTGATTCAGGCGATACCTGGATACCTAGAACTTGATTTTGAGCTCTTCTATTGCCGTATGCATCATTGTATGTTATCTCGACATTTACAGTAGTAAGTGAGCCAGCCGCCGTATCCGCTGGAAAAATTATAGGCGCTATTTCCTTCCTTTCTTTTGCGCCGATATTGCCAATGTTAAACGTAGGCGATCCGACAATCACCATTGTAGGGGTGGAGGATGAAGAAGGCAAGGATTGCTCGGAAGGTACAGAGGCTGCATTTTCTGCGCTGTTGTTATTGTTAACAATGGTGCCACTTCCTTCTACTCCGCTTTGAGTACGAGAAGAGGATACAGTGCCCGGTGGTAGCACATTTACTACAACTCCTGTAGCAATGGCAGAACCGTTATTGATTATCCCTATTCTCAACGGATTGGCAACACCCGAGTTAATAGTTACGATATAGGGTAGCCCAGACCCAGTGCCTTGCGTGCTGCTGCTGCTAGAGGATGTCATGACAGCAGAAGTACTCAGAATAACTCTACCGCTTAACTGAAACGGAATTTCTAGGGTTGTTGACCTTGTATCTTCTTCTTCCTGCTCGTCCACTTTAAAGTAACGTATTCTAAGATCACCTGTATACTCCTTGCCTACTTGAGTCTCAGCCGTCACTTGCACACGAAAGTAGAGAGTAAAAGTCTGACCTGCATTCACTATTCCATTGTAGCTCGCTAATGCTGTATCAGAATCCACATTTTCAGGAGTAACAACTGCCCTGAAGCCAGATGGCAGATCGAGCGAACCGCTTATGCTCGTTGCGTCTGCAAATCCTAGATTTCTTAGGACAACTGCGAGGACTGCCTCTCCTTGTCCAGGTTCTACTTCCTGCCTTATTACTGGTGGCAATGGCTGCGCAGAGATGCTCTCAGAGGATGTGCTTGCCACGACTCCGCCAAGCGCAGTATGATCAGTCCAAAATGAGTCTACGAATCTGAACTTGACGGGACCAGTTGATTGTTCCGACGAGGTGTCCTCGCTCGTGGCTCCTTCTGTTGACGAATTAGGAATAGTGGAGGCAGGCTGCACTTGCTGAGGAGGAGGCTGCACTTGCTGAGGAGGAGGCTGCACTTGCTGAGGAGGAGGCTGCACTTGCTGAGGAGGAGGCGGCTGCTGCTGTTCTTCATCAGGAGGCGGCTGCTGCTGTTCTTCATCAGGAGGCGGCTGCTCACTGTCCTTGCTTGCTGGTTCCTCTATAGTTGAACCATGAGTCAAGGTTTCGTCTTCGTCATTGCTAATGTCATCCATCCACTCCTCATCAGCTATGTTTTCTTGGCCGTTTACTATATTGAGTCGAACATCTTCAGCTTCAATAGTTTCCTGCTGACCGTATGCCTTCCCATTAAATGATAAATTAACGTTGTAAGGAAAATACTGAATTAATCCTGAGAATAAAAGGATAATACAAGCCACAGATCGTGCAGAAATACGATTAGAATGATTGTTTCTCAGTGTAGTAAGCAGCAGCGCCTTATACACCCATTCTGTTGCAACAACCACTCATTGATTTGTTTCATACGTCAATAAAAGCCTATATCGTCCTCGCTATCTGCAATAATTGCGCCATATCTACGCCTATATATCTGTTCAGAGCATCTCATTATGTTCTGAGTAACATGGGAGTCGACAGTGAAAGAATTCGCACATTCTATGAGCATGAGATTCAAAGAGATGAAACTGTAGCAATGCATGTAAAGAAATTGTTCAAGATATATGATTCAGCTGCCGGCAGAGTAATAGCTCTAAGAGACGTCACATTCAAGGTAAAAAAAGGTGAGTTTTTGGCAATTGTCGGTCCTTCTGGAAGTGGCAAGTCGACTCTATTGAATATGATTGGTGCCTTAGATAGACCGACCTCTGGAAGGGTATTCATCGGTGGTGTCGATATTTTCTCATTGAGCAATTCTGAAATAGCCACTATGCGGAACAGAATGATAGGCTTTGTATTCCAGTCATACAACCTAATCAACAGAACTACTGTTCAACGAAACGTTGAGTTACCTGGTATTATCAAAGGCATGAATAGTCGTAGGCGCATCAGTCGTGCTAAAAAACTCCTCGAAATGCTTGGAATAGGAGATAAAGCAAATTTCAAGCCGTCTAACCTAAGTGGAGGTCAACAGCAGCGAGTTGCAATAGCTCGAGCATTAATGAATAATCCAACAATAATTCTTGCAGATGAGCCGACTGGAAATTTGGACACAAAGACAGGAAATGAAGTCTTCAACTTCCTGCGAACTCTCTCGCAAAAATACAAGAGAACCATTGTTATGGTAACCCATAATCCCGCACTCGCAGAGGCAACTGACAGAGCTATCTATATTAAAGATGGTACAGTAGAAAAAGAGGTCGTCAACAATGATATTTTATAGAACAATGGCATCTGGCACAGCTGATTTTTTTTCTGTAGATGATGCTTCGTTTCCAAATGACCATTTAGATTACCCTGTAACATGCAGACTTATAAGAGCAATAAGAACAAAATACAACTAGTAAAGAGGATCTGTGATCTATATGAATCTCAAAGAGATCTTTTTACTTTCATTTGATGCGTTGAAGGAAAGAAAAGTGAGATCCATCCTTACTATACTCATGGTTGTTGTGGGAAGCAGCTTAATGGTTGCGCTCAATGGGCTTGGTGCGGGTTTTGGAAAGTTTATTGATGAATCCTTTAGCATGCTTGCTCCAAATATTCTGTTTGTCTCAAGTGCTCAGCAGGATCAATCCGCATCTGGCCCTTTCGGAGGGGGTGGTCCTCCGCCCGTTCCCAAGATAACCCTAAATGCAGCTGTTGAGACGAGGATACGCTCTCTTCCTTTTGTAAGTGATGTAATCTCATCATATCAAGGTCAAGTACAGTTGGAATCGTCTGGCAAGGCTCTTTCCAAATCTGTTTTTTCTATTGATCCTGCCAAGCTCTATGTTATAGCTCCTACTCTAGAATTTGAAGAAGGCTCTGCAATGCGCTCAAATGATCCATCTGCCATTTACATTGCAGATCAGATAGCATACCCACCCGGAGAGAACGCGCCTTTTGCCGTCATTGGTCAGACGATGAGAGCGACATATTCATATGTTGACGATACTGGGAATCAGCAGGAAGAATCTAGGAGCTTTGTTGTAAGAGGAATAATGAAGCCAACGGGTAATCCGACAATAGATAATGCAGTCGTCTTCAATGAAGACGCAGGAAATGCACTAATGCACAAATCCGGCAAGTATGACGGTCTGTTGGTAGCCGCAGAATCGGGTGAGTTTGTGAAACCGGTTGAAGATGAAATAAGAAAACTGTACGGAAACGATATAGGCGTAACGTCTCCTGAGGCAATACTGAAGACAATAAGGGAGTTTACAGGCGGATTCACCGTTTTCATACTGGGAATCGCCCTTGTAGCCCTTCTTGTAGGAGCGGTGGGGATAATTACAACTCTCTATACCTCCGTGATGGAACGGACGAAGGAGATAGGCACTATGAAAGCCATTGGTGCGCAGAGCAGTAATATCTTAAGTCTTTTCATGGTGGAAGCGCTAATGATAGGTATTCTTGGAGCTACCACTGGATTGCTTGCAGGAATGGCAAGTGGGTATGTGTTGGTCGCAGGATTAAGTTCAGCTGGAGGGCCTGACGAAGGTAACGCAAGTAATAATGGTCCAACGAATATATCCCCCGTCTTCCTTCCAACTGATCTAGCAACCGTATGGGGTATATCTGTTGGTCTCAGTCTTATTGCAGGTATATATCCCGCATGGAAGGCGTCAAGATTGTCTCCTATTGTAGCTCTCAGAAGGGAATGATCTAGCACTCATCATACAATGCCCTAATATTATGAACTGTTCCCAAAATTGGGAAACTCTGTAGAGAGGCACTGTATGTATTGCATCTACAATAACTTGCGGGCTAAATGGCAGTTTACAGAAGAAGCCACAACTGATTGGCATTGAAATACTTTCCCATTATCTCTTCAGAAGCATGTTGAATAATTGACGTGCGGCGACCTTTGGGTGGTGTAATGCAAGCTTCATCATGGTGACTCCGCTGAAATCAGCCTTGATAAAGTCCAAAAATTCGTTGACCGTCATATCCTTGAGAATCTCAATCTCTTTGTCCCATTCCTCGTCAGTCAATCCAATCCAGCGCATTTGCACCTTGAGGGCAGAATGTATCTTGGATTCTGCCTTGGCCTTCCATGATCGTTCATATTCCATCAAAGATTCCCTATCAGCGTTCCGCGAAAGTGACTCGGCTCCGACCTTTCCAGCAAGCCTTCCAAATTCGATGGCATAGCGTATGCCTTCTAGCACAAGTGGATTTGATTGGCCTGCGGAATCTCCGACCATAATCAGTCCATCAGCGATACTACTATGCCTCGCACCTTCATTTGGTATAAACCCATAGTGCAGCTCTACAGGCTGTATCGTACCCTCTTTTACTGCGTCAAGAGGCTTTAGCTTTTTTTCAATTATATTGTTTAGCCTTTCAAGGGGTTCTGCATTTGATTCTGGCCTGCCAACACCCACTCCAATCCTCACCCTGTTTGGTGAGAGGGGAAAGAGCCATGCATAGCCTGCATCGGAATACTTTTGCCCCACCATGAGGCTCCATGTGGTGTTGTCTATATCGTCGCAATAGCATTCATATTCTGCACCGACTCCGTAGCGCTTCCATTGACCAACCACTCCCGCCTTTCGCCCAACAGAGGTGCTAAATCCGCTTGCATCGACAACTAAAGTTGCTAGTATTGTCAAATTTCCTTTTGGCGTGCTTGCCTTAATGCCCGCCACCCTGTCGCCAACTTTGACAATGTCCGTGACGTTGCTCTTTATCATCAACTGTGCTCCCTCTCTGGCTGCAAGAAAAGCAAGATGCTGATATGCAGCTCTCACGTCAAGGACGCATGCTTTCGCAGTGTCGCCTCTGATAAGCACATCGTTGGACGGAGATATAAAGCGGTAATTCTCAATGGGGTTGTAAAACTTGCTTGGTATGCCTAGTCTCTGCATTTCAGAAATCCAAGTTACACCGCTCGTCTTAATGCTCTGAGCAATAGATTGTTCCTTCTCAAATAAAACGACCTTTGCTCCGCCCTTTGCTGCCGCATATGCAGCTGAAAGTCCTGCCGGTCCACCACCAACGATTGCGATATCAAACCTTTCTTCTTTTTCAGCGTCCATTATCTTCCTTACTCATCCTGTAGTAAAGGATATGCCATCAAATCGCATGTATGGCACTATGGAGTCATAAATCACTTTTCGCTCCCTTGATATGCCATTTAGTCGACGCAACGCTTCAAATACATTTCCAGCTACCATCACTTCTTTGACTGCATGCTCTATAGTACCCTTCATTACCATCTGGCCGCCTTTTACAACACCTGAAAAGTCTCCATTGACTGGATTTACGTTACCTGAGAACCTGCTAATTATTATGCCTTTCTCGATTTCTGACACTAGCGAATTAACGCTTGAGCGCATAGGCTTTACGATGAAATTGGTTGTAGACACCGTTGGGGGCGAGCTTGTTGAACCTCCGGCGTTGCCCGTGCTCCTCACCCCGTCTTTGTTCGCCGTGTAGGTATTGTAGAGAAACTTCTTGAGAATGCCTTTCTCTATTACAACATTTCGACGGTGAGGGACACCTTCTCTATCAAAGCCTGATGCATTAATACCCTCAACATTAGTAGCATCATCCTCTACTGTCAGTAGATCAGATGCCACTTGTTTACCTATTTTCCCTGCAAAGCGGCTAGATTTTTTCTGGACGGCGTCAGAATTGATAGCGTGAGTAATTACCTCCTCTAGCATTTCATTTACAGCCATTGGCGTCAGCAACATCTCTCCCTTGAAATTTTCTTGTATCTTGCGTGTGCCAAGCGACTTCACTACTGTCTCTGCAAACTCGCTTGCCGTATCATAGACATTAATGTCTTTGATATGATGTGAGCTTCCTACTTGGTAGTCAAAGCTTGAGATTTCTGTGTTTTCTATTGCCATGCCCATTATCGACCACGAGAAAACACTTGCCTTCTCTTCTACTTCTATTCCATTAGAGTTTACTAGTGCTTGCGTCACGACGTTGGCAGTAACGTTACCGCTGTCAACGGTTACTCTGTCATCGTAAGATTTGGCAGATTTGAGCATATCAGATGCCATCTTTGCGGCGTCTAACGTCCTAAAGGACTCTGCATTTCTATCATAAATGCCGCAGAGAGATTTCGATTTTGATTTTGACTTTGTTGGAAGGATATTGTGCCTATCTTTTGGGCTTGCACGCGCGACCTTCATGGCCAGGGCTGCTGCATCTTTAATTCTGCTTTTGGATAAGTCATTGGTAGAGTAAAAACCAGTAGAGCCATCAAATATGACCCTGATCCCTATGGCTTCTGTTCGTTGCGACTTAGCTTGCTTGAGATCATTATTCTCTATAAAGACTTCTGACTCGCTAGTATTGGCTGCATACGCTTCTGCGTCACTTGCTCCAAGAGTTTCGGCCTGCTTTATCGCAAATCGCAAAAGGTCAAGTGTCACTCTTGTAGCCCCCCGATTATTGCTGTGCACCTAATATACGGTCCGCCACCATCAACCTTGGCCGGCTGATACTTGCCGCAGTAACCAGTACCTATATCATATTGAAATTCGTTACCTATCATGTCGATTGATTGAAGCACATCAAATGCATTCCCCGAGATACTAGCACCTCTCAGCAGCTCCTTTATCTCGCCGTTTTCTATCAAGTATACTTCTTCAGCACCAAACATGAATTCGCCATTAGCATCTGCCTGCCCATTTCTCGCACCCTTAACGATATATCCCTGATTGGTTTCCTTTATCATTTCATCTAGTTTATTTTCCCCGGGTTCAATGTACGTGTTGCGCATTCTGATGAGGGGTTCGTCGCTGTAATGGAAGGCTCGGGCATTTCCAGTTGAAGCAGTACCAAATATCATGGCCGACTCTCGGTTATGCAAAAACGATGTCAGCACCCCTTTCTCAATTATCGGAGTACGTCCTGCAGCAACGCCCTCATCGTCAACGATTATTGTTCCACCTGCATTGGTCCCTAATTCAGACCTCCCGCTGTCAACTAGGGTGATAAGATCGCTGGCGACTTGGCTTCCTATCTTGTCTTTTACGACAGAGCCAGATAGAACAAAGTCAGCTTCGACCGTGTGGCCAATGGCCTCATGCGAGAGGAGACCTACCATTGCGGGATCCAGAATCAACGTTGTCTTTTGCCCGCTTACATGTCTAGCATCTAGCAGCTTAGCAGCTCTTGCAGATGCTATGCGTGCGTATTCCAAATGGTTCTTCTTCTTGAAAAGATCGGTCCATCCACCTGTAATACCGACTCCTTCATGGGCTGTTGCACTTTCACTCGCTTTTCTTGCTATTGCTGTTACGCTGAACTCCAGCTTTGAATCAAAAATCTCAATGTCAGCACCGTCACTGTTTATGATGACCTTGTAGTCCTCCATATCTCTGTACGTGCAAGAAGCGGTCTTGACCGCTCTATTACTTCTAGCCTCTTTTTCTGCTTCCTTTGTAAGTACCACTTTTTGCTCGATGCTAATATCTAACAAGTTTTCACTGTTAGAGGTTGTCTTAAAAGTGCCTGTCATCATTTTCGATTCAGCAAGCCCTTTGACCTTATTCTTTTTAGCCTGCGCAAGGACTCGTGCTGCTGAGATGGCCTCAGATAGGGACTTTCCCAGAGATTCATTTGATATACTGCTTGTACTCGTAAATCCCCAGCAGCCATCTACCAGAACTCTGATTCCACAACCCGCATTCTCTACTACTCTTATCCTTTCAAGTTCGCCATTGATAAAATTTACCTCGCTTGCCACCCTTGATTGATATCGCGCTTCAACATAAGCTGCGCTTTTTGAAGATGAAACCAAGAACCTGAGATTGTCGGCTATCCCTGAATCATTTGACATCTTTCTCAACTGGAGACAATTATAGGTATATCTGTATCTTTTTCTTTGAATAGAGACAGCATCAAAATAGTTTCAGTCCGATAAAACCCTAATGCTTACAGGTATGTTTGGATTGTTCTCTGGTTGTAAATTCTATACTTGCGGGATTTTACCTCCATTTTATACAAATAGTACGGTTGCAGCAAATATTATCCCATCAGTTGACTGAGGAAATTATAAGATCAGGTGGAACAGATTGAATATTGATAATTTTTGAACCATTCTGCAGAACAAAATTTTGTTAGTCCAACTTGTCAATGTTTAGCTGACTATGTATGGGATATAGCACACTATGAATTAATCATCAAAAATATATGGAGCCTGAGATAGCAGAAAGCCATTATCCCTTTGAATTCACGTGAACATAAGAACATCAAAATTAGCACATCATATGATAAAACGCTGGCTTTAACGGATGATGGCAATAGCTCAAAAAGGAACAGTACTCCAAATGCGCGCTACGTAATATTCTCGGCCTGCGGCTATGGCAATATCGGTGACGACGCAATAATGCTGGGAACAGCAAGATATTTGATCACAAAGCAGAATGCAAGGGATTTATTCGTTTTTTCTTATTCTCCCGATGAAACACAGCAGTTATTAGAAAAAGCAGGATTGACTTCTCTAGCTACAATACGCTGTGGCCGTTTCATGAGTTTGCTAAAGGCTCTGTCTTCAAGAGCTGGA
The DNA here is from genome assembly GCA_035253045.1 of Nitrososphaera sp. Classification (GTDB taxonomy): domain Archaea; phylum Thermoproteota; class Nitrososphaeria; order Nitrososphaerales; family Nitrososphaeraceae; genus Nitrososphaera. The sequence goes on from DATFCN010000084.1 coordinate 16,424, forward strand.
AGAAAAAGAATCATGATAGGTGGTGGTACACTCATAACTAATCGCACATTTTTGACCTTATACTATTTGATTCCAGCTATTCTATTCAAACTATTCTTCTCTAGCTCTTCTGATGTCTATTTCTTTGGCGTGGCGGCTGAAGAAAACATAAAGCGACCATTATTGAAGTTGATCTTATCATTAGTTCTTCGATTTACGATTAGAAAAGCGCTCGTTCGAGATAATTTCACAGAAAATGTATTGAAACGTTTTCTAAATGGTAACGCCGTCGAAGTTACGACCATCGGTGATCCCGCACTCTTCCTTAAGGAATGGGGCACTCCCACTGAAGATATTAAGAAGAATCATGGCCGACATAGCAATATCCTTGACCGTACTGCCAAAATCTTTGTCAGTGCTAGAAATCTGGATCTGTCTTCTTCAGATTATCATGCCAGATGCTTTGCTAATATATTCGATGAACTCGTTGAGCTGATACACCAAAAAACTGGAATGACAATTATTATCAACTTTGTTCCTTTCTGCATTCACAAGACATCCTTCGTGGAAAGAGATGACTTATTTGGCGAAAAAATAAGGAGTTTAATGAAGCATTGTAACTGCTTCAAAATCGATAAAATAGACAATCCAATTGAGATCATGCAAAAGTTCAATGAGGCGGATTTCTGCTTGTGCATGAGGCTTCATTCCTTAATCTTTGCGCATATGACTGGAAGAAGGTGCCTGGGCATATCTTACTCCCCAAAGGTTTTAAATTTTGCCAAAGATAACGATTTACCCTGCATTGATATAAGCGAAATAGATGCACAAAAAAAGAAGGTTATTGATACAGTTGTTCACCTATTATTCAAAGACAAAGACAAAACAAAGTACACCTGGAACTAGATTAAAGATAGCGACAGCTAGTCCGCCTTGCTACCTCAACCTCATAAATCTGAGGTCAAACAATCCTTCCGTATCCTATGAATGTTGATACTCTTATAATACAGGCTCGCGAAATTTTTCGTACTGCTGAAGATATAGGATCTACAGTTATATCCTGTCTAACCTCTCGAAGCTTTAGAAATGGAACTTATCCCTGCATCGCCTGCCCCTGAATTTAAAGAAATAACAGATTGGGCTAACTCTAGTCCGTTGTCTATGAAAGGTTTGAAAGGTAGAGTTGTGCTCATTGATTGTTGGACATATACCTGCATCTTTTGTCTGCGGACTATACCTGTTATGAGACGTCTACAGCAAAAATATGGAAACTATGGACTGCAGGTGATTGAGGCTCATTCGGCTGAATACCACTTCGCTACAAACCCTAAAAACATCCGCCGCGCTCTCTCTCTATATAATATAAACAGTATTCCAGTTGCATTTGACACTCACAACAAGACATGGGAAGCCTACGGAAATATGTACTGGCCCAAACATATTCTTGTAGATCACAATGGATTTATCCGCTACGAACATGCTGGTTATGGCGGCATCGAAGATTTTGAAGATGTAGTCGTTGAGCTACTGCAAGAGGCCGGAGATAAACCGGTTGAGGAAAATGAGCAGGAGAATCCCAAAGACGAGATTTATGATGTCTACGGTATGCATTTTTACGGGATGGCTCCTGAAACGTGTGTAGGCTATTCACGTCTTCGGCGCTTTGGCAATAATCACATTGTCAAGCCCGATGCCGTAAACGACATGGTCGACCCTGGCCTACATGATGCTAATGTTGTATATCTGAGGGGAAAATGGATATGGCAACGCGAGGGGGTTCAGTTTAGTCCAACTGGCAAAGATCGGAATGCGGCCGTAATCATGAAATACAACGCTGCCAGGAGAGTACACGGCATAATCGGTACCTCCGATGGTAAACCGGGCATCGCAGAGATCAGGCTTGACGGGAATCAACTAACAAAAGAGGAACTTGGCAGAGATGCCAAGCTTGAGGGTGGGATAAGCATCGTCAACATCGAGTGGCCATTTATTCATAACCTGGTTAAAACAGAGAACCCCGAGACTCGCGAAATAGAGATTATTCCACGCTCGGATAATTTTGTATTCTATACCTTTGTGTTCGGCTAGGCCTGATGAAAAATATCAATATAGTCACTACTAGTCACTTCTAATCCACCGTAGTGTCTATTCAGTAATAAAAAAGGGCCCTAGAGGAAAAAGAATCCTTCAGCCACCAGTGTGAGACTATTCGCTACTAACTTTTTTATTCCTTCTGTGGTAACTCTATTTAGTATGCAAGAAATTCCGGCCAAGCTTAATGAGGGCTCACACGCTCCAGATTTTGCAATTAGGGACAGGTATGGGAACGTCAGCAAATTGTCGGATCTTAAAGGTAAAAAAGATATAGTCGTCTATTTCTATCCTAAGGATTTTACTCCTGGTTGCACTACTCAAGCGACCGAGTTTAGCCGGGACTATCAAAAGTTCAAAGATGCTGGCATTGAAATCGTTGGTGTCTCCCCAGACGACGAGGCATCACACGAAAAGTTTCGTCAAGACATGGGCATTCCTTACCCTCTTGTTGCCGACACTGGGAATGCAGTATCAAAAAGTTATGGGGTTTATGGACTAAAGAGGTTCATGGGAAAAGAATATTTGGGCGTCAACAGGAGCACGTTTCTTGTCGATAAGAGCGGCAGGATCATAAAGATTTTCTCTAAAGTAAAACCTGCAGGCCACAGTGAAGAAGTATATAAAATACTTCGCAGTTAAGGTGTGGCTGCCAAGATCTTAAGCCCGTGGGCAGATGTATTTCCTCCTATCTGTATATCTGCAGAACCCATACTCATTTTGGTTAATGTGCTTACGCCTCCTCTCAGTATGACAGCAACCCATTAAAAGCTGCCCACTCTGTGTAGGTTTAGGTTTAAATAATTTCCTTTGCAACTTTTTCATTGCTTGGTGTCTGTAAAGACCGCCTGCGACTGTCAATGTCATAAAAAATATGGCGATAGGTCGATATGTGGAAAATGCGTTGACAGACATAAGGCTTCCCCTTACTATAACATTTTGAAAAAATTTGACTAGCAAGGAGCGTAAATTATTGCCTTATTTTCGGTATGTCTAACCAAAGATGCAAAATATCAACGACAACCTATATGCTTATTATAAATCGTGCACATATGAGAGCAATGATCTTATACAATCTCGGGCCTGCCAAGCTTTTTTCATTGCTCAAATATAAAAAACAGTGCGCTGATGATTGCGGCTAGCCTACAGATGATTTCAAATAACGTAGTCGTAGAGGTCAATCATTAAAGATTTCATTATCTTGATTGGTGCTCTAATTGTAGGAGGAGTGGCAACCGTTTTAGCATCCTTTTCAGCTAGATCTACTGCAATACCGTATCATGAGTGAAACTAGAGACAACAATTCACTTCCTGTCTTCTTTGAAACAGCACCTAATCTGACAAATAATGCTATGGATTCTGTTTACAGACAGATTGCATCATGGCATAACAATGTGTATGCAGTCTGGCAAGATTCTGTGCCCCCAGGTTTCACAAACTATGCCATTTTCATAAAAAGTACCAATGATTACGGGACTACTTTTGGAACGCCTGTCAACTTTAGCAACAATTCTGCCTTTTCAGAACATCCTCAGATAGCAACTTATGACAATATGGTTTATTCAATTTGGGCCGATGACACTTCCGGTAATAGGGAAGTGGATTTCACAAGGAGTGAAGATAATATGACAACGTTTGATAAAATAAGCAATCTCAGCAATAATACGTCTGACTCGTTTAACCAAGAGATTGCAGTTTTCGCAGACAATGTGTATGTGGTCTGGTTGGACCAGGATGAAAATGATAATACCGATATTTCGCTTAAGGCAAGAGTTGACAATGGTGCAACATTTGGAAGGACAGTGAATATTAATAGAAACATCAACCAAGAAACCTTTCCGAAAGTAGCAGCGTATGGGGGCAGTGTATACATAGCTTGGAATACGGTAGATGACAGTTTAGTTGAAACTGAGAATCAAGGCCTGTTCTTTGTAAGGAGTTCATATGGCGGAAGCACTTTCAATAATATCATAAAGCTAAGTCAACAAAATAAATTTAGAGAGCTTCAGGTTGCAGCGCACGACAACGTTGTCTATGTGGTAGCCGGAGGGCTTCATTCACTAGATATAGATGGTGTATTTTTCGCAAAAAGCACTGATAGAGGAACGAGCTTTTCAGAGCCTGTCGTGATTGAGGAGGATGGAAGGTTTGTAAACCCCTAAAACGTTGAAGTCGGTGCTCATGACGAACAAGTTTCGTACGTTGCAGCGCAGGTATCTGTTCCGGGTAACGAAGAGATCCTTTTACTAGAAATGAAGGGTAATAATTCAACACGTTTACTGAATTTGAGCAATAACCCAAGATACCCGAGTGTCCTTCAATAGCTATGGCTGGGGACAATATCTATGCAGTCTGGGAGGATATGACTCCTGGAAACCATGATATACTATACGCAAAAGTCAACCGAGCCTAGCAATCATACCAAACTGCTTTTAATCATGATGGATAGGAAGAGTCTGGAGTAACTATGTCTGAAGGAACCCCTGAATCCTCAATAGAATCTGACGAACAATCATTATCTAAAAAGGCCCGACAAACTGGACTAACGCTGAAGGAGCTAGCTAATTCGATAGCAAAGAAAAGTAAATCCGTGGCTCAACAGAAAACTACTCAGCTAAAAGAGGCCTCCAAAGATGATGAAATAAATGCAAAGGATGCAGCACAGATTCAGATGCTTGGAAGCCACATTGAAAGCATAATCACGATCTTTGAAGATACCATGGATAAAATAATGGGCCATCCTGCCTTTGACGAACAGCAAAGGATGCTTGTGGGATTCAAGAAAATTCTAGAGGAAGAAGTCTATCTCATTGATGCTAGGTTGGGTATGGCCAAGCGTCTCAAACATCTGGAGCCTTCGCGGCATTCTGAGACTCTAGAAGAAAGGATTGATGAGAGGAAAAAAACTGACACTATTGACGCCGAATCAATAAACCAACCTTTACCCAAGGAAGAAGAAGATAGGACAATGGCTGAAATGGCTGAGGAAGATAAGGATAAGGGGGCCTGAATGTGACTCCCTTTTTATTGGACTAGAGTAATCCTGAAGCTGGACATGCAATTGTTGGAGAACGCCGCTGCTACAGACACTTGGGATTCTTTTCTGTCACGCTTATCTTGCCTCATAGTTCCATTGTCATCGGTGTGTTCTAGCAAAGACAGTAGAAGGATGCTCTAGCAGTCTTGTTGCTGGCTCGATGGGGCCGACAGAAAGTAGAGAAGTAACCCATTAACTGAAAAGCGTATGTAATATTCATAATGTTGTTATATTTTGAAATGCTACAACGGTTATTAACCTCGATTCCATTTCAAGTTTAATAATGAATCCGGAAATGAATAATAACAACAGAAAGAAGCATTCTAAAACTCTTGCAATCGCTGGTATGGGATTACTCTTAATTGCAGCAGCGTTTACATTCTCATTTGCCAATTCTGGCAAGCAATTAGTAAATGCGCAGCAAAACCAGACGCAGGGGGGCAATGCTACTCAGACTATTGTGGCTACACCTTTTGACACGTTTTCAGGCAGCGGCACAATTTCGGCGACTATTCAGGCGCAAGGAGGGGAACAAGGTGGCAACCAAACAGCAGGCGGTGGCAACCAAACAGCAGGCGGTGGCAACCAAACAGCAGGCGGTGCTACATCTGGCACTAGCGGAACTAGTGGAGGTCAAGAGTCACCCTACATCTTGGGAGGAAATTGGAACATTAATGCCCAAGGAGGAAATGTGACTGACTTTACCGCCAACTTTGTCATGGTACACACTGATGGTACAGAATATCATACACACAACATTACTAGTTTCAACACAGGCGGCGCTCCTGTACAGTTAGTCCAGGGTCAAGAGGCATCAATAAGTGGAACTGCAGATATCTACACAAATGGCACGATAAAGTGGCCAGGCGCCAATACTACACTGACCTTGAGTCCGAATGGAGCAGTCATGACCATAATGCCGGCACCTGAGGATACCGACAACCACTTCCAAGGACAGCCAATATATGGCATCGTATCCGGGCTGATGGGAGAGAACGGCACTATGATTGCACAGACTACACCACCAGGACAACAGCAAGAACAACAGCAAGAAGGCGGTGACGGAGGCCCACTTGGTGGTCTTCTAGGCGGTGGCGATGACCAAGGTGGCCAACAACAAGGCAATGGTGGCAACCAAACTGGCGGTGACGGCAACCCGCTTAGCGGTATCACCGATCCATTACAAGACCTATTTGGCGGCGGTGGCGGAGGACAGTAACCGCCAACATAATTTTTTCTTTTTTTTCCTCTTTGAGATTTTCTAGCTGTCTATGCAAAAAGTAAACAACAATGAAGTTTTGAATTAGGCCTAAAGGGTGCGGGAGGTGGGATTTGAACCCACGAACCCCTAAGGGATAAGAGCCTCAGTCTTACGCCTTTGGCCATGCTGGGCGACTCCCGCTTGCATGAAAGCACGGTTGCCTTGCGCTAATTTAATATTTCTGATCGCGTTATCTGAGCGTTATTGCTCTAAGATGTCGGAGACAACAAATTGATTATTTTAGGCATCATTTTTGCTACGTGGGTTCTAAATCCTTACTCTATATAATATGAGAAAAAGAGGATGACCTGTAGCGATTTTGTTTTTTGGATAAAGGTAGTCAAAATTTCAATCTCCTTGCGAAAGACTGCACTGAGTTCATGCTCATAAGGAGTTTGTCTTTCGGAGTTAGTCCATCTTGCTATCTGGACAGTGATTCACTAGTTCATTATTGTTACAAGCGCATAAAAGATTATCAATAGTGTATACCATCATATTCTTAATCCTACAACGCCGGTTAAACAATATAAGAGAAGTTACTGCAAATTATCGATATTTGTTTCTACAGCGGCACTCACTATCTATCTGTGTGTCATATGATACTTCTAGTATGGAAGGTATAGTAGCTTTTTGGCCAGCCGTTAGTTCTGTAAACAGTATTGGATTTAACACATTAATGCCATCACCGTGCCTCCTCTCTACACTCTCTCGTTTATTAAATTCCAAAATCCCTAACTAATTTAGATCCATGCTTCTGATCGACTCGTACAAAAAATTATTTTGCATACTCATGTAGAACAACTATGAGACCTAAATCTTATCAGTTGGTGGTTTCTTGCCAAATGAATAACTGCAAAAATATTTTTAGGCTAACTTACGATTGATATGTATAAAGTGACATTATATCCTCACCTAGTCAGGATAGATGGGTCTCAAGGGGAGGGAGGCGGACAAATATTGCGCACCGCAATTTCGCTTTCTGCGATAACTGGCAAGCCTATAGAAGTTACCAACATTCGAGCAAATAGAACAAACCCCGGCCTGCGTCCTCAGCACATAGCAGGAATTAAGATCATTGCAGACCTCTTTCATGCAAAACTCGAAAACTTAAAGGTTGGTGCAGAATGGATAAGGTTCTTCCCCACCGACAAATTCGAGGGAGGCTCTGTCAAGTTTGATATCGGCACAGCCGGCAGCGTTCCTCTGACCTTGATGACCGTGGTTCCAGCAGTGTCCCTCTCTAACAATAGCCTTCAAATTGAGATTACTGGGGGTACAGACGTCAAAGGAAGCCCAACGATCGATTATGTCAAGCACATTGTTGCAAAAAGCTATCTGAGCATTGGGTCAAAATTCTCAGTCGAAGTGCTGAAGCGTGGATACTATCCCAAAGGAGGGGGTATAGTGCGGTCACTAATCCATCCCTGCAAAGCACCCAGTACGATTGAACTCCTAGCTATCAGGCATCTTGAACCAAAGATTATCAGCGTATGCAGCCAGCTCCCAGCGCATATTGCCAAGCGACAGATATCTTCTGCTTTGCTAGCCCTAGAGAAAAAAGATATCCAATGCAGTAATTACACAGCGTCAATAGAAAGCTCTATTTCTCCTGGATCTTCGATCCTAGTATACTGTGCAGCTGATTCTGGAGTTTACGTCGGTGGCGATTCAATAGGAGAGCCTGGCAAACGGGCGGAGGTTGTCGGGCTGGAGGCCGCTGGGAAATTTTTAGATAGTGCGTTGGCACATGCCAGTATCGATCCCTTCCTTGCAGACATGCTAGTTCTTCCCCTCGCACTGAGTAAAGGGAAATCAAGGTATCGGATAGCACGAGTAACTGAACATTTGCTGACAAACCTGCGTGTAGTAAGCCAGCTCATAGGGTGCAAATACCAAATAAATGAGCACAACGGAAATCATGTAGTATCGATAGAAGCCTAGATACCGCTGTCAAGAAGTGCCGCCAATAGCAATATTGCAACCGAAAAGACGACAATTATCTCGCCTAAAATGATTATTTTAGTCCGTACTGATTGAACATATACGCTCCCTCCCTGGCCTGACATTATCTTCCGCTCCATATCCGCATCGAGTAGCCTGATATGTACAATATATGCTAGGATAGTTGCTATGACCAAAATGATTTTTGTAAGTAAGATAATTCCATAAGTCGTATCAAGCATGGCGCTAGGCTCTGCAATAAATGCTCGGGAGTTGTATAATCCACTTGCTATTAAGGCTCCGAACGCAGGAACAGATATCCTGTTGAACCTTCTGCCTATCTTGACCATCAGTGCAACCATCTCTTCAAGGGACTTAGTATAGGATTTGAGAACAGGAACAAGCACGATTCCGAGAAATATTGAGCCTCCAACCCATATTGATGCACCTACTAGATGGACCCACATCACAAGGCCGTCTGCCACAGCCATGATTCTTATTCCACATAGTCGTAATATATTATTGACGCCATGTTTTCCAGAAAAGCTAGAGGGTCAATGCCCTTCAAGAATTGACCGCCTGGGATTAAAATATTAATATTAATAATATTCTTGCGCACGTGGGAGCCCATTGCAGCGAACTATCTGGAAGCACGCCACGGGGATGCCACCTATATCTTGCAATCAGAGAGGGAAACTTGATATGAATTGTCCAAACTCCCCATGAGTGATATTAAGAAAAATTCTCGTAAGTTTAAAGGAAAATGTATTGCAGATATCTCATCGCATCGCATTTGAGATGGCACTTGAATTCAGACATGGCAGCATAATTTCGGTAAGCAAATATCAGATTCACAAGTTGCAATTATCAAAACATTATTCAGGGCTCACCGTTGACACTAATTTCGCAAGATGATGTGGTTGCTACATCAAAAACAACCAGCACCATGAAATAAACATAATGACATCTTTTTCTAGAAAGGTTTTAATCAGCTCTGTTAGACAGCTAGCACCGTATTTGATACTAGGCCCCCGAAGAATTGTGCTTATCGGCGCTATTGCAGCAGTCGCCCTCGCAATCATTTTCTACCCTCTTATTGTGCAAACACCCTTTGACCCGAATAAAGTCGCAATTCAACTGACAGGGGTCCAGCTACTATCAGGCAGCGAAGGCGAACAAAGCCTTGACCTTAGGGTTGCACTCCAGGTAACGAACACTAATGAATTCACCCTAACGACTTCAAAAATAGCATACGATCTTTTTGCAGATGGTGCTCCAGTTGCCTCGGATACAATATCCTATGAAGACGTTCCCGTTACTGGCAGGCCTGCATTTTTTTCAAACCAACCAGTCACTATATCTGACACACTGACATTACAATATACTGATGAGATGGCAAGTGTCTTCACCAGGATACTGAATAACAGCACCGACATCGATTGGCGTATTAGCGGCTCTACAGCAATTGAATCTGGCACGACACTTCAGGAAAAGAATTTCTCTAGTGAACTAGGATAAGGGAAAGGCAATAAGAATGTAAGAACAATGTGCGGTCACCGGGATTTGAACCCGGGTTACGGGCTAACTCCGCGTGTTGCATGGAAGGCCAGTGTCCTAACCAAACTAGACGATGACCGCATTACCCCTAGTCCTATGGAAACCCAATATATATTATATTTAACAGCAGATTAAATCCTGCACTATCCAAGAAACCAAAAAATTTAATCTGGAAAAATAACATTAAGCAGGGTATCTACAGCTTTGTTTTTGGCCTGCTGTTTGTAGTTTTCTATAGTCTTTTTTGGAACATCCAGTGACTTTTCTCTCTCTACCTCATCTACTGATCGGTGATCGAGGGCACCGTAAAACTGTACCTTGTAACCTCTAAGCCTGCCAGCAACCGTCGATTTGAAAATGTCGTGCAGCCAAACTGAGCCAACAAAATAGATAAATGGCGGATTAGGTTTGGTTTTAATCATATCTGCCATCCTACCAATGGTTTGAGACATATTCTGCGAATCACTATCTATTGCAATAAGTTCACTATTTGTTCCTCCCCTGACCAGCTCATTTTTGACTTTTTCAGCGGTTCTAGGAGCTCCCACTATCATTACCATCGTCTTATGCTTGTCTGGCCTTGACCTCATGATTAGACCATAAGTTTCTAGCCCCACCTTTACGCGCTCCTTGATATAATCTGGGAGGTCACCATCAGTCGTCGATACCTCCTTATGCACTGCATATAGAACAAGAAGATTGCCGTCAGTGAATCTGTATTCGGACATCTTCTAATACCAGGTCGAAGTCACTTTTTTTGGAACAGACATCTGTTTTTCAAGCTCAGCAAGCCGCTGAAGAGACTCTGGGTTCTTCAGAAGGTCATGGAACTTTTTGTCATTTCTTATCCTTCTCAAAACACCCAGCACCTCATCTGTTGAAACTCCATGCTTGATGTCATACTCAATTTGTTTGGCACAGCTTGAGACTGTGCTATACCTTTTGTAATTTCGTTTTTCAAACGAAGAAGCATCAGGTGATATGCCCTTTACAAAGCGGACGATCACCTTTTCAACATGTTCAAGATGCCAATCCTTCATAGCATAATTATTCGGCTTCATAATTCGTACTTCATTGTCTAGGATGTCAGGTTATTTAATCTCTTGTCCTGATCTAGAGATAATTAGAGAGATCTACTTTTTCCTCTCCCGGGATTTTGGCGATTTCAAATCTCTCTTTTGCCTTGAGCAGAGTTGCAGTTGCATCTACACCTATCTTTGTTGTAAGCAAATTGTCCTGGTCACTTGAGGGGTCCAAACTAGATCCTTTTGCGTTTGGAATTACGATGAGGTCTTTATCAGCCTGGCACCTCGTGGCGATAGCATACTCAACTGCAATTGGATCCGAGGGGCTGATGTCGTCATCCACTACAATGGCCATTTTAAGCGAGGGGTGTGCAGAAAATGCTGCCAGCAGTGCATTCTTAGGTTCACCTTCTAAGCGTTTTTTTATCTGTATCACTGCCGAGAGCCAGTTGCTGCCGCCATCTGTGAGATGTACTGACTGGGTAGAAGGGACCGCGTTTTTAACATAATCATACATTTTTGCTTCAACCGGCAAGCCCATTAGCAGGCGATGTTCTGCATAACCTGGCAGTATATCGTGGTACGTGGCATTATCGCGAAACATTATGCGCTCGAGCTCAAACACCGGCTGTTTGCGTTTGAAATCGTATGTGCGAAGCATTTCGACCATCCATTCCTCGTGCGTGCTGTCTTTTAGGATCCTTCCCTCAAGGACGATCTCAGCACCATTTGGCACATAAAGCTGAGAATACCTTGTCTTTGAGAGCACAAGCTTGCCACCGAGCAGCGAGTTGGCTATCTGCATCTCATCGATACCATATGCCGCCTGATAAGCAGCTGCGATGTTAACTGAGGGATGGACCCCAACCGCAATTGCAACTTTTAGGTCTTCACCATGGTCACGAGCGTAGGTGAAGCACTTGTGAAGGTGTCTGCCCTCTACCATACGTATAGCCATGTGAGCATCATCAAGTCGCAGGAGCCGATGGGTCGACTGGTTCTGCTTGCTGTTTTCTTGATTTTCTGAAAATACTATTGAGGATGTGATGAATGGGCCGGGATCCTTTTCAAAGTGTGTCACTATGGGCAGATCATACAAACTTCTGGATGAATTATCTTCAAATAGAGCACTGTCTTGAATCCTTTTAGGTTCCGACAGGGTATTGAGAGCTTCCGTAATGCGATCATGAATATTTTTCTTCAGATCACCTTCCTTTGATTCTTGGGAACTACCTCCAAGGGCAAGGTAAAACCTTCTGGGAGTTGCTACAATATTGCACACAACTCTAATCTTGCTCCCGCGTACTTTATCAAAGACTACTGCTTGTTTACCATCTAATTTTGCCGTAACTGCTGCTATCTCATATTCTGAACTAACTTCTCTTTTTACTTTTATCAGTTCATTTTGATTCTGGAGCGTCATTAAGAAACCGCGGAAATCAATGCTACTGTTTTCCATATGCTCTGCCTGTGACAGTGTTCATTACCTCCTCCATAATTGCCTTCATGTCGTCAAGTTCAAGCTGCTTCCTGCTATGAAGTGAGACCAGTGATATGCCGTTTGTCATGGACGAGATCTTCTCTGCCAAGGTATTGATAAAAACAGAGTCATACTTGCTTGGTATAACCTTAGCGGTACTGATTTTATTTGACGTGCTGATAGCCATAGAAACAGCTCCTATGCGTGGCTGATCTTCAGTTATCACAATAAAACAGCCATTTTGGAAAAAAGTGGCAGTTAGAAAAAAATCACGTGCAGTGCTTGGGCTGACGATCTTGGTCACAAGAACCTCTGGCTCTTTTTCCATTGGCCTACCTTACGCGAACTGTAATTGGCTTGACCACTTTAAGATCAGTCTGCTTCCTCGTCCTGGCCCTTAACTTTGCCTTATACTTTAAATTTCTAGGCTTGGTTCTCAGTCTGTACCCACAACATGGGCACCAAAGTCCTTCCCATTTTATAAATATCTCACATATCTGGCATCTTTTTTGTCCGCTGGCATACCTGCCGGAGCCGACAGGCTTTTGAGCCTTATGACGAATGCATATACCTTTACAAGTCATTTCTTTTTATCCCCTGGTAATGGCGACTAACGCAGTAGAGAAGGCCATCAGCCTTAGTTAGTCATATACCAGCAGCCATTACGCATTATATGTATTTAAGATTTATACAATTTCTTTACTTTAAAAAGGCTGGACTTTGCAAGATTTATATATTATTTGTATAATCTTTTTGAAAGGATTTGAGCAAATTAGAGTTTATATATATTAATTTGTCATATATATTCCAAAAACCTGTACCATATGCCAACATTCTTACAAAACATTCTAGATATTATTAAGATTCTTACGCTATTTCAGAGATGAATTTTGAAGTTAGAGCCAATGCTGAATCCTAAGAAATTCGCCTATGGGCTCTTTCTTGAGAAGCCTAATAAGCGAAAGGGCTTGAGGTACCGAAAGGACAGGTTTATTGAAGTGATTATCTGTACCTATCCTTGGGCAGGCTACCTGGACGAAAGCATCTATTCCTTTGAAAATCTGAATGCGCTCCTGGCTTATCTCCGTTAAGGCTATCATTTGGACTTTCTTACCAGACTTCTCAAGTTCCTTTTTCAGCTCAATCGCTCTGAGATGGGCAAATTGACCTTCCTTTAGTCCAATGATGATTCCTATTTTTTCAGCATCAAGAGCCTTATAGATTGACAGCACCGCTTTTTTTTGCATGCCTCGAGCAAATTCGTTTACTTCAGTATACTCTTCGAAATAAGGATCAAGCATGAATGTGGGTCTTTCAGTAGACAAAGCGACGCTGGCAGAGTGAAACATGCTTTGTCCTAAGAAAATGTAGGCATCTACCATGTTCTGAACGCTAAAGGCGGGATAAAATTCACAACCAAACACTTGCGCATCACGAAGCTGCCCTCTGCCTCTTCCAATTATGACATTATAGCCATGATCTTCAAATATCTTCTTTACGTCTTCTATTTGGTGGAGGTGCTGACTGTCGGTTACAAGTGAGACCGTTTTGTACTTCCCTGCCAGATCTCTCGCACATTTACTCGCTACAAACTCAAAGTTGATGTCGTCAAATGCGCCTATCATTATGACCTTCTGGCCAAAAGTATCCATCGCAATGGTATGACCCACGTTGAACAAAATGTCTGCAGACAGCATCTCAGCCGCATGGGTATTAAGATCACAAGAACCCCAGCACGTATCACCTATTATGTATACTTGAATATGAAACATTTCAGCAATATGGTCCGCTACATCTTGCAGTTTTGGGATCAGTGCCTCAGGCCCATTTAGCGCCACTGATCTGGGTTTCCTACGCTCTATTGCTTCAAAAATACTTTTCTCATCTATTTTGATCGTCATGCCTTAGGTTTAGTCACCCTGATTGCAAATTTTGGACAGACGGCTTCACAACCAAAGCAGTAAATACAGTCCCGCTCTTTTGTGGGAATAGCTTTTCTGTCCACTCCTTCACCATGCCATTCAAATACGCTTACTGGGCATACTTCGATGCATGCACCGTCACCTATGCATGAATCAAAGTCGACTGCCACATCCGTGCCATATATTCCACGGGTACTTGATGCATTCTCCCAAACCGTAAGTCCATCAAAGAAGGTAGCGACCCGGTTTGTCTTGAAATTGGGATCAATAGGCAAGACGTCAAAAGGCATTTCGTTAAACTCAATTTAAATCATGCTACAAAAGATTAGAGGCAGCCTGCCGGTACCACCGTTGGCAAAAGGTCCCATCTCAGGCCCTGCAAGATCCACCACGTAGACGTGCTAGCAGGGTTACGACACCTTAGGGTTGCTCCCTCCCGGACCTCACCCATTTCGGCGATTTGCGGTCGAGGCTACGCCTTCGCGTAGATCGCCACTCATAACCATCCAACACGGCATGATTTCATTTCAGCTAGGCAAGCGGGTGCCTCCTGCCAGCGGATTTACCCGACAGTTACTGATCCTGGCATAAAGCCGATTTCCAGTAGGGGGTACGGCTAGCACCCCGATCCTCCCTGCCTCCATATAGCATTAGTAAAATGACTATATTTGCTTGTTGGATGTCAGAATATATTCAAGGTCCTACATACCGAGCAGATATCACCTGTTGAAACTCTATCGCATCTAGAACACTTCCTAGGTGCAAGAGACGACATATTGTCGCGGAGAATCTTTGAGACTTTCATCATCGATCTGAAGCCATTGTATTTTATTCCTGGATGATGCCTTTCAAGTCTGTTGAAAAATTCCCGTAAATCTGTGCGTATTCCCTCATTCATGTAAGGACATTCTTCTGACTGAAATGGAATATCCCGTTGGAGAGCATAGAATGCGATCTCATATTCATAAATTTCGATAAAGGGCTTGATTTTTTTCATGCCATTTTGTGTGTATTGCACTGGTTCTGGATAAATCCATCCGATGCGCTCTACGTCACCAGATAACAAGTTAATCATGAATGTCTGTAATTGATCATCCATGTTATGTGCAGTTGCAACTACATCAGCTCCTACTGTTTCTGCCGCGATATCTATTGCGCGTCGCCGGAAGGTCCCACAGATAGAGCAAGAGGATATTTTTTGTGAAGGTCGTTGGATCAGTGCTTGATCCATGTTTATTCCAAAGAGTGACTGGTAACTGAGCACTTCGCTTTTTATGTGAAACTTTGCACAAAAGTCCTTCACTATTTGTAGCGATTCATCACGGTAACCCTTGATGCCTTCATCAATCGTAACAGCTACTAATTCGTTGCCGTTGTACGGATGTTTTTCAAAAAGGATCTTCAATACATATAACAGAGACAAACTATCTTTGCCACCAGAAACAGCTACTGCGACCTTATCACCATATTTTATCATCGAATACTTGGAAATAGTCTTGGCGGCCTTGCTTTCAATTGAGTGCATAAAGCATTTCTTGCATAAGTATTCGCCAGAATGTGCTCTGAAGTAGTGACTATCTGCTTTTTGACACTTGGTGCAGCAAGGCATATTTCATTGTTAGCGATATGCAAGAGTTATTAACCCTTCGAACACGAATCGTTAATAAATCGAAGGATTGCACCCTTTTCGTGATATATCCTTCAGAGTTACTAGACGAGGTGAACCTCAAAATATTAGACATATTGGGACGAGATGCCTCTCGTCCATTTGTGGATATAGCAAGGGAGCTTGAGATTTCTGATGCGACGGTACACCTCCGTGTTAAGAGATTACTAGCAGCTGGTATCCTTCGTAAATTCACGGTCTCGATCGACAATACACTTTTGGGCTATGACCATCTTGCCTTCGTGGGGATAAACTTTAACAATGCATCAGGAGATGAAGTGATCCACACCTTATCACAGTTTGATGAAGTACTTGAGTTACACGAAATGTATGGTAAATTCGACCTAATTTTGAAGATACGTGCAAGAAGCCTACAAGAGATGAGAGAGATATTAGCAAACAGGATAGGTACAATTCCCCAGATAATAGAAGCGCAGCTGATGATGGTACTTAAAACTGTCAAGGAAGAGCAGATCATTCCTCTAAAAAGGGATATTGCGTCTGCTATTGATGCTGCAGACGCAACTACTGTTACATAGTTATGGTATTACTTCTGCTGTTTGTCTTTTTTTGAAGACTGCCACCAGTCAAGGTACTCGTCGTGGTGTTTTCTACGCGGATCTTCTCTGGATGTCTTGGCCCTGTCACGCAACTCATCTAATTTTTCAGAGGAAGCAAAAAGTCCACAGCCTTTGCATATAAAGTTCTTGCTAGTAAGGTCATACTTTAGCTCCCCTCCACATTCAGGACAAAAGCTTACCAATTGTGAGTTTGATCTCAGTTAGGCCAATAAAAGGTTTTCAAGTATGATAAGACAACAAGCGCACGCAGGAGCTGCTTTTGTTCAATTTCTTTGATTCTCCCTTCTAGGGAGGACCTATTGTGATTATTCCATCATCTGCATCTACTCTTGCGTCCAATCCCTGCTTTATTGTAGAAAACAATGTGCCAACGGGCAGGTTCACAACTGGAACGTTGGCAAGGGCGCAGCCTGATGCTGTAGTGATGTCTGCCTTGGAGCACACAACTGCAGCTGGAGCATTTCCATATTCCTTTAGTGAGTAGATTGTATATGCACCAACACTACTTCCGATCGCATATGGAATTATGAGTACAGACTCTTTGAGCGACTTGCCATGCAGCTCGTGGGACGGATCTGTTATTATTCCGCTCTTGGAGTTTACCATTGCAAGAAAATTTATGGGGTGTTTCGTGACAAGTGTTTTTCCCTGACCAATACCGCCAACAATTCTCGGACAATTAGAAATTATCATGTAGCATATTTCTCAGTTATTGTCTTGATATCTTTGAGAGCGACTTTCACTTTATTATACTTGGATAGATAGTAAGCTGCCTTAACACTGTTTGTAATCACTGCGTCGTACCTTTCTTTACTAATATATGGCGTGAGACAAGTGCATGAGTCGCATCTAAATTCTGCTCCAGACTTTTCAATATTGCCTGCAAGACCAATTTTCACCGCATTATTATGAACTGTCCGTGAACAAAAGATAATACAACGTCTTGTGAATTTTTTGCTTTGGGTAAGATTGGCAAGCAACTTCAACTCTTTTAAGCCAAGTTGAGGGCTGCCAAGGGTGATAATGTCCCCATCATCAGCAGTGCTCAGCTCATCTCTAACCGACTGAGCTTCTTCTCTTCCAAATGTGATTTTTTCCTTTACATTATCTCCCAAAGTGAACATACCACAGGAACCAGACGTTCCAATCGCAGCACAAAGTGCCTTTGCTTGCATAGCATCCATTTTTTTTATTCTTCCAAGAGCGACACAGCTGTCTTTTGCCTCTTTCCCAGTGTGATAACCTAAAAGGCCATAGTCGAGCTCAGTCCTAAAATCAAAGCTTGGCTCGATTGAAATTTTCGGGGTCCTTGCCCCCTCAAGTCGGAGATCCGAGAGCGGCGATTTACCCGTGACGGCGCTTGCTAGTGCAGATAGCGCACTTTCCTTATTTGTCATTAACCCTAAAATCGAGTTTGAAAATACTGCAGCGTTGCTTTCTGCAAAGCTAACTGCAGTGCCTTTCTCAGGAAGGTCAAACGCCTCATAAGGTGTACATGTAAAAGATGGCGTGGCACCCATTCGCTCATATGACTTGGTAATATTTTCTTGTTTTTCCTGAAATTCCTGAGATATGTGCTCAGGCTTTGTCCTGTCATATCCCATTGGGTTTATTGTAGTTTTTATTGAGAATTTAGCCGTAGCACTGAACTGTTCAAGGAATCGCATGCCTTCGTCTCCAATTGTGTTATAGTTTACGCCGGAAATATGAGCCCATTTTATGGGCACAAGCTTTGCGGCGCCCGTAGCCTCGCCAATTGCAGAGAGAATCCTATATGCAGTGGCAAGTGGTTCACCATACGTGCCATCAAGCGCTTTTTGCTCGTCCGGTGCAAGCTCCATGGGTTCATAATTTGGATACAGCGTATAAGAACCATTACTCATTCTAGAACTACTGATCTAAGAAATATTCAATTTCCTGAGCCAGGAAAAAACGATTGGTTATGACAATTAGTACAAATGAGTAGAGCACAAATAAATCTGGTGATTCCATTTGTATGCAAAAAAGAAAATGGTTGCATGCTAAATTTTTGCTCTTCGTTTCGCAACAATCGATGCAGTCATATAAAGTACAAATCCACAGGCTACAATTATCACACCATAAAGTGACAAAGCGCCTCTTTCGAGGTATTGTCCGAATCCAACGAGTAGCGCGCCGAAAATTAAAAGGCTAATGCCCGCCCGTGCAGAGCCAGGCATCTTTATTTTCTTCTTTTTTGACAATGCTTCTGCTAATATTCGAAGAGTACATAATGTTATAGTTTTTATGGAATGCTTGGCGAGACTAATACAAAGGTATGAAAATAGCGGTAGTGGGAATTGGAGTAGCAGGTGCCTATCTCGTAAATAGGCTAAGCGATGATCGCAATAACCACATAGTTGGATTTGAACGGATGCTTGAGAACCAGCATGACGCAGTATGTGCTTGGGCCACATGTAAGAGTGTCATGGCTGGCCTTACTCGAAAATGTGGCCTCAATTTCGATGACTATGTCTTGCATGATGGCCGGCAGATGCAGGTGGGCCTGCAGGATAAGAACAGAATCAACATTGGGCTCAATGGGATGGTGAGCTATGACAAGCTTCATCTAATACAAGATATGATAAGGGGCACAGAAATAAAATTCGGACGTGCACCCAGAAAGGAGGAGCTTGAGTCTGAGTTTGATCTTATTATAGATTCCACTGGGTTCCATCGCAATTATCTGCCTAGGGTTAAAAATGAGACTTGGATTCCCTGCGTGCAATACAAGGTTCGTTATCCACATGGCAAGGAACCCTTTGATGATTTTTATTTGCAAGCTTTTCCATCCATGTCCGGTTACTTTTGGTATTTTCCTCTTGGCAACGGTCAAGCACACATAGGGGCAGGTGATTTCGCAAGGAACCATAATCAGTTTGTAAACGAATTCTTGAACAAGCATGACTGTGAAATAGTAAAGAAGGTTGGAAGGCCAGTACGATTAACCCCCCCTCAAAACTGCGAACCTTTTACCGACGGTCGGAAATCAATAGGAGCAGGTGAATCCATAGGCACGGTTTATCCTTTACTAGGTGAGGGAATAATCCCATCTACTTGGTGCGCTGAACTCCTTGTGCAGAACCTCCATGATATTCCAGCGTACCGTGCCGCAGTGCTAGAAAAGTTCAAGATATACTCTCTTGTATTCAAGTTCATCATGTTGAAAATGACAGGCAAATTCAATATGATAAAGCACGGGATGGACATGGTCAAATTGTACCGTCATATGAAGCGCGAGGAAGATCGGTATGGCATGAAGGTCAAAATGAGTGATATGCTGAAGGTATCTCGAATCTAAAGCTTTAAAAATCTATCCAGACGAGTGAATTTGATGAGCGGACCTAGTGATCAATCAAGACAGCAGGAATTGGCAGCTATTGAGCAGAGGATAAATGAATTGGTTCAACAATCAAGGATCCTTGAAGCATATCTCAATGACGTCATGACACGACAAGTGACAGTAAGCAAGTTAATGGAAGAGGCACATCTGGCTTCAAGCACAATCCAGACTATCACTTCAGAGTCTGACGTCGAGTCGCTAATGCCTATCGGCATCGGGGTTTATGTCAAGACCACAGTACCTCCCATAAAGAAGTTACTTATCAACCTGGATGCTGGTGTAGCTATTGAGAAGAGTAGAGAAGACGCGCTCAACTATGTGGAAACTAGGATAAAAGAGTACGAAGTGGCAGCGCGGCAACTGGAGTCTCAAAGACAGGAAATAGCTATGCGTATTAACCAGCTGCAGTCGCAGATAAATCAGATGATACAAGCAGCTCAGCAGCCCGGTTAATGTCCGTTCTGGTTGAAAATAAGCATGTTTGATAAACTGAAAAAGGCTTTTTCGAGAGCTGCTAAAGGCATAGCTCAGAAGGAACTTACTGAAAAAGTTCTCGACGATGTGCTGTTGGACCTGCAGATCGCGCTTCTGGAAAGTGACGTGGCCCAGGAAGTAGTTGACGACTTAACTGTGAAACTGAAAAAAGAGCTGCTTGGGCTAAAGCTGGAAAAGGAACAGGAAGCAAATGAGGTAGTTCAGTCAAAATTGCAAGCCGCATTGACCGAGATTTTTGCCCGCGCCAATAAGCTTAACCTGATTGAGCGCATACACATGAAAAAGCAAGCTAACAGTGGACCTTTTGTCATTGTCTTTCTAGGCATTAACGGAACCGGTAAAACAACTACCGTAGCAAAGATAGCACACCTACTTCGAAGAGCCGGCTTTTCTGTAGTAGTTGCTGCAGGCGACACCCATAGGGCAGGCGCTATTGAGCAGCTCGAGCAGCATACAAATAAGTTATCTCTCAAGATAATCAAACAGAGATATGGAGCCGACCCATCATCAGTCGGCCGCGATGCATACGATCATGCAAAAAAGAATCACATTGACATAGTTCTCATGGACACTGCTGGCCGAATGCAGACTTCAAAGAACTTGATGGATGAAATGGGTAAGATAGTGAGAGTGGTCAAGCCAGATTTAAAGTTGTTCATAGGTGATGCACTTGCTGGAAACGATACAATAAATCAGGCGAGGGAGTTTTTTGACTATACCAATTTTGACGGTGCAATACTAACCAAAACAGATGCAGATGCTAAGGGCGGCTCTGCGATTTCAATTGCACACATCACCTCGAGGCCAATTGTATACATTGGAGTAGGGCAGGGCTATGATGACATTATCCCCTTTGACTCTAACAAGTTCATCAGCTCACTATTTGAGAGTCGCAACGAGGCAGAACTAACTGTCGACGATGTAATATCGGAGAAGAAGATTTCAGAACCATCGGTGGAAATACCAGCGGTCGCAGAGGATGTACAAACCTCTCAGCAAGAGGAAAAAGATATTGTATTGCTCTCCGAGCCTTCGATCAAGCCATTGGGCGCTGCGGGCGGATCCGCCATGCCGGGCGGGACACAGCATGTCAAGGAAGTTGCGCCAGAACCCATTTTGGCTAGCCCCGAGCCACCAAAGGTTACGGATGAACATCCAAAGGAAAAAAAGAGCAGGTTTGGATTCTTTGGCAAGAAAAGAAGAGACGACGACACGGGCAAGAAAGCGGATACCCCGCAGGAAAGACAAGAACCAAAAGAAAATCGGGCACGAGGGGAAGAGGAGAGTGGTAGGCTTAAGCAAGAGGAAATGGCTACGGGCGCCAAGGAAAAGAATCCCCAAGAGAATAAGGAATCAAAAGAGGTAGAAGAAGAAAAGGTAGTCTATCTAACAGATGAAGACATTGAAGACCTTCTCAAATAAGAAAGATATCTTAAGTATCGCAGACCTGAGCACAGAGGAGATCAGCACAATTCTCAAGCTCGCAAACAAACTAAAGCGTGAGTCCAAGAGGGAAAAAAGTTCTCGGAGGTTATTGCGGGGAAAGATGCTTGGGATGATATTCCAAAAACCGTCTACTAGGACTAGAGTTAGTTTTGAAGTTGGCATGTATCAATTGGGGGGAGGTACAGTTTACCTTGACGCAAACGATATCCAACTATCGCGAGGTGAGACTATTGAAGACACTGCCAAAACGCTATCGACATATTTGGATTGTATAATGGCACGAGTCTATAACCATAAAGATGTTGAAGTGTTGGCTAGCCATGCCTCTGTGCCGGTAATAAATGGGCTATCAGACTCCTTTCACCCATGTCAGGTTCTGGCCGACCTAATGACAATAAAGGAGCAGAAAAAGAAACTAAAGGGATTACGGCTTGCCTGGCTTGGAGATGGAGACAATGTATGCAACGACCTTATGCTTGGTTGCGCCAAGACCGGTATAAGCATGATTGCTGCCTGCCCAAAGGGCTACGAGCCGCTCGGAGAAATTGTGACCCTAGCCAAAGAGGAGAGCGAAAAGGCGGGAGTCGACATTGCAATAACCTCAGATGCAAAAGCAGCTGTGAGTGACGCCGACATCATAGCGACAGACACCTTCATCTCAATCGGGAAGGAAGGCGAGCGTACTGATAGGGAAGCAGCATTTCTTCCAAATTATCAAGTGAATGAGGAGATGATGAAGCTTGCGAAACCTGATGCAATATTCTTACATTGCTTGCCCGCAAAGCGCGGCATGGAAGTGACTGCTGAAGTTATTGACGGCAGGTGGTCAGTTGTATGGCAAGAAGTCGAAAATAGGTTGCATACACAAAAGGCGCTACTGTGTCTCCTAATGAGAGCGAGATTGTAGTTACTGTTTTGCAGAAGCCCTTTTGCGTCTGCTATACCATAATACAACGCATGCGATTATTGCAACAATAACTATCAAGGTAATTATGGCGAAAGCAACTGATGCCTGCTCTGAAAACTGGGTCCACGCTTGGCCAAGATAATATCCTGCAAGCGTCAAGATAATGCACCACAGGAGAGAGCCAGCAAAGGTGTAGGTTAGGAATTTTGCAAGATTCATGCGGCTTATGCCAGCAGGTATTGAGATTATCTCGCGAATGCCGGGAATGAGTCTTGCCGTAAACACAGCAATTGACCCGTACTTTTCAAACCACCTTTCAGCTTTTTGGATCTCTTGCTCGCTTATCCTTACTTTTTTGCCAAACCGCATGATTGCCATCCTTCCAACTTTGGCCGATATGAAATAGATCAATACTGCTCCTACAGTCGACCCAAGGGCACCGACGGTTGCCATGCCAACCGTATATCCAAGTCCGAGTCCTCTATTGTGCACTGTAAACCCAACTAAGGGAAAGATCACTTCGCTTGGAATTGGAGGAAAAATCACTTCGAGAAAGGCCGCTGCAAAAACTGCGGGGTAACCATACTCTGCTATCATGAATGTTATTGCGTCTAGTATACCACTCAAAATCCCAGCTGATGCAAAGGCAACAAGGACGGCAACAGGCATTGCTACTACTACTACCTATCAATATAGGGCATATATTTGGTAAACATCATAAACGGTTTCCTGTGCCCCCCTCTCCCCATGGTGCCGGCCCAGTTATAAGCCGCCCTGTGTGGGCTTACCAGTATTGACATGCAAAAACTTATGCATTAGAATAGTGCCGGACGGAGGTAGGGTACAAAACCCCTATCAGAAAGGGTTAAGGTATTGCCGCAGATGCGAGGTATATTTTAAATGCAACAATAGCCACTGTGTTTGCTGTGGGCTCCACCTGCGATTTACTCCAGTTCATCCTCTTGCGAAAGAAAGAAACTGAGGCACTACAGAGGCGACTAATATTTGCAAAATGCAAAAATGAGTGACTTAAACACTTTTGTCGATCAAGTGGGGCGTGAAATTAAAATAGTGGCGTAATTCCTAGGTTTCTGCGTATGGCAAAGGTAATGGTCGGTAAGGCTTCAGATATCGGCGAAGGCAAGATGGCGCATTTCACAGTGGGTGGCAAGGAGATCCTCATAGCTAACATACGGGGCCAGTATTATGCTACAAGCAACACCTGCACTCATGCAGGTGCAGAGCTTCATGAAGGCGCACTTGATGGGAGGGATCTAATCTGTCCATGGCATGGTGCCAAATGGGATGTCACCACTGGCAATTTATTGTGGTTCCCACAAAAACTACAGGAACTTGGCCACTACGAGGTAATGATCGAAAATGGTACAATGTACGTAGAGGTATAACTTACATTCACATTTCCTTTTTTCTCTGAATGGTGTTTTATTTTTATCTTTCAATGGACGCACGTGTGCCATCATTATAGTCTGATCATCTCCTAGTCTGTTGCCTACTGGTTAGGCATTTTATTAGGTGTTGCATGTATTAGTTGAGCGCGTGAGACGCATACTTACGTGGAGACTAAGGTACCATTGCATTTACACGTCATTAGGCTAATACTGCATCCAAGACTTCTCATGCACGAATACAATCAATTGAAATGTTATCCCCTAATCATGCTGATATGTTGACCATCATCTTTGCCGACCCAATAACCGCGACTCGGATTGAATCAGATCCCTTAGCGCAGGACACACATCTATACCAGTATATGTAACGAGAGAGCGGGGCTAAGTCTTGCATGATACACTCACGAAGGGAGAGGTAGGCTGATGGCTCAATCAACTTTACTTTTTATTAGAGAAAGAAACCCAGGTAACATACAGTTGGAACTAGCCGACTTCTTATCATCCCTGCCACAGTCGGTACTCACAGGCGAGAGGGTTTCGCTTACCGATAATGTAGTCAGGAAAATATTCAAATTCGCTAAATTAAAAAAGACGGATGTGTTTTGCCACCTCGGATGTGGGGAAGGCAACGCTGTAGCCATTGCAGCCAAAGAGTTTGGCGTCAAGAAATCTGTCGGGGTAGAGATTGACAAATCTATGGTGGCCGATGGTAGCAGGAAACTTGTCGGCATCAAAAATGCTTACATAGTAAATGCAGATATACTGAATGCAGATATTTCAGATGCAACTATTTTGTTGTTCTGGTTCAATGATTCAGAGATTGTCGATGCTATGACAAAACGATTCAGCAAAGACCTAATGGATGGAGCAAGGGTAATAACTATATGGGCTCCGCTTGGCATGATGCTTCCACACAAAGTCGAGTTTCCATTTTTTGTTAACAGAAAACCCTTCAAACGAGCAAGAACTATACAGCAACAGATAAGGTCAATATATGGAACTAATTGCATAGACTTTACTGCGTCATGGCTCCTCGCAGAAAGATACATTGATGCACTCGAAGTCACACCCAAAGAATACAGACGGTTTGTAAACATATTGCAGAGTATGGTGATATGGATAAACGCATGGAACATGGATGTATCATGCGAAGACGAGATTCCACCGCCAGTAAACACCTACATTGGAATACTTAAAACATTTTTTGACATAGATATCTCGAGCATGATAACGAAAGAGCAAAAATAATCGGTCGCTCAGCAATGTTCTACTGTATTGATAATATTGCCAACAAATCTGAAATTATTAGTCTAGTGGAAACTCTTGCTGGGCTTGTGCACTATAAGGGTGAGTGTAAATGAATCAGCCCAATGAACTGAGAAATATAGTGGATGTATGTACTGAACACAGATCAGGAAGTTGGTGGTGTACCGGCAGTGAGAACAAACGATAGGACTAAAAGAATATTGAGTTCAAATGCAGAAGCATCTCTTTCGTTGATCATTGCAAGAATTGTATATGGTATAAATTGGTTTAACGTTGCAGCTATTTTTCCATTAATTGCATTAGAGTATGGTAAAGATGTGTCTCTGCTTGGTTCTGTATCTTCAGCATTTTTCATAGGGATAGGTTCATTCCAAATTCCTGCCGGGGTATTTGCCGCACGATTTGATCCACGCATTTCTGCTATTGTGGGAATAACCATAACATCAACGGCCGCTCTTCTTTGCGGTTTGATATTCTCGCCTTCACAGTTAATCTGGTTGCGTTTCCTCGTAGGATTTGGAATGGCATTCTTCTTCAGCTCAGCTGTGATCCTTATCACAAGGTATGGTAAAAGAGGATTCCCTGGTTTCTCTATCGGGGTTATGAACTCTGCTCATTCACTTGGCGGTATTATCGGCATATTTGCTTGGTTAATGATTGCGCAAACAGTAGGGTGGAGGAATAGCCTTGTCTTGAGCGGTGCATTGGGTATTATCACTGCTTTGCTTATGATTTTAACAATACGACAGAGTAATAAAACAATGCCCTGGGACAATGATAAGATAGACAATAGGGAATATCATTACACATCAAGAGCAGAAAAATTCAAGATTGTCGATACTTTAAGAGTATTGTCAAATCGTACTCTGGTGTGTCTTGGGCTTATCCTCATCGGAATTCAGGCAGCTTGGGCTGTGGAGTTGACATTCATTGTGATATACCTAGTCAACCTTGGATTTTCTGCAGAACTCATTGGAATCATAGCAAGCTTGCCTTTAATTTTTGCCATTGTTTCGGCACCAGCAATTGGACGGATACATGACAAAGTGGGGGACACAAGAACACTCTTGGTTATGTGTGGGGTCGGGACAAGCCTGGCCTTAGGAGGACTATCTACCGACGTCATTTACATTATCCTCCCATCCGTAATGCTCACAGGAATTTTTTCAGGTGGTGCGTTTACTGTGGTCTATGAAAAAGCTAGGACAGTTAAGATTGATGGTGTACTAGATCATAGAAATAAGAAGCCAACATTGCCAACAACACTTGATACCGGTAGAAGAAATTTCGAGGACAGGAGCCCCGCGCGCAGCGATTATTCCTATCTTGATACACTAAAGGTAGCATGGGTTAATGGGTTATCTCTTATCGGAGTATTATGGACACCTGTCAGTTTTTCGTATATAGTACAGGAGAGTAGCTATGAGCTAGCTTGGATATTCACAGCAGTTGTGACGGCAGCATTCGTGATCACTCCAATAAAGTTTTTGAAATGAAAGGTCAGACTATCGAAACTCTGGGTTAGAGGTCGCCATTCGCTATTCTAATTCTATTATACTCTTCAGTACTTCTCTCCTTGCGATACCATAGATACAGTACAGTCCATCCAGGAAAACATAACGCGGATATGATGAATATACTTATTATTTTCCAAAAGATGACACAGACAATAGTGTTGCATTATTGCTATAAGGTAAAAAATTCCGACCTAAAGAAACCTAATTTCTTCTGAACTTCCTATTCCATACAGGAAGGCATCTTGCCGTTGTGCTTATTACGGTATTCATTTAGGAGTTGTTCTTTTACTTTATCTGCATCCTCTATGATGGCATAACTGAATCTCTGTGCCTTACTTATACAATGATCGGACAGGCAGCCAAGGATTGATTCCTTGACGTTATGGCTACTCCCAATAAATAACATCTTCATGCTTGCATGTAGCTTGTAAACTCCCTCTAACGCAGCAACGTTGGCGATAGTATCCCTGTCAAAATCAAGCCAAGGCGACCAATCTAAGGCTTCTAACCCTTCATTATCCACAACATAGATTTTACCTTGGTACTTCTTTAAGTATTGCTTTGTATCACCTAATACTGGTGCTGGACGGAGAGACAAGAAAATAATTAGATACATTCATGTGAATCCTAACTTTAGATTCAATTCTGATACTAGTATGAAATTTTGAACCCTGCAGGCTTTATTGACCTTTATAGGTGTACTCGCGCAGATCGAGGTTAACATTCCTCTGTAGGGTGCTTTAACCAACGGCGTGCAGTTGATACGGGGCTGGTGTTATCGGGGGACTTAATACCATGGTATAAAATACTCCAAAGCTGTCCGAAAGCTCAACTCCCGACCATCCAACTCTGATCTCACGGGTATCTTGGACAATGAATCCCTGATCAGAAAGTTCTATGGATAAAAATTCATATTGACATATTGCGCTAGTCTGTATGTGCAAAATATAATAGTAGTGTACCGAACTTTGAGATTTGACCAACGGAGATTCGCGTAATGGTAGAAGTCAGTACAATAATCACTATAGCTATTTCGGTGATCATCCTCGGAATTATAGGCTTTTTCATATACAAACGAAGGTTTAGAGGACGTGCGTTCGTCCGTGGTCCTGGACGGTATCAAAGAATGACTCGTGAAGGTGAGCCCCTCGAAGATTACAGAGGAGAAGGAAGAGGGTTGATGTCTAGATCGTCTATGAGAGTGATAATACCCGTTATCATAGGCTTCATTATGCTCATAGTAGTGCTTGCCGCAAGCATTAAAATTGTGGAAGCTGGTAACCGAGGAGTTCTACTGAACTTTGGGGCCGTCGACACTTCAGTATCTCTGAATGAAGGTATTCATTTTGTAGTTCCATTTAGGGACAACGTTGTCCAAATGGAAGTTAGAACACAAAAGATAGTTGAAAACGCTGCATCGGCGTCGCAAGATCTGCAGGATGTGAGCACACAAGTTGCACTAAACTATCACATAAACCCAGACACTGCTCAAGTCCTTTTCCGTCAGCTTGGATTTGATTACGCCAGTAGAGTCGTCTCTCCTGCGATACAGGAGTCGGTAAAGCAGGTAACAGCTAGATTCAATGCGGAGAATCTTATCACCAATAGAGAGACTGTGAAATCTGAAATTGAAAACCAGATAAAGCAAAGATTGGCTGCTTACAATATTGACGTAGAAACAATATCAATTACAGAATTTCAGTTTTCAGAGCAGTTTAGAAGAGCAGTTGAAGCAAAAGTAGAAGCGGAACAAAGAGCCCTTCAAGCTAATAACGACCTTAGGAGGATTGAGATAGAGGCGCAACAAGTAGAAGCAAGGGCGATTGGAGAGCAAAAAGCCAATATTGCTCGAGCAGAAGGAGTAAGACAAGCTGCTGTACTGCAGGCACAGGGCGAGGCTGAGTCGATTCAAATAGTAGAGGCACAGTTGAGGGAGAATCCGCGATACCTAGAATGGCTCAAGACTCAAAGATGGGACGGTGTCCTGCCTCTTGTAACAGCTGGCGCTGAAGGAGCAACTCCATTCATAGAGATTCCTGCAGCGCGAGAGAATACTGTTCCACAAGCTGGAACGCCAGAACAAGGATCTGTGAATGCCTCTTCGACAACACCGTCAACGACGACGGCATCAGGAAATTCAACCCAGCCAGCCGGATAAAACAGGAAGCGGTGGGTGTGGCGGCAAGGCTGGCCCCACATTTTGCTCTGTCTCTTTCCCTCTTTTTCTAAGCAAGCTATTGAAAGGTACTTGTGTTGTGCCCCACCACCTTTTCTCCTTTTGTAATAAGGCAGCACGAACAGTTTATTTTTAAGCACATACTCGCATACTGGTGCTTGCAAATAGGACATGCGCACATTTGCCGGGGTGGAAAACTTCCCCGTTGGGCACCAAAGTATCTCTCATCCATATAGAGCCACAGTGTAACGAGTGGCAAGCCAATGCCGAGAATGATCGCAAGCGTCCGGATATTGACCCGCAGGAGGAGTAGAGAAATGGCAAAGAGTCCTGTAGCTGTTGCAAGCATCAAAAGCCATCGATTAGTAAAGTCCATTAGATTATAACCTCCATCCGTTCAGATCCACGTAATCAGGTTATTTTACCGAGCAATCTTTTTTTCATTTGGTCGTCTATTTGGCTATTTGCCCTAGTCAGTTTGTAATTGCTCCATCCTTCACCGGAGATCTTCTAAATTGGTCTCATCCCTAAAATGTTCTGGATTTAGTCTGAACCCCTTTATGTGCTCCTGAGGCACATCGCTTAACTTTAGATGGTAATCTATATTCGCCATCTTTTTGAGTTGCTTGTTCATCCAAAGCGCGAACCGCTCCTCGGTGCTACCAGCTTCCTGTTTTTGAATATCTGGATATATATCACGCAACTTATCTACAAATAGTTCCTCAATCTCAAGCAGAAAGAAATCCCATCCCAGTGCCTTCTTGCCATCAGAATAGCATTTACATTTGCTTTGGCTGCGAACGGCAGATTCTAGAGTGGCTATAAAATGCATTATTTTTGGTCTCTCTTTATCAAATTCTATGCAGGAACCTGAGAGGACAAAGACTGCCGATGCGGAAGGTACTGCGGCAGATGCAGTTGTTGTTGATGCACCATTTCCATCGTGTGCTCCAGGTTCTACGGTCTCTCTGGTCTCCTGCTGGGCAGCACCTGGTGTTTCGGCCTCCTCCGATTCTATGCCTGTGGACTTCTCCGCGAATTCATTGGTTTCCACTATTTTTCTTATAGTAACGCTATCATCAATGGTAACGCCTATCATCTTCCTCAGCGCAGGGTCAATCCTTGTGACGCCTTGATCCTCATCTGAGGGAAGTAGTTGATAACATCTTGCGTCTGTTCCATCTTTCTTGCCTAGGATTTCGACTATACCTCCGTCAGCCACGCCTAGAATATCCATAGATCGACCATCTATACGCACTACTCCGCGGCCTATATCACGGGCATAAGCAGCAAGTACCCTTAGCGAGAGTCCCTTAGAATTCATTTCCCCTCAAGCAATACGTGTTTGCTTCTAATAAGATTTACTTGTATTGACTATTTCTCAACCCAACTTCCTTTTTATTAGATTTGTGTGGCGAGGCAACTCAAATTTTAAGCTAAAAACTTGACGATAACAACAAATTGAAAATCACACTAAGTGTTTAACAAACCGAGCGCAAGCTCTGAGGGGGTGAAGGTGCTGAGAGGTCAAGTAAAATGAATGCAACAGATCAGCCGAAATTGCTTGCTGCACCAGGATCTCTGGGGTGCGTATATATGTATCTAGATTAGTTTACATGAGTGTGTTTTCGTAAGCGGAGCGGGAGTAAATATTGCTACATGAATCTTTAGCCGGTGCACAACAGCTGCAAATCACGTTAATGTGGATTCTATTTGCCGTCTTGGTTGGTGTGGCTTTGGCCATTGACCTAGGCATAATTGGCAAAATAAAGGGAGTGGTCTCCAAAGGGGAGAAGCAAAGGGCATATTCTGACACAATGAAAGTCCGTTCAACCAACGACGCCTTAGCTTGGACTATTGTGTGGATTTCTCTTGGCTTGATATTTGCTGTTGTAATCTATTTTACTATGGGCTACCCGAAGATGCTTGAATACATTACAGGTTATACCCTTGAAAAGACGCTAAGCGTGGACAATATGTTTGTCTTTTTGCTCATTTTTACCTCACTGGCTATCCCACATCAATACCAACACAAGGTCCTGTCTGTTGGCATATTGAGTGCAATAGCAATGAGAATTCCCCTAATCATTGCTGGAGTCTCGCTGCTTGATACATTCCATTGGATGATTTACGTCTTCGGGGCATTTTTGATTTTTACAGCAATTAGAATGTTCATGCAAAAGAAAGAAGAGAAAATTGAAGTAGAAAGAAACATTGCAGTAAGAGCCCTAAAAAAAATTATGCCGGTTGATGTACAAATAAAGACAGACAAGTTCCTTATTCGTATTAATGGTGTCCTATACGCTACACCGTTGCTGGTTGCAATTGTCATTGTAGAAATGACTGACCTTATCTTTGCTCTCGATTCAATCCCTGCTGTATTGGCTATTACGTCAGATCCATTTATCGTTATAACATCAAACATATTTGCAATATTTGGACTTCGAAGTCTGTACTTTTTATTGTCAAGCTCTATGGAGAAATTCTATTATCTCAAACCAGCATTGACTGCACTCTTATTCTACATAGGATTTAAAATGCTCCTATCCGAGTTTTATCATATACCTATTGAGCTATCATTGGCCATAATCTGTTCAATCCTAGGCATTGCGATTGCATTATCGTATATGAAAACGCGAGCAGAGAACCAACAGCGGACACCGAGCAGAGATAGATTAGGATAAAGATAGATAAATGCCTACATTTCCCATTTTAGTACTCTGAGCCTACAACAGGGCCCTTCATAATTGGAACGATTACAGGGTAAGGCCAATCTCGTGTATGTAATAGTTTCATATCACAAGCACTATGGATACTATATCCACTCACAAAATGATTCTTAAATTTCACAAATCCTCTGCTATATCCTGTCTAGTTCTGTCAGATTTGATGTTTGGAGCTGTTTAGCACTTTTCTGAGCTCCTTGAGTTTCTTATTCAAATGCCGCATTGGCTTTCGTCAGTTCTGTTAAGAATGCGATGCAAAGGTGGCGAGTTCAGAGCGAGGCCTGAAAAATGTGATTGATATTAGATACGCACCACAAGTAGTGCTCCATTTTTTTGATCTTTAAAGTAAGTAAGCATTTCAAATATGACCTTATTACGATGAGGGTCATGCAAAGATCTTCCAATAACACAGATGGTCTCAATAGAAGATAATATGCTTTTTTGGTCAGAAGTCTGCCTTCTTCACTTTTGATCCGCAATTCGGGCATGATGTTTGATTGTGTTTTGTCCCACAGTTCATACAATAGTAGTTTATGCCTTTTTGAGGGCCAAACATCTTACCCAAGTACGAGGAAGTCGAGGAAGTAGCTTGGCCCGTTCGTTGAAAATATCTTCTCCTTCTGTAAAATCCAAGGCCTATCACGGCGAAAACGATAACTATAAGAGAATAAGGAAACGGTAATAGTCTAGAAATGATAAATGCCATACCAAAGTAAATGCCAATCCACATCAATGTCTCAATAGTAAACCGCTTTGTGTTGCCGTCCACCTTTGCAAATTAACACCCTAAAGATGCTGGTTATTTAAACAATTTAAGTTAATACCTATGCTCAAACCTCTAGTTATGACCGAGATGCACCGCACTCTAAGCAGAAAGGAAGATTAATCAATGTTGACGCGGTTTGATATAATGCATTAGCTGCCAAAAAAAGATAGTATTTTGTTCAGCAATGAGAGCAAGAAAAAGAAAAGGAGATACTCATAAAAAAACTATGCAGATCCCTGAAAGGGTTGAGCGAGAGAAACTTCTGTGATCCATTCGCACTTTATTCTGACCTTTGCATGATGTTTTTCTATTGCGTCCATATCGGGTCCTTCTAGCAGACAAAAACAGATCTTCGCGTCTCTATTGTAGAGGAGGTTAACATGGCGAACTCCGAATTCATCCACAGGAGAAGCACATAATTCCTTCAAATTTTCCTCGCTGAAGGGAACTTTGTGAACATCTAGGAATACTGGCATCTATAACCTACTTCCTTCTTTATATATATAAAAGGTTTCAATGAAGGTCTTCCAGCTCAATTTTTTATATTACAATTTTTTTTATGCTTGTAAAGGAAACTGAACGGGTTTATATCCTCGATTACGGTAATAAATTGAGGCTCAATATTGGAAGAGTACGATGACTTTCAGTTAGCAACCAGCAATAAATCTTCTGAGGATTCTAGACATTTTGGTTTTCTACAGGCTGCTAAAGAGGGCATCGACTGCTATTTAAGCCAACTTTCAAAATCCAAATCAAGACTCTCTGGCTCGTTATTTGAGTTTCTAAAAACTGTGGACAAGAAAAAAAAGAAGATAAGAGTGAGACTTGTGACGGCGATTACTCCTGAAAATATAACGTTAGCCAAAGAACTGGCAAGGGAGTTCAGCTTATACCACACGGATATGACTGGTGGAGATTTTTGCATAATAGATGGAAGCGTCTATTTTCACGACATAGAGAACACCAACGATAAAAACGACGAGCTTGATAGATACTTAATTTCTAAAAATCTGTTTTTTATCAAGATGCAGCAGAATTTGTTTGAAAACCTCTTGAATCATGCAGTACCTGCAAGAGATAAGATTAAAGAAGTTGAACATGGGATTCAAAGAGAATATATCGAGTCAATTCGAGATCCATCTTCGATACAGCGACTTATAACCGAGCGGATTGAATCATCAGGGTTTGACATACAAGCGCTTTTTGCTACTCTGAATTCTTTCTATAGGGCCGAAAGAGATGGAGTTATAGACCTGCTTGGTGCCGCAAGAAGTCGAGGAATAAACGTCAGGGTTTTAATCAAGATTGATGATGAAACAATGAAGGATATTCCCAAAGACTTGATCAAGAAAAAACACGAGCTTATTAGTGTGAATTTTATTCGGCAACCTCTGAGAAGCAAAATTACCACATTTATAATCGACCAATCGTTTTCGTTGACTATAGAGGTAAACGATGATAGTAAGGATAACTTTACAGAAGCAACAGGTTTGGCGACGTATTCGAACAGTGAATCTACGGTATTCACTGATTATTCAATGTTTGAGAACCTATGGATACAGGCCGAGCTCGAAAGACAAAATAGCGTAAGGCAGGCATACTTTAAAATGTTCAATGGCCAGAAATTAAAAGATGAAATATACAAGCGCGATTGGACAACCGATGAAAAAGAGTCGATATAGATAAAAATACTATTAGGCTAGAATTTGTGACTTGCAGAGCTTTTTGTTCAACAGTCCTGACTTCTTAATGGTTAGATCTCTTATCCTCTTGTCTCGGTTTAGAAGTCCTCGTCCAATGCAGGCCCATCTTAATGTCATTTCCGCAACGTATACACAAGGATGAACTGGCTTTTCCATCGGGACAGTGTAGAAAAATTCTTATAATTTCGTTTGGTGTCAATTTTGTGTCCTCAAATCATAATCCAATGTCGCATATGTATTGTCAAAAATGCGATAGAAGATATCCTATGTCTTTTACGACTTGTACAATATGTAATGGAACATTGATAGCTAAGGAGTACGCAGAATAGAAAACAAAAAATTAAGTCCTCCCCCCCCCTCAGGATTTGTTACCTTAGCGATAGACTCAGTAAGAGATTGTTAGAATATTAGATCATGTGCTCGGGGACCTTTTTTTATTATGTAATGAATAGGTTTTATCTATTTGCTCCAAACGTTCAAGTGCCATCTCATCATCGGTTCGAAGTATGCGGTTCGTTCATCTACCACATCATCGCTAAATAAAAGTACAAAATACAATAGCACTTGAAAATAATGGAAAAAAGATAATGGGAGCTTACATTCCCAATCCAGCTAGTTTAGTGGACAAGAATAGAAGTAATCGAACCTTACCTTTTGACATTTCCCTGAACTAGGATTTAATGAATACTATCTGTAACGGATAAGATGGGTTCGTGGTATGTGGCAATTGGCTACATACCTGACCGCGTCAATGGGTCACTGGGTATTAGATTTTGGATGACTGACAGATCGAAAGGGCAGCATTAGGGGCAATCAGCGCCCATCTATCGCTTATTTGAAAATAGGTAATTTTCGAGCGAGCACATGTTTTTCGCCGTTGTCGTATGTTTTTTCAAATTCTATTTCGAAATTGTTCGACCTTAGCAATTCTATTGTCGGACCATAGGTTTCCTTACCATGAACCTCTACTAGAATAGACATAGGGTTGTTTGCAGACAAGATTTCTTTAGCTCCTTTAAGCACCTCATATTCTGCTCCTTCTACATCAATTTTGATCCAATTCACCTTAGTTATTCCTCTCCTGTTCAATAAATTGTCTAAAGTATCTGCTTGCACCTCAATATACCTGCGTTCAATCTCCTTGTTATATTTTGTTGCAAGATAATTGGTCATAAGACTATGATGCATAGTGTATCCTAAATCTTCATCGGGCAAGTATAGTTTTAATCTAGCTTGCTTTGAATACACTGCCCAATTCAAGGCATTGACATTCGTAAGATTGTTCAAACCAAGGTTGTGTTGTAACATTCCAAAATTATATGGATGGGCCTCAACAGCTATCACCTGACCCGACGCTCCAACAGCTTTTGAACTTGGTATGGTGTATCGCCCCATGTGTGCACCAATATCTACAACTGTATCTCCTTCTTTAGGACGAAAGCGTCCCATTATTTCCTCTTCGTGTTTTGTCATTACTATAAAGTCCTCCTTGTTAAGCGGACAGTGAATGCGATAACCATGGTTGGGGACATGTATCTCGAGAAGAAGAGTCTTGTCAACTCCAATCATCTTAGCAGAGGAATACAAGAAATCTTTGAAATTGATATTTTTTTTGAGAAATATTCTGTCTCTCCTTTCTCGACCTAAGACCAGTCTTAGCAATAACCGGGACCCCAGGTAAATAGCTTTTAACATGTCAAATACAAATTTATCAAAAACGCGTGCTCCTTTTACCTCTTTTAACCACCATTTATTACTCCCAGCATACTCTAGGTAGGAAGAACTATAATCATTCATCATTTATGACATCATGATCCCTTTACAAATACCCCTTAAGAGAGTTCCTAACGCGGTTTCAAAAAATCAAGTTTAATTATGTTGCGAACCATCCACCGTTTTGACACTTAGTTCGTATGGGGCTGCGAACACATCCTTTGTCAGGAACCATGGTGAATCAATGGATAGCATTGGAACCATTCTTGCCAGAGTCCATTAATTTCAAAAGTTTTAGGTAATGCTTGAACAACACTGAACGATCTGCGCAGGATAAGCTGTCCAGCTTTACAGCATGCTTCTCAGGACTGGATAACAACTTAGAGATAAATGAATTTTAAAAACCTATTTCAGAGCTTTTACACTTCCTAATTGTCATTTCACAACTATATTAGATTTTTAAAAAGTCTTGCCTTTTTATTAGTGACATTGTGGGCCCTTGCCGTCTCAAGCTTACTAAGTTAAGCGAGCATTGGATATCCCACCTTCTTCTCCACGTCATTTTTAGCAGCACATGCGGGGTTCTGTTCTCGACTATCATTTTGCGAATGCGATTTTTCTGTCTGATACTAACCCATTTAAGGGACACAATACTATCAACGCAGAGTATAATAGCAAATGAACTATTCGATATTACTCGACGTTGTAGGCCTTGAACAAAAGCACTTAGACTCTGGCATACTACCAAATATTGCCAAGGTTATCGAGAATGGGGAGGCGGGAAAACTTGAACCCACGTTTCCTGGTGTTACATCGACCGTTCAGGCCAGTATACTCTCTGGCAAATACCCGAGGGAGCACGGAATAATTGCAAATGGGTTGTATGACAGAAGCACATATAATGTATCATTCTGGGAGCAATCCAGCTCGCTTGTACAGGTTCCAAGAGTATGGGACATAGTCAAGCAAAAAAGCCCCCAGAAAACTGCCGTGCTCTTTTGGCAAAACACTATGTATGCAAACTCAGACATCGTGGTGACTCCACGGCCAATACATTTAGACGACAAAATTGTTATGTGGTGTTATTCAAAGCCAATAGGTTATTATGAGAAATTGAAAGACAGGTTAGGTGAATTCAACCTCGCAAGTTACTGGGGACCCTTTGCATCATATAAGTCAAGCGAATGGATAGCAAATGCTGCTGAATTCACATTAGAAACTGAGCGACCTAATTTTCTCTCTGTATACATTCCGCATGCTGATTACTCTGCACAGCGCTTTGGCAAGGACGCAGCACAGGTTCGAGATGATCTAAAAAAGGCCGATGATGTAGTTGGGAGGATTGTCCAAAAGACAACCGATTTAGGAATACGAGAAGAGACGCAATTTCTCATCTTATCTGAGTATGCATTCAATGATGTCAATGGTGCAGTACCGCTAAACCTTGTACTGCGAGACGCTGGTCTGGTTTCTATTCGCACTATTCAGGAAAAAGAGTATCTTGATTTTGAGTATAGCAAAGCGTTTGCAATGGTTGACCATCAAGTCGCTCACATATACATTAAGGATGGTTATGAAAAAGAAACTAGAAAAGTGTTGGAGATGAACTCTGGAGTAGACCGAGTTTTAGATAGCAATGGTAAGAAGAGTCTAGCAATTGATCATGAGCGAAGCGGCGAGCTGGTCGCGATTTCTGCAAAAGACAAGTGGTTTAGTTACTATTGGTGGCATGATGAAAACAGGGCTCCAGATTTTGCCCACAAGGTGGATATACACAGAAAGCCAGGATATGACCCCGTAGAGTTGTTTATCGATCCAAACACGAAGTCTATACCCCTTGACCCAACGTTGGTCAAAGGATCACACGGGAGGCCAGCTGACTTGCAAACAGAGGAGGGACTTGCCTTCTATGCTTCTAGCAAAAGACATGGACTTATCCCCAAGTCAGGCTCTGCAAGATGCGTCGACATAAAGAAATGTGTTGTTGATGATCAATGAAATATGCCATCACGCTTGCCTCTTTTAGAAAGATAGAGTCAGTAGATGATACATTGGCTACTCTGGCTAAGCAAGGTTATGATGCCATGGAAATGTTTGGAGAACCTAGTGAAGTTGATATAAAAAAATTGCTTGACTCACTAAAATCTTACGGCTTGCCTGTCTGTGGACTAACTGGCATGTGGGGCTCAATCAGTAGCGAGGGTTGGAAGCGTAGACTTCTAAGC
>DATFCN010000085.1:0-17049 GCA_035253045.1 Nitrososphaera sp.
TTTATCAAGACAAGTGATAATATTGAGACGTCATTTCTGGCATATGCGCGATATCATTAACTTCTTGACTCATACAGAAGAAGACAAGGAAGATGTGAAATATCTCAAGATAGTATATGATGATATCAACCAATTGATAGAAATGGTAGAATCGTATCGTGATACCATTAATTCAACAAGGGAATTATACATCGCCAATGTATCACTTCAGATGAGCGATACGATGAAAACACTAACAATTTTCTCTGCCATATTGTTGCCATTGACATTCATCTCAAGTATATATGGAATGAATGGACTGGACCTGGAAAACTTTTTCGATTTCTCAACGGGCTTAAAAATAATCCTGGCTATAATGGGTGCAATCACAATAGGTCTTTTTATTTTCTTTAAGAAGAAGCAATGGATTTTGGCTGGCTCTGACACTTTATATCCTGGCGTTGGTATGAGAAGCGGGAATACAGGCATAGGCAAAACGGTGAGTAGTAGGGAATCTTTTGATGTTAATAAGGGGAACAAAAAGAACCATACGAACGGTAGTAACCATGCCGATAATCTGAATCCTAGCGACAGAGTTGCCAAACGTTCAGCAGGCAAAATAAATGGTTCAGAGACATAACCTTTGTCCTATTTACTGATGCAACATAACTGAAGATGGATTTTCAAGGTGCATTTGGCTGCTCTTTAATAACCAGGAATATTCAAAACTAATTGTGAAAGTAGAGGATAAAGAGAGTGTGGTTCTCCAGATAAGGTTAATGTTAGCAGAATAGCCCCCGAAGAATCTCTAAATCAAATCAATAGTCAAGAAATTTTCAGTGTGTATCCCTATTTCATCAGATGTATAAAAGTTAAGAGAAATCAATTGCTTTTTTTGCAACTAGTTCTATACAGTACCGCTTAATTGCTGCATCCACATGGCAAACCTCAGCGAAAGGCTAGATTGCACTTGAAAAAATGATTTGCGGCTACAAGTTTACATCTTCTATAAGAAGTGCCTGACCTGCTTAGATATCATAAGGGCCTTTTCATGGAGGAGAAGCAGAAGAGAATGCGATGGAGAAATCCTCGAAGGAGCGGGAATATCGAAGACAGAAGAGGGATGAGGGTTCCAGTGAAAGCAGTTGGAGGAGGAATAGTAGGCCTTGTCTTGCTAATAATCACACTAGTGTTGGGGGGCGGTGACCCTGGTTCCATTTTTAATGATGGCACCAACAACGAGATAGGGGTCAACAACCCCAACTCCCCATCATACTACGAGGGGACTACACCTATTTCTGAAGAAGAGAGACAACTTGCCGATTTCATATCCATCGTAGTTGCAGATACAGAGGACACATGGAATGAAATATTCGCAGATGAAAACCTAAATTACAGAGAGCCTACGCTTGTCTTATTCTCCGACGCCGTCGACTCTGCGTGCGGGATAGCTCAATCAGCGGTTGGACCTTTTTATTGTCCACTGGATGAGAAAGTCTACATAGACCTAAGCTTTTACACCGACCTGAGAGATGTCTTTGGTGCTCAGGGTGACTTTGCTCAAGCATATGTCGTAGCACATGAGATAGGGCACCATGTGCAGAACCAACTCGGCATAATGGAGCAGGTCCAAAATGCCCAGCAGCAGGCAACTAGCCAAGCCGAGGCAAATAGGCTCTCTGTGATGTTAGAGCTGCAAGCTGATTGCCTATCTGGAGTGTGGGCATACAACGCGGACAGAGCTAGACAAATTCTCGAGCAAGGCGACATAGAAGAAGGCCTAAATGCTGCAAGTAGCGTTGGAGATGATAGGCTGCAGATGGAGTCCCAGGGTCAAGTAACGCCAGACTCATTCACGCATGGGAGCTCGGCTCAGAGAGTAAGTTGGTTTGAAAGAGGATTAGAATCTGGCGACATCAATTCCTGCAATACTTTCAGTGCCACGAGCACGTAAGGATCGGGTAATAATATTTTGCATTCTTACGTCTGGAATGGAAAGTTACCTGAAAATCAAGAACATGATAAAAGAATGAAAAACAAGGCAATTCTACCCTCTGATAATATTAGTCATAATTGATAAATACATCACCCGGTAGGTTCCTAGAGAAAACCTTCAGAATAGGTAGACCATGACTGGTAATCAGCTCTGAAGTTAAACTTTCTCTTTCCTTAAATTTTGACAGCTCAATAATACCAATGACCTTTCACAAGAACCGCATATCTACCATAACTGCCAACCTTTCATGTCACAAGATAGAAACCAAAAGCACGAAGTATTCTGGTCTCTATGATCTTTACAGACATAATGACACAACTCATGAAAGATTAATCAGATGGCAATGAGAACTTGATTGCCTTGAATTGCAAAACTATTACATTGTTTACTAATCAAAATATAATAACTTCAGCAGGTAATAGTGCTTCCCAAGTCCTTGCGCTAGTAGAATGGAAGGCCTAGCTTCCAAAATATCTTGGATGTTGACCCTGTCTGATGGATTTGATTGATAGATAATCCTTAAATTTACGCACAATGTGAATAGCTCTTATGTCAAGATTTCACAGGTACTTTCTTTCAAATATCAAAGTCCGGATCTCGACAATGATTCTTGCCTCTTTGGTTGCACCTATGATTTTAAACTGGGACTATGTCCAAGCGCAGCAGCAGCAACAATTACCTCAGCAAGATCAATCGCAAATATCCCAAGGACCAACTCAGCTCAACCAGGGTATCATAGTCGATACAGCTAAACCGGCAGTTGTGCAAGTACTTTCCTACTCTTTTGGGGCAGTTTCAGTCAATGACTGGGGTATCATTGACAGCATGATGGAGGAAGAGTTTGAGAGCCTCGAAGACCAAGATCTTTTGGACAGAGATGACCCGGAGTCAGTTGAATATTGGAGAACAGCTCTATTATTCCAAGACCCCGTAAGGTATATTGGCTCTACAGACAACATTCGTCAAATAGAGACAAATTCATCGAGTTCTGGTTCTGGATTCATAGTCACTCCTGATGGCTATATCGTGACAAACGCCCATGTCGCCTTTCCCACACAGGAGCAAATAAATTCTGACGTCATTGAAAGCGCGATTTACTCGCTCCTAAATTCGGATTATGAATGGGTTAATTCTTACGTTTCTCAGCAGCTTGGGATCACCGTTACTGAAGAACAAATGAACGCATACCTCAACGCTCTAGACCAATATTATCGTCAAACCCTAGCTCTTGATAGCTCGAACTCCTTTGTGTATGTATTAAATAGATACTCCATACCGGGGGTTCAGACTGGTGAACAGCCAATTGCTGCTGAAGTATTGCCTTATGCTAGCGGTTCACCTATTCCAGGTAAAGATGTGGCGATAATAAAGATTGAAGCAACAAATCTCCCTACTTTGCCCCTTGGAAACGATACAGATCTACGACCGCTAGATGACCTCATAGTCATAGGATATCCTGGTGCAGTCTCGGCCAATCCTATTCTAGCGTCTACGGGGCAGGAACCTTCCGTGATAACAGGTGAATTTAGCGGTTACCAGACAACTGTTGAAGGTTGGAGAGCAATACAAGTGCAGGCTCCAATAGCGCATGGCAACAGCGGTGGTCCAGCATTGGATTCATCAGGCAGGGTTGTAGGCATTGCGACATTTGGTAGCATAGACCCAAGCACTCTTCAAGAAGCACCAGGTTTTAACTTTCTTGTTCCAGTGAGTATCATAAAAGATTATCTGAATAGAGCTAATGTCCAGCCTACAGAAAGTCAGTTTACAACAATGTATAGACAGGCTCTAACTGAATACTCGGCTGGAAATTTCCAACAATCTTTGAATATCTTGCAACAGATAAATGCCCTATCGCCCAACAATCCGTATATCCTAAATTACATCTCTAGGGCTCAACAAGGAGCTGCCGGTCCTAACAACTTTCCAAATCCTCCTCTGCCAGGCAACAATAGTACTACTCTTACTAGGTGAACCACCTTCAAACTAAGAGAAAATTAGCATCAGTGAAAAACCTGCACGCTACAAGCAAAAATCTACCTTTCCATTTTTTAAAGTTCGCCAGGTTCAGATATCATAATCTCTCTTGGAGAGTATATGCAGGCTCATTGCACCTAGCAATTATTAAACAAAGCATCTATCAAGGAGATTCAAGATGAATGGTGACAAGAATCATACTTGGGATGCTCATACATATGACAAGGTATCAATCAATGTGCAGCTTGAATGGGGTCGCAAATTGATTGATAAGAGAAAGTGGATTGGAAATGAAACAGTTATGGATGCGGGATCTGGCTCTGGCAACCTGACCAAAATTATCGCTGACAAACTGCCGCATGGACAGATTTACGCCGTTGATGCGGATCTCAACATGCTTCAGCAAGCAAAGTCCAACTTATCAGATTACAACAATGTACACATCATCCACTCAAGCATGGACAAAGTGATTCTTCCCTCAAAGGTCGATGTAGTTTTCTCTAACGCAGCCCTTCATTGGGTTTTAGACCAAGAAAATTTGTTCTTTCACTTCTGGCAACTCATGAAACCAAAAGGTGAGCTTTTGATTGAATACGGAGGTCATGGTAACATAGAGAAAACTTTATCAGTTATTTTCAAGGTGGCGCAATCTGACCAATTTAGGAAATACTTTGCTAACTGGACACAGTCGTGGTACTTTCCAAAGCCCCATGAGACAGAAATAATCTTACGGAAAGCAAGGTTCAGAGACTCCCAGGTGAATTTGTCAAGTCGAACTACATCCTTTTCTGATCGCCAGAGCTTTGCTAGTTTTGTAAGGACGGTAATAATGAAACCCTTTCTTGCTTATCTTCCTGATGCCGCCAAGAAAGAGCAATTTCTTGATGCATTCTTACATGATATAGAGCAGTCAGGCGGAAGATGGTCGCTGGATTATATGCGCTTAAACCTGTTCGCAAGAAAGTAAGAAGTCTCCCATTCGCCACTTGGGTTTCGCCGCATGATTACATTATCCTCATAGTCCGTAGCGTACATGCGACCCTGGGCATCTGAGTTAAGCCCATCGGATGCGCAGCCTTTATCTCCCTCATCTTTAATGGTCTGGGAGACATTTTCGTCGTCAAGTGACCTATTGGAGAGTGCTTCTCTAAGCTTACACTGTAAAGCTTGCGGATGGCAAGCGGGCAATAATACCGTCATTCTCCAGTGGGGCTGATTGCTATGTCATCTGAACCTATACTAGCAGTCAACTCCGTCGATCCGTCCTCCTCTTCCTTTATTACAAATGGTCGGCCTTCAACAGTTGTCAGAAAGTTTGGAAGACTCTCAGCTTTTGTCGATGGATGGTCGTTGAGTCGACGCGACCATTCGCCTGAAGCCAAATCTACAATGATAATTCCGTTTGGTCCATTCTTAGAAGAATCACTAATATACGCAATTCCTTTGGTATTTCTCTATTTGCCCACGACTATGATAGTCCTTTTAGCTTATCGGTAGAAGCTTTTAATAATAAAAGCACGGGTAGTATCGTGTATAGGTTGTTGTCATGCATAAAGCAAGACATTTTATTTATTGGATGTTTATAACCATTATCGCCTACTCATTTATGTCATCGACAGGTCAAAGCTCTACAATATTTACATGTCTATGGTCAAGCTACCGAAGATGCGGTGAATAATAATCCTGTAATTGATGGAATTGAATGTGCTAGGGCTGAACAGTTTGCTTTTCACATACATACAAAATTTGACATAACTATCAATAACGAGTCCTATCCTGTCCCTGGAGGGATAGGAATTATTCCGAATAATTGTATTTATTGGCTACACACGCACGATGATAGTGGAATAATACACGTAGAGTCACCCGTTAAAAAAGGATTCACTTTGGGGCAATTTTTACGCATATGGAATAATTTTAACAGTTCAGATACGGTAGTACAGAATATGACAAATAATAACATAAACGGTACCATAGCAGTCTATGTTGACGGCACG
The DNA here is from genome assembly GCA_035253045.1 of Nitrososphaera sp. Classification (GTDB taxonomy): domain Archaea; phylum Thermoproteota; class Nitrososphaeria; order Nitrososphaerales; family Nitrososphaeraceae; genus Nitrososphaera. Next base: position 5,950 of record DATFCN010000085.1, read on the forward strand.
CAGATAAATAATAACACAAATTATAGAGATCTAGAATTAAAAGATCAAGATGAAATATCTTTGATGATTTCTCACAGATAGAAGAACTTGGAGCAGAAGATCTTGAGGATCATCAAAGTAACAGAATTACCTCTATTAATAGCAACATTATCACTATCTATGCAATATAGGGACTGAAGGATTTGAGAGTAAAGTGTTTCAAATAGGAACAAACAGTTTCACATATAATGGCTCTTCTCACATTGCAATACGGCCAATTTAAAATTAAGATGCAGTTACCGAATTGACAGTTATTGTTTGATCTGACAGCCTCTTCGTGTATGGTGTTGCTTTAGTATCATAGATGGCACCTCCTATCTTTATCAAGCCGCAATTTTTAATGGTTACTTCATTGTTCCCTGACATTCCCCGGATAGATGTGTTCGAAAACGTTTGGTTCTCTATTATGATACTTGCGCTAGAGCCTATCAGGTAGTGATTACCAGTAATAGTGCTAAACGCATTGCTTGCAAATGTGTTTTCAGCAGAAGACAATGCACGAAAAGCATATTTCACTCTCTCCAGAGTGTTATCCCTTATTATGTTGCCTGTGCTAACTCCATCTTCGTCAGGTGTAGATGGATTGTGTACTGTTATTCCAATTTCAGAATCGCTTATCTTATTGCCGTAAACTTGATTGTCGCGAGATTCAGAGACAGATATTGCAATAGGGTACGCGTCTCCTGGCTGGTTATATACCACGTTATTTCTCATTATTGAGTTAGTCGTTCCTCTTGAGAAAAATAATCCTGCGCCGCCATTGTCATGGACTTCATTTTTTTCAAATATCATGTTGGAGCACTTGAAGGAACAAATTATTCCTATTCCCTTATTGTGATGTACGTGAACATTGGACACTCTCATGCGATGCGTCCCTCCCCAGGGGTCTATGGTATAATCTATGTTATTGTAAAATTCGCTATTTTCAATAACAATGTTGTATGCATTGCTGGAGTAAAAACCTCTCCAATTGTCATGGAATTTACTGTTGCCCGTAATGGTGAGGTCATGGGAAGATCCACTTCCATATAGGTCAAGGCCACGTCTGCCGTTAGAGGAATAGCCAAGATAAGCAATCTCTGCTCCGCTGATTTTTCCACCTTCGCTACCACGAAGATTTATGTAAGCTCTTGGAGTTGATCCACTAGTTGTCTGTTGTATAGGTGCTGATTTTGAAGTATCCCATGATGTAATTTTTGAGCCCAAGATATCAATTTTTCCATACACTACGATGCCATTTGCTTTTGATATTTTCAGCCAAAGGACATCAGTAGATGCTATAGTCAACTTGGCACCATCCTCTACTTGTAAGATTACATTTAGAAGCCACTGACCGTTACCCAAATTCTTGAGGAGTGCGGAGTTTGTCACATGTCTAGATACATGTCCAAATGTGGTATTGCAGGTTACCCGAATGAGAGTCGAAGTGCTGGTCACGCAGTCTGCATTTGCCGGTTCAATATTCATGATCGAGGGGCCCAACAACATCAAAAAAGCAAATGCAAGTGAGGCTAACTGTAACCTGCCTTTATTGCTACAGAATCTTTCTAGCATAATCCTCTATGTTCCTTATATCCAGGAGTCGTTGCAGATAAAGTTATCTTAAATCGGCTACGTCACAGTGTATATCCCTTGTGTTTGATTATTGTGATTATTATGTCCTCTTAGGGGTACCGTTTTTGATAAACTCGGAGGTTGACAGAAGAAACCTTAGAAATAAGGCGCGCTACACCAATCGCGAAGCACATGGTAAGAAATTGGGATCCAGTTATGTACTTCATGTACATATCAGCTGTAGACTGTTCTCGGCACGTATGACTTCATGTCGCCACATATAGAATTGGTTAGCATATTTCACCCTAGATAAATTCACTCATCGATATACAATCTAAGGCCTCTTAGGTTTTGAGAGGAAGCCGTTATGTTTAGAATTAAGGTAGCTAAAGATGAATTCAAATCGATTAGAACCCCCTTCAATTAGGCCTCTTGCAAGGAGCCTCAAGGATTATGCATAATGTTGTGGCACTGTGTAACGTTGACTATCTCATCAGTGACTTTTATTCAGTAGCCTCTTTTTTGCCCTGGATAGCTCGCACCGTTCTTTCCTTTTCTTCGTCCAGTTCCTCTGTTGTCATACTTCTTGCTAAGATTATTGTGCTACCATCTTCTTCACGATCATCTGCGGTAAAAAGGATAGCATATAATGATTGCCTTAATGTCTGAATAACGGAATCATCATCTTGCGGTAATCCAAGCTCTAACTCCCTCAAGGCGATAACTGAACCAAAGTCGTCTATGTCTAACTTCGTAACTCTAACACTATTTTCTCTTATTTCATTCACCTTCACTAACATCTAGCAATGTCACCATAACTACACATCATATTATAGTGCGTGATCCCCTAATAGAGTTTAAGCTCTACTATCAAGCAGGGTCTGAACGATTCACCAGATCGGAGGGTTTATCAGAAAAACATCACATTTGAGACTGGACAAACAAACAACCGTGTAAAATGGATTATAAGTTCAATCGTTTTGCAGTAAGCAGTTTAGCTATCGATTTGCCATTTGTACAGAGGTATCTCAAGCAAAAGAATTACAAAAAGATGAAAATCCACCTCTAGTGCTTGAAGTTTAATACTTGAAATGTTGCCATCTCACTCAGGGGCGTTAAGCAAAGCCTCCATTAGCTCGTAGGACCTGACCGTTGACCCAGCCGCCATCAGGTCCGGCAAGGAAGGATACCACATTTGAGATATCCTCCGGCTGGCCGAGGCGTTCTAGCGGGGGCTGCTTGCGCAGTTGTTCGATCTGAGCATCGGTCTTACCCGTGAGGAACAGCTCTGTCGCCACTGGGCCTGGAGCTACAGCGTTTACAGAGACATTTCTACCACGCAACTCATTGGCAAGCACTCGGACCAGACCTTCGACACCTGCCTTAGATGCGATATAGGGACCATAGCTCGGGAATGACTTGGCAATAACGCTACTTGACAATGCGATGATACGTCCACCTGAAGAAACCTTTCGAGCAGCTTGTCCCAGCACTACAAAAGTGCCGCGGAGGTTGGTGGCGATTACCTTGTCAAACAGCTCCACGTCGGCTGCAGCAATAGTCGAAAGGGGCATGATGCCGGCGCAGTTCACCACCACATTTACCACTCCAAAGGTATCTAATGTTTCCTTGAAGAGTCGCTCCACGTCGGCTGCATTTGCCACGTCTGCCTGCACGGCAATGGCTTGTTCCCCGTTTGACTTAATTTCGGCTACTACTTCTGCTGCTTTAGTGGCGTTGCCAGCGTAGTTTACTACTACAGCGAACCCGTCGCTTGCCAACCTTCTTGCTACTGAGCGTCCAATACCGCGCGACGATCCAGTAACGATGGCGCTCTTTCCAGCAGATAGATCTGGCGTTGGTATTTCACCTCAATTTTCTGCCGCGCTGCGCTTGTTTGTAAATGAGTGTGTATCGAGAACATAACTACTATCACCATCTTCTTTCAGGACTATCTCGTGACTCTCCAATACGAAGTGTATGGGCACGCTCTTGAACTCCCTCTCTGCTGCTTCCTTTGGATTGAACTTGGGCAGTCTGCTAGTAGTCTTGTCGTTGGTGCTACGACCGTTACCACCACCTTTTTCTAATAGTGTCTTTATCTTGAAAGGCGGATAATTTGCCTGTGGCTTCATCCTTTCCAAAAGAAACTGTCTAGGCTTCTTAAAGGTCAGCATTATATAAATTTACATGCGTCTGGTTACTTACCTAATTAAGGCTGAGGATTCAGTGACAAAAGCCTTCAGAATCAAGAGAAGGCAATCATACAAGACGCCCATGCCCTAAAACTGTCAGATCTTCGAAGTAGGAGTTTGGCATCTGTTAATTATGCATCTGTATTAAATAGCGGGGTGCCATTGCACACAATGCATGAAAGTCTCTAGAATTTCTGCCATTACACTGAAAGTAAAAAATATGGAAAAATCATGCTCTTTCTATTCAAAGACCCCGGGTTTTAGGCTGACATATGGAGGAAAGCCTTCGGATCATTTCACTACGTTTGAGATAGGTGCAGGAAGTAACGCAACATGTCTTAATTTAGAACTGATAGAAGAAGAAGTAGATGAGGACGGATACAGCGGTTCTGCTGCTGGTTTCAACAACAACAAATCCAACTCAAGGAGAAAAACTAAAGGAAGTGAAAATTTTGGAAGGATAATATTTTATACTGATAACGTAGATAAACTTTATTCATATATGCAATATGACGAGCATATCTCAAAGTCCATTATATTTGAAAATGAACCTACTAATGCCCCATGGGGCGAAAGATTCTTTCATATTCGCGAACCAGATGGCTATCAATTATCGTTTGCGGAGCCGTTGCATTAAATTGAACAATTATTTTCTATATCTTGTTCTATCGCGCTTTATGGATGATGGTTTTACGATATGCACAGTGGTAGTCGATGCTTCTACCTATTATACGAAACCTATTGCATGTAGTAAAAATGTCTTCAAGGTTTAGACTATCTTTGTGCAGGTAATGAATTTGGGTACGAAATTCAATTAAGTCATCTGGATCATAATTATTTAATGAGTTCTGCTTCCTCGTCCTCCTCCTCGTCTTCAATCCCTCACACACATGCAAAAGAGATTTGCAACCAGGTCTTACAGCTTGATAAATCGATCAGATTTGCAGGCATTGGCAATAACATGGGGACACTGATCGCCTACAAATTGCGAGAAGGGATTGCTCCTCTGTTAAATGAAGAAGAGCTTGAGAGCAATATAATGAAAACTGTCCTTCGCATGAAAACAAGGGAAGACTATGAATCTAAATTAGGAGACGTGATTTACACTTTTGCACTGTACAAGAGAGTAAAGAGAGCCAGCATTCCGCTGGACCATCCTGAATTGGCGGTTCTAACTGTGTCGTTTGACATGGCCGCTGACCAAGATAGCATAATTATGGATAAAATCCTGCCAGTCCTAAAGCGAGGAAAACTGACTGAAGCATCTTGAGGATGACTACATAGAGACTTGTTCTTACAGCCATTGTTTCTCTTCTTATTTTCTTTCTCCTTTTTTGCTGATGAACTTTATGATGATTTAACCTTGGACATGGCTTTGTGGAGGAGCTTTCCGATAACTTCATCAGAGAATCGTACTTATGCATTTTTGATTAAACATGGACCCAGACACAGTTGAATGAAAAACCTTCAGCAAAAAGAGACTCAATTCACAAATTGCGCAGAATTAAAAATGTATCTCGAAAAGAACATATCAAAATGGCATAAGTGATTACGTTCTTAACTGGGATGAAGCACTTTTGGACAATAAAGGAGCAGCAAGAAATAAGAAATGACAATGCCAGTTTGTGGATATGCGGCTCAACATGCCAAAGCGCCACTTACCCAGTACTCTTTTGAGAGGCGGGACCCTAGAGATCATGATGTAGCAATTGACATAAAATATAGTGGTATATGTCATTCGGACATACACAAAGTGACTGACGGATGGGGTGGATCAACCTTTCCAATGGTTCCAGGACACGAGATCGCAGGCATTGTCTCGGAAGTTGGGACAAATGTGACTCGATACAAAGTAGGTGACAGGGTAGCTGTGGGCAACTTCGTTGATTCATGCAGGAAGTGTGATCCTTGCCATAAAGGCCTTGAACAGTATTGTGTTGAGGGAGCAACGTGGACTTATGATGCACTTGAAAGAGATGGAAAAACTCGGACCTATGGAGGTTATTCAAACAGGATCGTAGTTGATGAAAACTACGTCCTTCGAATTCCAGAAAACCTTTCTCTGGATCGTTCAGCACCTCTTCTTTGCGCGGGTATCACGCTATATTCTCCACTGATGCACTGGAAGGTAGGCCCGGGTAAGAAAGTTGCCATTATTGGTCTTGGAGGATTGGGCCACATAGGAGTAAAATTTGCACATGCTCTAGGTGCTGAAGTAACAGTGCTTAGCCACTCTCTTGAAAAAGAACAAGAGGGCAAGAGAATGGGAGCTGACAACTTCTATTCTACATCGGATTCGAGCACTTTCAAGAAGCTTAGAGGGCATTTCGACGTTATGATCAACACCGTTTCAGTTGTGCTTGATTCCAACAGATACATGAAACTGCTTGCTCTAGATGGGACGATGGTATTGGTTGGACTTCCAGAGAGTGCCATATCAATTGGTGCGTTTTCATTAACTAACGCGCGTCGAAGTCTTGCAGGCTCATCTGTTGGAGGAATACGAGAAACTCAGGAGATGCTTGATTTTTGCAGTAAACATAACATTGCCTGCGACATAGAACTTGTCCCAATTCAGAAAGTGAACGAGGCTTATGAAAGAGTTCTGAGAAGCGATGTTCGATATAGATTTGTCATAGATATTGCGAACTCACTTAGGTGCAAAGAGTAATAACGCTAGAAATTTGGTTATTTAACATGCTATGCAAATAACTTCTGAAGCTGTTAACGATATGTCGCAGCATTAGGTATCGTTTGCAAATACCACAAAAAAGGGGATCATAGGGATTTGAGTAAAAATCTTAGAAATGAGGATCAATGCCATAAAGCTGGCTCTAAGAGTCAATGCCATGAAGAAATCGAAGCGAGTTAGCTTACAGCCTCTCTCCTGCAATCACCTCTGCACATCAGCACTATCATTCCATAGATTGATGAGATGTGATAGATAGCTTCTGACTCGTCAGCAATTTGGTATATGTCTATCTACTGCTGAAAGCAAGTTTACTGATTAGCCCACCTTTTCGTTGTTCAATGATGGTCAATATCGATGGGTAGATGTTACAGCCACAATTCTCGCACATGAACGACGTCGCTTCGCCAAAAACGCATGTTGGCTTACGAGTACCAAACGCATCATATGACTCTACAAACCAGGTAGGACAACGATTGGACCATTGATTAGTTCTCATTAGGTCGAGCTCTTTGTCTGAGTTCAAGATATAGTCTCCATAAAACCGATGCTTCAGCCTTTGTATTTCGTCGATATCGTGCTGGCGTTCTGCATGCGACAGATATAGCGTATCCTTTGGACTCATAGGAGTAGACCACGCAAAACAAATTCCTTTCACTCCCAAGTCTTTTGCTGCTTCAACAATGCTCTGTATTTTGGCATGGTTAAGCCCGCTAAGCGTAGCGTTGCAGTAGCAATCTGCAGTATTATCAGATGAAAGATTTTGTCTTATCCTCGCAAACACTCCTTTACCTCTAATATGATCGTGTGTTTCCTCATCGCCATCAATGCTCACTATATACAAAGTATTTCTGAACCTTGGAAAGCCAAAAGTCCCATTTGTTACGATCCAAGTTTGGTCAAAGATTTCCGAGGCCGCTTCGCACTTTTCACGAGATATGCTAGTTAGAAGGGGCTCGCCGTCAGTCAGGGTCGCGTGCCTAATTCCCCGCTTACGTAAGTTTAGACACAATTCCTTGAAAGCATCAACAGTAAGCTCCTGCCGCGATTGTCCAATCTTCTGTCCTTTAGCGAATGCTCTGGGAACGGCCGTATAGCAAAATGAACATGCTAAATTGCATGCCAAGGTTGTAGCCAATGAGCATGCAAAAGGCTTCTTATCATGGAGTATGGATGTCTTAATAATGCGATAGTGAAAGTATGCCTTTTGTATGGTACCAACCAATGTTATTAGTTATGTGGTTACCGTAGAATATATTATTTGGCGGCCCTAGTGTCTGGATTCATTGGGAATTTAGAGTCTACTAATCATTTTTTTACTGATAGTGAAGTACTTGTTGTCACCTTTACAGTTTCGTTGGCAATATATTACATGGCTATGACAGTTAGAATTAATTTTTCCTGCATTAAATGCACCGTATAATAACTGAGGTAGGACTTTAAATGGGAAATATTGTTCAAAATTCGTGAAAACACTCCAGTGCTTGGTCAGGTGCCATACTCTAAATTATCCAATCCGTCTCCATTGTTGTAGTGGAGGCCATTTAGGGAAAATATTTAGAGAGTAGTGGAGGTTTTCTCAGTATGATATAATAAATTCATTAAGTATCAGTAGCTTCTTTACCGCCCTTCGCTCTTGTTCCTGCGCCGATGTTTACCAAAATATCTCCTGTTCCCTCGTCAATATTCACTGGATATGAAGTCTGATTCTTTGCCCAAACAGTCCTGTCTGACACTTTGCCATTCCGAACATCAAAAACAGCATAGTGCCAAGGACAGGTTAAGTCGAAACCTTCGAGCTTGCCCTCTTGAAGGGGTGCGCCTTTATGAGAACAAACCGCATCAATAGCAAAGACTTGTCCATCTATCATTGCTAGAGCAACCATGTTTCCATCTAACTCCACTCCTAGTATGCCACCCTCTTTGATGTCTTTTTTGTTAGCTACCCTTTGGAATCCTTCTTCTCCTTTTGACATTTCTACCTTAAAAATAGACCGTTTTACTATTTACAGATTAACTATACGCTGGGAGCAAAGAACGATTGTCTGTCTTGTTTATTTATTCGTTCTTGTTTTTGAAATTAGATTATAGTTTCTCGGTTTGCTGATTACATTCCAATCACTTAGAGTTTGGAATTAGGAGATCCCTAATAGTAGAACCCTAGTGAAAATGGCATGCTTGAGTCCAGTTTATTGTGTGTCCATCTTTGAATAGTCTTTTATCGGATCTATAGGGTTCCGCTAGAATAAGCTTCAAAATTGATACTCAATCTGTTAGAAGGTGTGCCCGATAAGCCCTTGAGTTATCTATGTTGATTATGGTTTTTCCCCTCTTTAGCATAGAAATTTTGGTGTGTGGCATAGCATCAGTTGTCACTTGAATGTCCAGAAGCGTAGTAGGACGAGAGGTGACAATTACACCCTTAAAGAATGAAAGCCTAATTCAGTGTCCCTTGAGGGTTGGAACCCATTGGTTTCTGATACTGATCATTGTTTCTGCATGGAGAACCTCGATTTATTCTGTCCGTACCGCTCTGAAATAACGGCTTTTTCATATAGAGTAACCATTTTTGAGCAAGCGCAGTTATTTAATCTAAATAAACTATATGAGACAGATAGTAATCGTGGGCATAGGAGTGAGAAAGGAACGAAAAGATATGAGGAAACCGAGAATAAGGACTTCGAAACTTTAGGACACAAGCGAATCCCCAAACAGAACTCCGCCTTCGGCGAACACGAAGGTCTGGAAAAAACTGGAGTCCCAAGAGATAGAGAAGATGGTGATATTGTGACAAAAGACCATCCAAGTGAAGTGATCGCCAAAGACAACATTTCAGCAAAAAACCATGAGGCTAAACTAAGGACTGTATCAGATACGGAATGCTGAAACCTACTGTGGACAACTTTGTTATTGAGCTTTAGAATACCGCTTTATGATTACTCATATTTTTCTCATATCTGAGGGTTATGATTTGTCAATCAGTTAACAAGAACGATCGCTATCTACAATATAGCTAGAAAGGCCAAGAGGCATTCCGGTGATAAAACTCATGTTTGTGAGATTAGTATAGTCAGAAGGAGTACGTTTGTGGGTGCTCTCCTCTGGACGAATAATTTTTCCATAAGAAAAAGTAATCTAGCTGTTTGTTATTATATTCTCCTGTGAGCTGCAAGCATTGGGCATGCAATGTATCTAGTGGCACCTGTGTAGGATGTGGTATTCGAATATGCTCGTCATGCTTGAAAGAGCCTGATTATTGCAGGTGCGAAAGTAACCATGAATGCTGCACAAGCTAGGCCAACTGTGTTACAATCCAGACTATTATCCCAATAACTTACTGCTGTTAATGCAATGTTAATTCTTACACTCTGCTCTTGCTTTGGTTTAGACGGCTTTTGCTATTTGGGGGGTTGTTGGCGTATATTCTTACGGAAGTCATCAACATTTTTCCGCAAAGGAGCATCACTTTCATGTCCAGGGTGGGACCTTATGTGGCTCCAGTATTCTGAATTTGTAATGGCTTCTTTGCAAATAGGACAATTTGCATAGTTGCACTTGTGGTGACCTACAAAATTAGGATGTATTATCTGGTGGCAGGTGGCACATTTTTCCAAGAGTCGTCATTCTGTATATATGATACTAGCATTAGTACTTTTGCTTAAGGCGGTCTGTAGGTTAGAAAGCGACTTAATTGTTTTGATGCATATCTCATCCTTGTATTCAAAGAATTTGACTTATGGTTTATCCTGCATCCTCTCCCGAGGGCTCTTTTTTCCTGATAGAGACAAAGGTTGGTAACCATATGAACTATGAACCCCGAAGATGTCGATTTGATCCACTAATATCATCATCAATTATTCCCAGGAATCTTGACTAGGACTTGCTATCCGATCTCTGCTGGTTTGTGTTTTTGTTTTGCACCCACCAGCTATTAGATCATTGCTACGGCGTCTATAGATGCAGAAATCGAAAGTTTATGTAAATTTTGATTTGCCCTTAATTTTCCGTCAATCACAAATTTGTGCACCGATGGGCTGTACCACTCTGATAGAAATACCGTAAATCTGAAAGTTGAATGAGTATCATGACAGTCAAGAAACATATGCGCTAACAGGATTATCGCCCTATCGTTTAATTTCACCTGCAACAAGGGCAGATTGAGTTTTCTTATCTGTTCTTTTTCGGTCGTGTAGGTCTCGATGAGACATTCGCATTATTCTGCTACCAACTATATAATCTGAAGTTTTATCATCATAGATTCAAGACTTCGTCAGCCTTATTATGAGTTGTCGCAATTGTTACGTTGTATTTTCATCGACACTAAAACTTAATGCTAGAAATTGATGTATATGCGCTGATTGCCGTTTTAGGAGGTCAGCCGGTACTGTACCCCTTTATATTCCCCTCTCCAATCGAATAAAGATAAGGCGATGATGCGAAGCATTCCTCCGACTCGGAGGATACCGCCACAATAGCTCTAGCAGTTGCTGCTGCTGCTGCTGCATCGATATAGGCCGAACTTTGTAAGGTGGAGGTTGTGCGGGGATTCTTCGTATGACAGTATTACATTCTTGCAAAATGCTTTGGATGTTGATTTTGTTTTTCACATTCCATATGGATCTT
>DATFCN010000086.1:0-18928 GCA_035253045.1 Nitrososphaera sp.
GATACTTCTGAAGCAACATCAAAGGACATATTGTATTATTTTTACCCCTTTGAAGGATACCATCCCATTGCAAGTCCATTCTATTCTAGATTATATTTATTCCAGAAGCAGAAGAAAGTACAACAAAGAGGAATAGCAACACATGATTTCAAGAAATCAAAGCATTATGCTGAGATTTCAAAAGGCGTGAAAATGAAATTTGTTGATTTTCCTCTTCCAGCTACAATGGATATTTTCAAAGACAAACTATTGATAATATCATGGGAAAATGCGACTGGTATACTTATATCCTCAAAAGAAATAGCAGGGCATCTCCGCAATTACTTTAATAGTATTTGGAAATTGGCAACGAGGTAGTAATACCAGATTTCTATGCAATTTTTGTCCTACACTAACCGAAATTGAACTCAAAAGAATACCGTATTTCTAACACAGTAAAAGTGGACTGGGTGGGAGGATTTGAACCCACGACCTCAGCTCCAACTATGCCAGTTCTTCCCTAATCTTGGTTGCTAAATCCTCAATGGATATAGGTTTTTTGATAAAACAGCCCACATCTAACTTGGGAAAATCTTTCTTTAATGCTTCATAATATAGTTCATGTGCTGTTATAAAACAGACTTTGGGTTTATCATCTATTTTCTTTAGCTCTTCGTAGAGCTCAAATCCGTTCATATCTCGCATTCTTATGTCCAGCAATAACAAATCATAAACACCAGCCTTGAAAGAAGAAAGAGCTTCTTTTGAGTCTGCAAATGTATCCACCTGTATTTTTTTTGCTCCATCAACAAATATCTTTGATTTGTCAACATCATGTTCTTCTTCTAGTCCCTCTTTGAAAGTAAATAAAATATCAGAGTCGTCGTCTACAAGTAAGATTCTATATGTAGCAGCAGATGGTTCTCTTTTTTGAGTTTCGCCTTCGTGTTGGTATGAATTATTGTTATTATTATCCTTTTTACCATTATTATTACTCGAAGTAGTCTTAGTCAAGTGTCTACATCCTTTTGAGTATGTAGAAGCTATAAGTTAATAGTATTTTGATTGAACAGTTAATCGCTTGATGGTTACATGAAAAAATAAGGAAAGCAGAAAGGTTGTTGTATTTCTGATGCATGCAAAGTTGTTCAACAATGTTGAACAATGTTGAACAATGTTAAACAATGTAATCACAAGTCTTTTATCATTCTAGATTAATAGTTTTCATAGTGGAAAAATTAGAAACATTAGCGATGGTGCTTTGTGTATCTATGCTGGCAGGCCTGGCTATCTATACAGTAAGTATATTGGTGCCAGGAACAGACGGCCTGATACAACACGCAGAAGCAATAAGAAGAAGTACTCATCAGTGCACCATATGGCCCGCATGTCCCTAGTCTATTAGACCCTAACCTTTTCTTTTTTAAACAACATAGACTCTACATTCTACAATTATCATGAGTCTTGCCTGTTGCTTGCTTTACCTAGAGGATATATTTTTCCATGTCTTGAGATAAATACTCAGAACAGGGTCTATCGTCATCTTTATGAGTACACCATATTACTCTTTAAGTTTCAGATAGAGAATGATTAGGAGCACAGGACTTCTTCCTATCTTTATCTTCAAACAGATTGCAAAACTCGGAAGTTCTTTTATCTTCATTTTAACTCTTCTAATTATTTGAAAATACCTTCTCCACTTGTCTTGTCAATATAATCAAACCTCATTTTTGGTATGTAACTACCGCAAAAAATATACCTTCCTTTAGTTTTTTGCCCTTATAGTAAACGTACTTAAGAAACGAGCCACTATTTGACATAAATTGGATATGTGTATCATTGGTCTTTTTATAAAACCAGCATCTAACCCTGTGTAGAGCTAGAAGCGATAAATGCGTTATTCTTTGCCGTCGTCGTCATCATCGGAGAAGAAGAAAAAGGAAGATAACGATAACAACAACACCAACAACAAGGACAAGCTTTTACATCAAGGCTTTAGAATACAAGAGCAAGTAATCAAGAATTTAGCCGAAGAAGCAGCAAGAAAAGGGATTTCTGTTAGCAACCTTGTCAACAAAATACTAAAAAACTATGTCACCCATGAGATGCAGTTTGAAGAACTAGGCTTTATTTTAGTAAGCAAAGATTTTCTTCGGAAAATATTCAGCGTAGTAGACGATGAAAAAGACATACAAGACATTGGCAAGGAAATTGGAATAATAATGGCAAAAGAATACGTATCATATTTTTACCCTCAGGTTAATAGTAATACTTTGGTTCAGTTTTTGGATTATTGGTTTAGAAGGTTTCAGTCATGTAAGCATATAGTCGAAAATAGCAGTAGTGACAGAAGTCAAAGACACTCTTTTACAGTCAACCATGATATAAACATCAAATTCTCATTTGCACTAAAGGCCATATTGGAAGGACTAATAGAACCTGTAAGCAAAACAACTGTAGAATTTAGAGATGTAACAGCAAACTCTATCACATTTTCATTTGATGTTGTTGTTTAGCAATATAACTATCGGTACTTTAGCGACCATACAATGGTTATCTTTGCTGCTTTTGAGTGCCACTATGCTCTTCTTTTATCTAAAAAATGTCTAAAGGTAAAGAATCTATCTGGGGTGACCCAAATCAGATTCTAATATCTCTTGGGTGGTCGTCCCATCCACGTTCTTCGCAGGTGTCTCCATTCAAGTGGACTATTGCCAAGTAGGTCTGACCCTTGCCATCCGTAAATGAAAGTTGCCACCACATGAATATTTTAAAGCCAACCTCGCTTGCTGTAAACCCGTCACCTACGCCACCAGGTGCGTCAATGACGCGTGTCTCAGTATACAAATATCTCATGTCCTTTACATTTACTCGCTCTTGACGGAAATGGAAGTCATCATTTCCACACCCTTCATCGTAACAGACTGTCAATCTGGTACTTTTTACATCTTTGATTATTCCTGGAACCTGCGGAACTAGTAGCTGAAAGCGGTCGCCAAATGATATTGTTCCCTGTAGCTGTAGTCGATTTCAAGGGTCAAAACTGCGGCAGTATAACCTACAAACTGAGTATAATCGACAATGCGGATAATAGGAACCATGTTCTTCTTATTTAGGTTGTTCTTAAGCAAAGCAGAACTGGACTATTTGCTAAATAGAGACCAGGCCAGTCATGATTATGTCTGTGTAAAGTCCAGGCTAAACAAGAAACTGAAAGTATTTGTTGACCAAGAGCTACCTTTGTTATTGGAAAAGGGGTATCTTTCAGACATTGCAGAATTCCGCAATATTGCAGATTTCCGCAATGCACCAAATGTCCTAGTAGCACAGCTGGCAGAGAGAAGTTTCGCCTCTAATAATGAACAGAACAAGCATGAGAATGAGAGCCCTAAGTGGGACTTGAACCCACGACCTAAGGTCTCCGCTCCTGCCCCAAGGATGGAGCGAGGAATTACGAAACCTTCGCTCTGCCAGGCTGAGCTACTAGGGCAAAACAAATGCACTCCATCTTCTCGCTATTTAATGCTTCACGCTAGAATAAATAGCACCAAGAATAGTTTTTTTGTGTGAAAATATCGATCTCAGGAGTTCGAGGCATCTATGGACAAGACCTGAGCATTCATGAGGTGAACAGGTTTGCAACCTTATTTGCAGCCATTATCAAGGCTGGCAAGTGTGTAGTTGCCCGCGATACCCGTCCATCCAGTACAATTATTTCTCAAATTGTAAGTGCGAGTCTGATGTCATTAGGTATAGATGTTTACAACCTTGGCGTCGCGCCGACCCCCGCTGCTTTTAGAGAAGCGCGAAAGTATGGAGCGGGTATTATCGTAACAGCATCGCACAATCCTTTAGAATGGAATGGGCTCAAGTTCATAATTGATGGTAGGGGTTTGTTTGAGCGCGAGCTAGAAGAAATGCTCACGATGACAAGCAACCATCAAGGCATATTCGGAAATGAGTTTCAGATTTCTTCAGATTACATTGATGGTGTTGTAGAGATGACAAAGAGTGATAATATTCGCGCAGTCAAAGTGGGGATTGATCCCGGTGGAGGCGCAGCTTGTGGATATGCAGAGTATCTGTTCAAAAGGCTAGGCTACAAGTTTCACAGCATCAATGGCATTGCAGGGATATCCTCGAGGGGGCCTGACCCGACTGCAGATGACTTAGCAGACCTGCGTGGGCTTGTAACTGCAAATAAACTGGACTATGGTTTTGGGCTTGACTTGGATGCGGACAGACTTGTAGTCGTCACCAGCAATGGTCAAAAACTCAATCCTGATGCGACTCTACTACTGTGTATAGCAAGGGCATTGGAGATAGGTCTGAAAAAATTTGTTACAAGCATAGATACTAGTATTGCAATAGAGAAATACATACATAACAGTGATGGAAAAGTTGTCGCCTATTCCAAGGTAGGGGAGGCCAACGTCGTCAGCAAGATGCTTGAGGTAAATGCAGAAGCCGGCGGAGAGGGCAGCAGTGCTGGCTTTATTATGCCTAAGATTAACATGTGCCGAGATGGTCTTTTGGCTGCAGCAACTATCTCAACACTTGACAACAAGACTATGGACGAATGCCTAAGGTTTGCATCAGAATTTGTACAAATACGATCAAAGATGCCCGCTAATTCTTCGCTGCACAGGGCGGTGATCGAAAAGCTGCCTGATATCTTCAAAAGTGATTCATATTCGATATTGACCGAAGATGGTGTCAAGGCAATATTAGATGACGACTCATGGGTATTAATAAGGCCATCAAACACCGAGCACGCAATCAGAATATCTGTTGAGTCCAGAGGCGAGAGGGCACGGGCGATTTACAAGAAGGCCAGCGAAAAAGTTCAGATGGTGTATGACCACGTTAGATGAAAAACAGATCATTCAGATCTTTGTAAATAAACTGGGTATAACTAACCTTGACGACGTGGCGGTATTAGACAACGGAATTGTTATCAAAAGCGATATGCTGGTTGCAAGTAGCGATGTACCGCAGGGCATGGAAGCCTGGCAGACTGCACGAAAAAGCATGGTCTCATGCGTTAGCGATCTTGCAGCCAAGGGTGTAAGGCCATTTGCGGCAGTAGTGTCACTCGGCCTACCGAACAGCTGCTCCATCCAACGGCCATACATTGAAAAACTTGCCGAGGGGTTTGCGATTGCATCAAAGGAATTTGGAGTCAAAATAGTCGGCGGGGATACAAACGAAGCTAGTGAACTCGTTATTGACTGCAGCATGATCGGTTTAGCTAGATTCAAAATTCCGGGAAGGAATGGTGCAAAGCCGGGAGATTATGTCGTAGTATCTGGAGCATTTGGAGCTGCGCCTGCAGGATTATCTATCTTACTTCAAAAAAATACAAATAAACTCGATAAGAACTCCAATAAAAATAACAGTAACAAACTATTCAGAAAGCGGGCACTGACATCAGTGTTAGAGCCTTGTCCAAGGCAGCGTTTTGGATTGACTCTTGCACGATACTTTTCATCCTCCATTGATTCAAGCGATGGACTTGCACTATCTTTGTATGAACTAGCAAACCAAAGTAGCAACGTAGACTTTACAATTTATAACATCCCTATGGTCGAAGGCTTGGAAAAGTTTGCACAGGAAAACCACCTTGACGCCTACGAGTTAGTGTTCCATGGTGGCGAGGAGTATGAGATCGTCGCAACTATTTCAGATTCAAAAATGAGGCAAGCCAAGACTGCAGCTAGAAAAGCAGGGCTAAGTCTATATGTAATTGGTCGAGTGCAAAGAGGCACTGGCAAAGTCTTTGTCCAAAACCGCTTGCTTAAGAATAGGGGTTATATACATTTTCACAGTCCATAAGCGATAACATTTTTAACTCTCTTCAGAAGCAAGTTCAGGTGCATGTCTGAAACAGCAGGCGACATTACCCAAACTAAGTGGGGCGTAGCTCATATTTTTAGCAGTTATAATAACACGCTTGTTCATATTACCGATTTGAGCGGAAGCGAGACAATCTCCTTCAGCTCTGGCGGACGACACGTTACTGCTGATCGTTATGAATCTTCTCCTTATGCTGCTATGAAGTCTGCTGTAGCAGCAGCTGAAACAGCTAAGGCAAAGGGCATCAATGCCTTACATATTCGCGTACGGGCTGTCGGAGGGGTAGGCCCAAGAATTCCGGGTCCCGGCGCTCAGGCCGCTATCAGGGCACTTGCAAGATCCGGCTTTCGTATTGGTCGGATAGACGATGTGACTCCTGTGCCCCATGATACTACTCGAAAGCCAGGCGGAAGAAGAGGACGAAGAGTCTAGATCGATTTCATTTCCGGCGCCATCTTTATTTGCGCGCTACATCCTCTATTTTTCAATTCATTTTGAAGCCATATAATGATTTTGTCCTCAAGCTTTTTGCCCTTTGAGGAGTCTATTTTGGAAGCCTGATGTGTATATATTTTCTCCACGAATTGACCTGCCAAAAACATCTTTGCAAACGACCAGCCTAGGCTCTGGACTGGCGGATCAAGCGCGAAAGAGTTTTCCATATGATAGAGTCTCTCATAGTCTGAGAACATATCCAGCGCGATCTTGGAGTCGGGTTCAAAATCAATTGTCTGAAAATCCAGGATAAAAGTTCCCATTATCAAGTTGAATCATTCTGCTGCTTGAGCTTCTCCGAAAACGAGACGAACTTGCCATTATCTTCGACCTTGATTGTCGTGTTGACCCTTACCTTGAGACCTACCGACCTGAAAAGCATCAAGAGTTCGCCCCCCGATATCCTGCTTGTTAATTCGCCGGCTAAAATTAGACTAGCTATTCTTTTAACAATTGCTTCAGTCTGAGCAGGAAACTGCCCGTAAGCAAGATCAAGTACCTCATCTGCTCTATCGTAGAGGTATGCAGATAGGACTTCTCTTGAGGACTTTGACCGAGGCGATGGTTGCTGTTCCTGCTGCGGCTGACGGTTTGCTCTTGCCCTTTCCATTGCAGCGGCCTTTTCACGAAGCTCCCTTAGTTTGCGTGCATTGATTATGTCGATCTCATGGTCATCGGATGACATTAACCTTTTATCACTCCTATTGGTACGAGCCTCGCCACCTTTGTAGCAATGCCAAGAGAGTGCGAAACGTTGGCTACGGCATCAACATCTTTGTATGCTTCCGGCGTCTCTTCGACCACACCTTCCTTTGTGAGCGCTTTGACATAAATGCCCTTTGACTCTAAGTGACTTTTCACGCCTTCTGCAGTATAGCTACGCTTTGCGGCAGACCTCGACATCATTCGTCCTGCGCCATGGGCAGTAGATCCGAAGCTTAGGTCAAGTGAATTTTTATTTCCAAGTAGAATCCAGCTGGCGGTGCCCATTGAGCCGGGTATTATTACTGGCTGGCCTATAGCTCGATACTTAGCAGGCACCTGTTCCATTCCTGCAGGGAAGGCCCTCGTAGCACCCTTCCTATGTATTACTACATCCGAGGTACCCTTACCATTAACCTTATGGCGCTCCACTTTAGCAATGTTGTGTGCAACATCATAAATGAGATCCATGTCAAGGTCACTTCCTTTTAACCTGAACATCTGCTCAAACGTTCTCCGAGTCCAATGTGTTATCATTTGGCGGTTGGCCCATGCAAAATTAAGAGCAGAATACATTGCTTTGCGATACTCCTCTCCCTCTTTGGAGTTGTTGGGCACACAAGCAAGCTCCCTGTCTGCAAGC
Organism: Nitrososphaera sp.; assembly: GCA_035253045.1. Lineage (GTDB taxonomy): Archaea > Thermoproteota > Nitrososphaeria > Nitrososphaerales > Nitrososphaeraceae > Nitrososphaera. The sequence goes on from DATFCN010000086.1 coordinate 7,676, forward strand.
GTCAGACCATATTTTCGTAGCACTGATTCAGAAACACGCAAGTAATCGGTGCAAATTTGGTGACCAAAGCCCCGCGACCCGCAGTGAATGAGCACAGTAAGCTGGCCGGCTTGGTTGATGCCCATTGCCTTGGCTGCACGTTCGTCAAAGATCTCATCTACCTTCTGGAGTTCAAGGAAGTGGTTGCCAGAACCAAGACTTCCCAGCTGAGCCGCACCTCTTTTTCTTGCCGTGTCAGAGACAGTTGCAGGGTCAGCCCCTACCATTCTACCCATCTCTTCACATGCTTCGAGATCATCTTTGGTACCGTAACCATGGCTGACGGCCCATCTGACTCCTTCTACTAATAAATCATCAAGCTCTGTCTTTGTAAGCTTAACTGTTCCTTCACTTCCGACGCCTGAGGGAACTGATCTGAATAGCTCATTGACCAAATCTTTTAGCCTCGGCCTGACGTCGCGCTCTGTAAGGTTCGTCCTTATCATGCGTACACCACAGTTAATGTCGTAGCCCACGCCACCGGGGCTGATCACCCCTTCTTCAAGATCAGTTGCCGCAACACCCCCTACCGGAAAGCCATACCCCTCATGGCCATCGGGAAGCACGACCACATGTTTTTTGATGCCTGGTAATGTGGCCACGTTTGCAGCCTGGTCTACCGTCCTATCTGTCACCATCTTTGATATTAAAGATTCGTTGGCGTAGATTGTGACTGGGACTTTCATACCTTTGGCCGGGTTTGGATCTATTCTATACTCAAAGTCGTTTACCTTTCTGACTCTATGGCTGCCGCTTCTGGTGATAAGCTCATCCAATTTTGTTGATGCTATTTTCTTATAAAGTAATTATAAGCCTTGCCCGGCAGGGAATGCAAACATATAGATGATCCTCAATCTGGCTTCCAGAATATAGATTATCCTTTAGTATAAACACTCCACTAATACTTGATGACATACAGTATGGACCAGGTGGCGCTGGCTGGTTGTAGTTAGCTCGCTTGGAAGAAGATTTATTTTCATCGCTTTGTCGCTCTATGTTTGATACTGATGCCAATACTGCCTATAGACTCTGGTCGCTATGGTAGCAAAGAGATGCGCGGTATCTTTGAGGATGAAAGGAGGCTGCAATATCAACTTGATTTTGAGGCAGCCGTTGCGAAGGCTCAAGCCCAGCTTGGCATGATCCCATCTATTGTAGCGGATGAAATTAAAGGACGAGCCCAGGTCGGCAGGGTTACTCCTGCTAGAGTTCGCGAGCTGGAGTCTGTGAGCGATCATGACACTGCTGCAATGATAGAGGCGTTAAGCGAGCAAGTCTCAGCAAAATCGAAGCCATGGATACACTACGGACTGACAAGCAATGACGTCATAGACACGTCCACATCTATGCAGATGCGCGATGCATTCTCAATAATTGCATCGAAGGTAGCCATACTTGCGCAGCTTTTAGTAGACAGATCGCGTGAGTTCAAAGACGTGCCGGCAGTAGGCAGGACACATGGCCAGCATGCAAGCATCATCTCATTTGGACTAAAATTTGCCGTATGGGCAACTGAAATGGCCAGACACATTGAACGCATCAAAGAAGGTGAAAAACGCTTTCTAATGTGCAAGACGCTTGGAGTAGTTGGTACCGGCTCTCTAATGGGAGATAAGGCTCTAGAGGTGCAAAAGATTGTTGCACATGACCTTCATCTTTACTCTGTAGATGCTGCAACTCAGATTGTGCCCCGAGAAAGGTTTGCTGAGATGCAGTTTTATATTGCACTTATTGGCTCCACTCTTGACAAGATCGCCACTGAAATAAGGAATCTACAACGCACAGAGATAGGCGAGGTCGCCGAGCCCTTCAAGAAGGGCCAAATGGGAAGCAGCGCTGTGCCAGTCAAGCGCAACCCTATAAAAAGCGAGCGGGTATCTTCACTTGCAAGAATTCTGCGTTCGTTTGTAAGCGCGTCAATGGAAAATATTTCATCCTGGCACGAACGCGACCTTGCAAACTCGGCAAATGAACGCTTTACTCTTCCAATGGCATCTATCTTGCTTGATGAAATGCTCAATGCAATGACTGTGGTGATTAGAGAGCTGAATGTAAACAAAGAAAGAATCGCGCGCAATATTGAATTGACAAAGGGTCAGATTTATGCCGAGTTCATACTAGATGCTCTAATAAAGAAAGGAATTGCTCGCTTCGATGCCTATCGAGATATACAAAGAGTAGCTTTTTCAGCGCTCGAAAGTGATAGGCACTTTTTTGATGCTGCATGCGAGGACAGGAATATTTCGGCCAAGTTATCAAGGCAGGAATTAGAAACAATATTCGATCCCACGAGCCACCTGGCTGCATCTGAAAGGATAATTGGGCATGTAGCTGGATTAGTCATAGATGCTACAAAAAAGATGTAAAATGCCGTCGGTGAGATTTGAGCTCACGACAGCTCGGTCTTCAGCTTCACCCCTTAAAAGGTCGAGTGCTCTCCCAGGCTGAGCTACGACGGCACTTATAAGATCAGTTTTACGGATCCTATATAATCGTGTCTTAAAACGAACAGGATGACATTCTTATTTTGAATTTTATCAGGTCTGCACTGCCTAGATTTTGCTCGAACTCTCTTATGTTTAGGAGGAATAGTTGTGACTTTGGACAATCGACATTATTATGTCTTGTTTTGCCCTTTTTCTTCTTTTATCTAGAAGATTGGTCTGGTTCCCATCGAAACAATTTTCATTTTCAAATGCTCCCATTACCGAATTATCTTACTTAAAGTAAATAAACAAAAAAGGTATTGTCTGATTATATTATGATCAACGCGGATAATCAAAATCCCGTCATGAATTCGGCGGAAGAGCGGAGACGACGATTTCTTGAAGAATTTGAAAAGCCCTTCAAGTGCGAAAAGTGCAATGAACGATTTAAGAAGAAAAAGTATCTTCGAGAGCATAAATCAGAAGTCCATTCATACTAATCTTGAAGAAGAAGGTGCCGGAGGCGGGATTTGAGCCCGCGACCTTACGATCTCTTACCATGTGAGATTATGAGTCGTACGCTCTAACCAAGCTGAGCTACCCCGGCACGAGGTACAACGCCACTGGATTTTAGCGGCACATAATATAAGTTATGCAAGGATGCCTTGTTGGAAGTGAATGATGGCCCCAGGCGTGTCAGCATGCATTGCCCTGCGATGTCAGTATGATTGTCGACGTTGTGGCAAGCAAATGAATCTGTGTCAAATCCTGAGGGCACATATATATGTCATTCAAACATTCGGCGCACATCGCCCTCAAGCACACCCGAACCAGAGTGCAACCTGTCTACGTGGTTGGATAGCCCCTCTTTTGTATCAAATGGGGACTCGCAGTACGGGCACATAAGCTTTGCATTGGTGACGTCTTTCATATAGACTATAGCCTTGGGGTTTATGATACAGACAGGAGTCCCCTTGATGGCAGTATGCGCAGTGGATACAGTAGCCATATGGATCTTCTCAAAGATGTCGTCTCGAGAGACCATTCCAAGCACAGCAGAATGGGAGCTGATAATTACCTGTCTTACCACATGCTTATCCATGATTGACAGAGTTTCCTGAACTGTGTTGTGCGGGCCGACTGCTAGAACAGGACTTGTCATTATTTCTCGCAGCCTAACTTTGCCAGGATTTCTTCCCTGTGACATCACTTTGAACAGAATGTCAGTCTTGCTCACAATGCCCACTACTTCTCCAACATGGGACACAAGGACACTTCTTACGTCTCTTTCTTTCATGAGGTTTAATGCTTGGTCTGCGAATTTGTCACCCTCTAGAATGACTACGTTAGTGTTTATGAAATGCTCAATAGGTGAAGATAACAGCGCAGAAATGTCGTCTGGGATCCTGGAATCACTCATTTATGCATGACTTGTCCTTTCTGTTTTATTTAAGCATGGCTAAGCTTGTTTATCTTCAAACTTGAGCTTTATGAGGTTCTGGCCTCCTGCTTTGCGAATCTCGATAAGCTCTTCGCGCTCGAGCCTTTTGACCAGCCTCCATATCGTAGTCTTGGGAATCTGGAACTTGCTTCTAATCTCGCTTTCAAAAACTGCACCTCCATTTTCCGCCAAGAACTTTAGCACCTGCTGATCTTCTGGGCGCAAGTGGGGTTTTTCTGTAAGTATATTGCTAACTATACGCCGAAGGACAGTTCCATCTACCTGTGAATTAGATATACTGGTAGTTGGCATCGCAGATATGGTGTTATCCCCTACTGAGTCTGCTACCACTCCTTGCTGCTCCTCTACTTCACTAACTTCTCGCCTAGCCCCCACTGGTGCTAGTGAGTGACTTGGCCGCCTGAAGATAGCTGATGTCCCGACTCTGTTGTCACTATTGCTAGTATCGGTCTTTGGTATATCGTCTGGCGTGTGAAGTTGTGGCACTGGTCTTGATCGACTCCGCTTCCTCAGAAATATCATGGCCCCGATTCCTCCCGCCACCCCTAGTGATGCTACTATTACCATGATGATCATCCACAATGGTATAACGGGTCCTGAAGACCTGTCATCAAGTGCCGTAACAGCGCTCTGGACTGTACTTACAGCTTGGGTATAATTGCCAATTGCAAATTGGTTGTTTGCCTCCGCAAGAATCTGCGCAATTGCTGTATTATCGGTGCCAGCAGCACTGTTCATCCTTGCTTCTGCATTGGCAAGTGCTTGTTGAGCTGCCCCATACTCCCTGCCCGTTGCAATTGCTGCATCATTTGCTTGATCCGCCAATTTTTCAGCTTCAGTGAACCTGCTGTCATCACGTGCATTTATCGCTCTCTGAAGCAGATCGTTAGCACTTGTGAGGACAATGCCGGGATAGCTGTCCTTTATCTGAACCATTGTAGTTTCGGCTGCTTTGATGACTATATTTGCCTGCTCTTCGGTGCCCAAAGTTCCTATCACATATACGAACCGTATGTTGCCTGGCTTGTATGTAAGCAGTTGCTGATCACCTACAAGCACTATCGACGGATTTTGTCCAGGATCCGTCAATATGCTATCAGGAGGCAGCTTGACTGAGAGGCTCACTGTCGAATTAATACTGAATATCCATTCCCTTCGGTCTTTAGACAAGAAGTCTGAAGTAGTATAACTAATCTTGAGATTTGAAGCGTTTGGCCTGTTGACGACAATCTCACTTGGCGTTTCTCCTCTGTTAAATTCAACCGAATTGTCCTCAAAGTCAGCGACTACAAGATCGCTAATATCGTCTCCAAAGAGTTTGATCCTTATCTGTTCTGCAAGAGGATCCTCGATGACGACGTTTTGTTCCACAAGCGAGTCGCCGTTTGCAAACAATGCAATAAAAAGTGACGAGGCGGAACTAGGGGCTTGTCCGCCTCTCTGCTGAGCTGATGTAGGGATTATATTAATAATGACAATAAGAATGATCACTACCGGGATTAAAAAGCTGGACCCATATTTCCAATGATATCCCGATAACATTAAAACGAGTTTACCAATCTTTAAAAGAAGACTGGAAACGATATAAGTCTTCTGACCTGCCTAATTTCGTATCTCTGGATAAAATGTTCTAAAGTTCTTGTCTTTGTAACCCTCAACCCACTTAAACTTACGCTGCAGAGTTGAAGTGTATATTTTAGTCCAGTCTAGCTCGACGTAGTTGAGCCAAGCCTTCAAAACCCGCGGGTCGATATAGTTGCGTAGTGATGTGCCAAGATTGTAGTCCCTCGTCTCCTGCTGAAGCACTAATTGCATTTGTAATTTCTCTATCCTTTCTTCTAATTTCTTCCCATGCCGCTCTGTGTTCCAGTTCTTGGCTCCTATCTCAGTCCTAAGCTTGGCTATTGCCTCGTTCTTTTTAGTAATCGATTCCTCAAATTTTTCCATTGCTTTTCTAGCTGCAGGGTTCTTTGGATCGATTCCTTTTTTGTGGTTGCATGTGATCGCAGCTTCAAGGTTTGCCTTCTTGGCCGCATAAATTTTCTGCGCTTCAGGAGAATTCTTGTCAACTTTTGACTTTGATAGTTGCCGCTGCACCACTCTTGTAGCAATGCATGTTCTGAAGACCTTGGCGGTGAGTCCTGGCATTATCTGCTGTAAAAATGAGTTTACTTTACGCGAATTGATACCATCAAATATCTGATCGCTCGGTTTCTTGCCTTGCATAAATTTTTTAAGATTATCATAAAGTGCTCTTGTGTCTTCCGTACTTACTTCCAACCTCTTTTGCCACGGGACACTGTCTTTGCCCAAAAAATTGAATTCTATGATTTGGCTCCCGCTTACTTGCGGGAACTCTATATGCTCGACTCTAAGCGTGCTTGCTCCAACAGTGTCAGCCTCCTCCGGATCCTTTTCATCGCCTACTCTCATGGCAAGCTTTAGTATCAGGTAGGCAACTGTTGCAACCTTGCCGTCCCCCTTCATCATTCTACGTATGACCTCCCTATGCACTTTGCCCTCCCGCTCGGCCAGTTTTTTGGCCTTATCATACTTGGCTTTATCATTTTCTTGGCGGAGCGCGGCAGAGTCGTGAAGCCAGACATACTTGCGTTTCCCAGTCAGGTTTTCTATCCAAGTAGCAAGCCATGTCGATGAATGATCGTGAATGATAGCCTGCCAATTACCCTCCGGCACTGGCGCATTTTCGCCTAGGTTAAGTGTAACGTCTTGAGGCCTTACTCGAGGCTTCCATCGGCCTCTCATGGGGTGTTGACCGCGACCCATGAATAATCCTGGCGGCTCAACCAGCCAGTTTGCGACGTCAACTTCGATGCCATCTACCACTGCCTTACTGTAAATAGCTTTGAGCCTTTCACGCTCTGCTTTTTTTGCTTGGGCGATGCTTTTCCTTTGCTCCTTTGAAAGGCTCTTATATCTTTCTTTTTCATGTTCTTTTATCGCTCTTTCTTTGTCTGCAAGCTGGTAGGCCATTGAAAAATCTATGTCATTTATCGTGACATCGTGGTGATTCTGCGGCAGGAGTTTTTGGAGGTCGTTCAGGAAATTTTGTTGGAATATAGGATCTTGGATATAATGGGTGTCCTTCTTCTTCGCCCACGCATAAACAATTTCTTCCTGATCCTGGTTTAGCGACAGTCTTTCACCTCTGATACTGATTGTGATCCCTCTTGGTTGATATTCAGGAGGAAAGGCAACGCCCTTGTGCTCAAGCGTCTGCCACTTTGCTCTCGCAGTAGTAGTGACGACTTCTTCCAATTTTATTTAAAGCCATCTATGACTACTCTTAAACTTTATCCTATCAGACAAGAGCTCTGTCGCCCCAGATCTTCTCACCTATTTCAGCTTTTTCACCTTCTACTATTCTACTCAAAATTTCAATCGCAGCGCGTTTATGCAAATACTCATTATTATTACCGCATCGATAGGAATATGTGCAACGAGGACAGCCACTTTCGCTTATACAGGCACATTCAGATAATATGCAGCGCGCCCGTTCTAGAGCAATCTCAAGCCTCTCATACAAAATCTTACTAGCTCCATTTCCCCCAATGCTACCGTCATAGACAACTATTAAGCCCGAAGAGCCAAGTGAAATGCCTCCTAGGTCCCGTGAAGCGCCGCCTGTTATCATGGCGCTCCCCTCTATTATGACGTGCTCTGAAGCGTGAAATCCGCTCATTTCTATGTATTGTTCGTCTTCCACTGCTTGTAAGACACGTGCCGGTCTTGGTACTCTAAATACGAATCCTTTTGTGGGGAACTCATATTCTAGCGGCTTGTCAAGCATCACTTTTTTTCCTTGTGCCACCTCTTGACCAATCTCGACGTTGACATACCCCAGCACCCTCTTTTGGATGTTGAGAGCACAGTACGCAACTTCGACTCCAAAAACTACTTTCTTCTCATATACTTCTAAAATAGAGGGCCAGTCATCAGTTAAAGCTTTAGTGTAATACGGATAGTCGGATGGAATAGGCGACAGTTCTGCATAGGGCTGACTGTTTATCTGGAAATGGAGCTCTCGTACTTTGTAGCGTCGACCCCCTAGAAAGTATATTGCGTGTTGGTGAAGCTCTTCAAGTGCCTGTGGCAATGCGCGATCGCCTATAATCTTGTTATTGAACTTGATGTCGACCTTAGTCCCTATGCCTCGAATGCTATACTCATTAAGCACCTTCAAAGCCTTCTTCAGGTCAGGCACGAATCTATCTCCAGCTACTTTGACAACGCCCTTTGAGACAAGCTTTTGGAGTATATCCCATATCTGCTTAGATTCTGCGATCCGTAATGGCTTGTCGCAGACCATTGCTAGTACTTGATACTCCATCACAACTTGATTCGTTGGGTCTGTATATGCCAATTCCTGATCTTCCATATAATCTGCTGGGTGCGTCTTGTAATACTGGCTTATTGGATCATTGCCAAGTGCCAAAAACGCGTATCCTTGCTGACCTCTCCTTGCTGCCCGTCCGACTCGCTGAAAAAGCCTGTTAATCGGTACTATATTAGAAATAATAGCATCAACACTTCCAATATCGATACCTAGTTCTAGGGTGGGTGTGGCAGATATAGCCGTTAGTTGGTCGCCTTTGAATTGTTGTTCTGTTTCTTTTCTGAGCGCAGATGTTAAGCCTGCACGATGGACTCTGATGTTAATCCCCTGCCGTGCTCCATAGAAGGCCATTAATTCGGCGCTAAGATGTGAGCTGGCAAAGACTATAGTCTTATGCTTTCTCTTTGTGCTCTGCCTGAGCAGGTCTAGCGTCAACGACCTGTAGGATCTAAGGGAAGGAAATATTATCGCAAGATTTATCCTGCCCCGTCTGCCCCTGCCGCTAATTACATGCATACTCCTGCCAAAAAGAGTGCGGCAAAATTCAGCAGCATTTGGCAATGTAGCTGATGCAGCAACGATTTGGAGTTTACTCCCAGCAAGCCTCTCTAACCTTGAAATAATGTGATGTACATTTGATCCGAAGATGCCTGTGTATACGTGTGCCTCATCAACCACCAGAAATTTGGCTGTTCGGAGTACATATGAGAATTTGGTTTTATGCATCATGTGGTAATGCAACACATCAAAATTAGTGATAATAACATCCGGCGGAGAGTCTATAATGACTCTGCGATCTTTTTCCGACGTGTCGCCGTCAAGGATAGCTATCCTCACACCAAGTGGGGTTGCCATCTCTTGTATTTTGGGCAATTGATCGCGTGAAAGTGCCTTAGTTGGATAAACAAAAATTGCAGATACTTTACCTTTGCCACTCCGAAGTGAGCCAAAGTGCAACAGTTGTTCATATGCAACACTTTGCAGCAGCGGGATGCAGAAAGCCTCAGTCTTACCTGAAGCAGTGGGCGCTGTGATTACCACATCATTCCCCTCCTGGATTTTCCTGATTGCTTCCTCTTGAAATTTGTAAAGATAGTCGATCTTTTTTGATTTCAAGACGTTCATTATGGCCTCGTCTACCGGAGCATCGTTGATAATACATCCAAACTCCGGCGGAGGCTCGTCTAACGCCTGAAAGTCAACAATGTAGTCCTCTTGGGAACGCAGTGTCTGCTCAAGGAGTGAGTCACCTCTAACTTTAGCAGCTGATAGAAGAGCATCTATTTCTTCTGAAGGCCGAATTATCTTTTCTTCTTGCATCAATAGTTTTAGATCGTCTGCATAGGCGATACCCATCCCGCTCTCACAGCGGTCGAGAAACTCTAGGTAAGCTTCGTCAGTGCTGTCTGCCCGCGGTACTATTGCACAAATGTTGCACTTAGAACAACGAAATATTAGACGCCCATCAAATATTTTGTCCACTTGTACTGAATGTAAGGAACTGCACTTTGGGCAGCGGTAGTTTATCAAGCTGCCGGCGCATAAGTAAAAGCAAGATAATTGCCTTTCTATATTGCCAAACCTATGAAACACTACTGAGCTTTAATTCATGCGAGAGCCACAGGGGTATTAGGAGTTCTTAATGCTTTCCACAATGTAGGAGACTTCTGCGATAGAACAAAAAATAGGAAAACTACCAGCATTTCAAGGTTAGCCACGAACAACGCATAGGGAAATCAACTATTGCTTAATGTCTACTGCAGGTTCCGCATTAAGCAGTTCAAGACAAGAAAGACTTAAAATTATTTGAGAGCTATATTAAACCTGGCGCCTTGAATTATGTATGGGCCATATGAACGATAGTCCAAGATCTTTGACCATAAAATTACTGATAGAGGAAGAAGGGTCCTGGAGTGGTTGTAAAACTATCTATAATAATGGCCTGATAGATGTTGCCAGTTAAGTTGTCCGGTCTTGGAAGTCGTTACTGGCCTGAAGTGATAGAGGTGTTACGGGCAGTAATTCCAGTTTATGATAAGGTCAACAGGGTTATTTCGCTTGGGAAGGACGAGGAATACCGGCTACGAGGGATTAGAGGCCACGTGATGCCGGGCAATATTATACTTGACGCTGGTTCTGGCTATGGAAACATGTCACGCTTAGCCCTTTCAGAGGCTGATGGTGATGCGAAGCTTGTGATGTATGACCCACTCTTGGAGATGCTTACCAATGTCAAGAATTACTTGCATGGTACGCAGCAGACAGCAGCACTTTATTCTGGTGTCTTTGAGTATATGCCTTTTCGCAAGGGTACCTTTGATGCTGTACTCTGCGGCTATTCTCTTCGCGATTCGATACACCTTCAACAGGCCATAGCTGAGATGCATAGAGTGCTAAAGACTGGTGGCTGGCTCATAATAATCGACCTTGGCAAGCCAGATAACCGTATATTGAGAGCAATGGTTTCTGTATATCTAAAATATTTTCTTGGAATCTCCGCATATCTAGCAGCTGGCAGAGCTGGACTGAAATTTAAAACGCTTTACGGTACGTATGTACGCTGGCCCAAGAATTCAGAACTTGAGTCTATGCTAAAGGAAAAATTTTCCCATGTACAGTTTGAGAGGAGAATGATGGGTGGCGCGATAATCGTAGCCGCATATAAGTGATAGTAGGGGCGCAATGAATCACGCTATCGTACTCATTGCAATCTGCTCAGCCATAGTAGGGACCTCATACGGGATGCATTCGCCCATGGTCCCAGTGTTTGCCAGAGATGTTCTTGCGGCCGACTATTCGCAGGTCGGCCTGATCGGCACCGCAAATTTCCTCCCGTATATTTTTGCACCTTTCTTTATCGGCATCCTCCTCGACAGACTCAACAAGTCTTATGTTCTACTCTGTGGAATCATACTTAATTTTTTTTCTATTCTTATGCTTTCTAGTGTCCAGTCGACACTGGAAGTTGT
>DATFCN010000087.1:0-14342 GCA_035253045.1 Nitrososphaera sp.
AAATTAGTGGACTGGGCGGGATTTGAACCCGCGACCTCTCGCTTGCGAAGCGAGCATTACTACCCCTGAACTACCAGCCCGTGTAGTAGTATCCAGCCGGATAATCCACATATAAAACATCTAGATACACGCAGAGGATAAGATATTATGGTGCCCGGTAATCAATCTATCAGGCGCTAGATGGAGAACTCTTGCGATCTGGTTATCACTAATGCTTCTGCTGTCGTTCCCGGAGTGGGAATAATGGAAGATACAAACATATTGATTGAAGATGGCAAAATTAAATCGCTTGCTATTTCCGCTGACTCTGTTTCTGCCTCGAGAAAAATAAATGCTCGAGGTAAATATGTGCTGCCTGGGGCAATTGACCCTCACGTGCATTATGGTGTTTATACTCCGATCAACGACGCAGCAAGGACAGAGTCAAGATCTGCTGCCATTGGTGGCGTCACAACGATGATAAGGATGCTAAGGCTTTATGATCGCTATGCCGACAAAAACATAACGAAACAGTTGCAAGCAAGTAGAGGCAACCATTATATTGATTACTCCATACACGCCTCAATTCTAAGGCCGGACCAGCTAAGCGATATTCCTTATCTCAAGCAGCTTGGCGTCACTTCATTGAAAATCTACATGAGCCTAGGAGGCGATCTTGGTCGCATACATATGGATCAGAGCCCCGGAACGTATCGATTAATGGATGGACAAGTCGATATGACTGATGAATTTATGTCTTCAATACTAAAGCACGGTTCAAGTACGCATTCAACGATATTGGTACACGCAGAGAATCCTCTAGTTTGTTCAGAGTATATGCGCAAAGCTAGAGAGAAAGGAATGACAGGTCTTGAAGCATGGTCTTATGGTAGGCCGCCTTCTTCTGAAGCGCAAAGCATCGCCAAGATCTCAGAACTTGGGAGAAAAGCTGGAGGCTCCAACCTCTACTTTGTGCATGTTGGCTCAACCGCTGCAATTGATGCAATAATAGCAGAGAGAGAGAAAGGCCAGTCAAATTACTACATTGAAACATGCCCTCACTATTTGACGCATAGCACCGAGTATGGCAACCTGAATGGGAAGGTGACGCCACCCATACGTTCCAAAAGTGATGTCCAGAGCATGTGGTCCGCCTTGCGAAATGGTATAGTCGACACGGTTGGAACTGACCATGTCGCCAACCGGCTTGAAATGAAAATAGGAACTGGAGATATCTGGTCTGCCCTTTCAGGATTCCCCGGCATTGCTACGATGCTCCCCGTGCTATTGAGCAGGGGAGTAAATGAGGATAGAATCAGCATAGAACGGGTCACTCAACTTACCAGCTACAACACTGCAAGGATATTCAGTATGTATCCAAAGAAAGGCACTATTCAGCCAGGCTCGGACGCGGACTTGACAATCATTGACTTAGACTTAGAAAAGACTGTTACTCCTGACCTGTTGCAATCGCACTCTGACTACACAATTTATGATGGTTGGAAGTTGCGTGGATGGCCTATCATGACCATTGTGAGAGGCAACATCGTGATGGAGGATGGCCAGGTGGCAAGCGAAGCCCTGGGGCATGGACAGTTTATTCCACGACCAGCTCACGCCTATTAGGAATTACTTTTCATTTCCTCATCGCAAGCTTTTGTAATTGCGAGGTACACTTAGACAATTAGGAGAGGCATAGGGCGTAATCACATCACACACAGAGTGCATGCCACACTTGTTAGGTCGTCACCTCTTTTATAACTTGCACATAACTGAAATCAGTTAGATAGCTGTTCGGAGAAGGAGGAGACAACTTATCAATCAGCTAATGATATAACAAGACTCACCAAGAATAAGGAGGATCTGCGGACAACAGCCTAAATTAGTTGAGAATGCAACCAAGGTAGTAGCGATGTTAGTATCCAAATAGACATAGCTGGCCCAATTGCTCAATAAACACTTATAAAAATATCGATGAGTGATATAATCCCTTTGAACTTGAGATTGTAGTTTAAGTATTCTACACCTGATCTTTCCAACGCCAAATTCACAAGGATCGAAAGTTGTAATATTCAAACCCGCCCGTTTACTAAAATGTTAGTGTCTCATACGTCCCATCGTGCCGAACCTTATAGTAGATATCTGCTCTTCTTGTGAATAGTCCTACCTCGAGCACACCTGCAATATTCTTCAGCTCTTGCTCCAATTTCCTTGGATCTTTTACTGATGAGAAGTATGCGTCTAATATGAGATTCCCATTCTCGGTTACAAATGGATAGCCCTTCTCAAGTTGTCGTAGGACTGGCTGTCCTCTCATTTCCTTAAGCTTTTTGGATACTACCGAACGTGCCATTGGATGTACTTCAATCGGCACTGGCCGGTCAAAGGCCTCTACAAACTTGGACTCGTCCGCAACTATGACTACTTTTTTCGCCGCAGAGATAAGGATCTTTTCTCGTAGCAGCGCTCCGCCTCCTCCCTTTATCATGTTAAATTTGCTATCAATTTGATCAGCGCCATCAAAAACAATGTCGATATATGGGATGATATTTTCATCTCCTATTCTTAGCGAGCTTTTTTCTGCCTCCAGCTTGATTTGTAGCGAAGTCGGTACAAATTCAATTGATTCTTTATCTGAAAGTTTAGCCATCTGCCTTACGAGGAAACCAGCGGCACTTCCGCTACCCAGACCAACCACCTTAGCACCCTTAACAAGTTTGACTGCTTCCTCGGCCAGCTTTTGAATCGAATATTCTATCGACAATGGAGAATTAACAGTCAGGGCATTTATAAAACAAAATGTTCAAGACTGGGATAAGAAATGAATTGCTATACACGATAGTCGAGTTACGGGCTTGTATTTCCTTGGTCCATTCGTAAATCCTCAGAAAATCGTTCAGGTCAAACTTTACGTTCTTGGAATTAGTGATACAAACCCTACAAATAATGACCTAGCCCAAACAATCAGCTCTTCCACGTCTTTTTTAGGTCAAACCGCGGTTGTCCGTTTATGCCAGGATTCAGGTATCTGCTTGAAAGATATTTCCTAATGTCTTCAATGCCTGAACGAAGTGATGCTTGTTTACCTGTCTGAATTCTGCCTCGAAGATCAAGAATATTGCCCGTTGGATCCGGTTGTCCTACAATTTCGCAAAAGATACTAGTGGGATGACATAGCGCCTGTATCTGAGTGCCTTTCTTGGTCCATCGTAGAGTACCCAGATCAGAATCTATAGACTTCTCCCACGATGGATCATTTTCAACGATCCATCTCGGAATTCTGTTATCGCTCTGCATTATCCTGGAGTCTGTGGTTAATCAAATTTAATGGTTGTGTTCAATAACCGATATGGAAGAATTTGTACCATCTAGATTGGGCATAGTAAAAAGTGTTGCTATTGATGTCAGCAACATTGGAAAGAGAGCTTAAAATATACTTTATGGAGAGTGACACACCAGACCAGACCTATTTTGTTAGGGCGACGGTTAAGCCTAAGATAGGCTGTGTCGGCCGATGCTATCGAGTATTATTTGCATTGCAGCGTAACTAGTAAACTCTATTCTTCCAAGACACTAAACTCTAGCAGCACTATGAGCTACCCTTTTGTTGATAATGCCATAATAAGTCTGACTCACCGCCATTTTCTCTTGTACGGCTTTATCTAATTCTTGCTTAATTCTGTTGATTTTATGAGTCGTATTATTTTTTTCAGGTTCGCTTTTGCGTTCTGCCATCGAGAAAAACAAATCTTGCTTTAGAATCTCTATATGTTCATCTAGTACTTTTAATTTCTCCCCCGACTCTAGAGCCATTTTCTATATTCTCCCGTCAGATATCTCCTGTTGAAGGTATGTAAGCCTTTCGTCTCTAAAATGAGAGAGAAATGATATGGCGAGACAATATAGATCGAATACTGCCAATGACTCTTGAGCGCTTAAAGGAGAAGCGGCCCCAATTATATGTGGTCTTCGCTGATAATTCCTTATGAATGGAAATAGTGATAATAAAAATAACAAACTCTATGTCTGCTATAGCTTCACCACTTGCAAGAAGGACAATATAATAAGCGACAGTGCAAATGAGACAAAGCAACAGCATAAGGATTACAAGATTGCTGTGTCGAATATAGAAAAGGCTGTGAAATGGGTTAATGATAGAAAAGAAGAAAATGAGAAATATCGCAGGCTAAAGACTAAAGTCGAGAGGAATAGTTTTCTGAAAAAACACCCGTTGCTTGAAAATACTATGTTATATGGTAAAGATGTTGGTTATGAAGAGCTTGAAGTTCTGGACTAAAAATGAAGAATAATAGAAGAATAAAAGCAATAATAATTGACAATCTGTGGGCACCCAGATTATAGTTTTTTCATTATCTATTATTATTAGCCCTCCCAAGTAGTACAGCATGCCAGCGTCTATCTCTTACAGACGGACAATACTTGTAAAATAATACGTCGTCTCTTCAGTCCATAATTCAGTAGGCTTGCAAATACGAATCTCCTTACGCTTTAGCTGTGGAATATGAACCATAACTTGAGGAATGGGACGCTTCTTGGAAGGTGAGATATCTGGATAGTACAACCATCTGAAAAATTCTTAGCGGAATAGTATTCATCAGATTGTAAGAACCTTTCCACTTGTCTAAGGGGTCAACTCTGTCTGGTTTCAAGTCTGTCTAAGTAGTCTAAAACGTCTTGCCTTGTTATATCTCTATAAGCCTTAGGATTATGAAACTCTGCAAGCTGCATTAGCTTGTGGATAATGTCAAACCTATAATTATCGGATACATTTGTCTCTGTCTGCAAAGCCAAGAGATAATTAATAATTACAGTGCAATTGTCCCTTGATATCTTGGTTAATAGATGCTCTTTGAGAAAGGGCTTTGCTCCAGCTGTTATAAGGTCTAGTTTTTGGTCTAAAAATAACTCATTGGCATCAGGTACAGTATTATTAACATCAGCTAGGTTATGCTCCTTGCCGGACCTTATAACGTTCTCCAACGCCTATACAATCCCTCTCTACTAAAACAACAATAGGCTAAGTTCGGTATAATACCAGTTGTTATTACTTCATATACATATATAATACCATCATTCTATCAAAATGAGTCATTGCGGAAACGTGATGTCCGAAGGACTCATGCATACAGTGCTCAGAGATCGGAGAGCAAGAAATACGCCAAAGTAGAAAGGCGAAAGCGTCGGAAGCCAAGGTGAGTTTCGACTCTTATGGTAATTTATTGAACATAAACTTTATATAATAGTATAAAATATTTATATAACTGGGGTAGGATAGCCAAAGATTTGGTGAGATTATGGTAAAAGATATTTCCATGTTTGGTGATCGCTGCCCTCGCTGCGGTAGGGGCTCGATGGTAACTGACAATTCTAGTGGAGAGATGTTCTGTGGTAACTGCGGTTTTGTTGTGAGTGAGCGAATCGAAGAACTAGGACCTGAATGGCGTGCCTTCTCAAAAGAAGAGCACGAAGATAGGAGTAGAACAGGCATCCCAACGTCTCTTGCTATGCACGATATGGGACTTGCAACGATAATCGGTCCGGTTGACAAAGATGCATCAGGAAAACCCCTGTCAGCTTCGATGAAGAGTACAATTGAAAGGCTAAGGACATGGGACAGCAGAAGCCAGGTGCATGAACCAGTAGACCGTAATTTTCGTCAAGCATTCTCGGAACTTGATAGACTAAAAGATAAGCTTGCAGTAGGGGATGCGGTCATTGAAAAGGCAGCATATGTTTACCGCAAGGCTCTGGAGAAGGGGCTTGTGCGCGGGCGCTCTATTTCTGCGCTAGTAGCCGCTGCTCTTTATGCTGCATGTCGTGACACGGAAACGCCTAGGACACTAAAAGATATTGCAAATGCAAGCAATATCAAGAAGAAAGACGTAGCAAGGTGCTATCGTTTACTCATAAGGGAGTTAGACCTCAAGATGCCTGTTGTAGATCCAGTAAAATGTGTCGCAAGGATTGCAAGCAAAGCTGGCCTGTCAGAGAAGACGAAACGCAAGGCACTTGAAATTCTGAAGAAAGCGGAGGAGGGCAAGATTTCTGCAGGCAAGGATCCAATGGGGTTAGCAGCAGCTGCGCTATATGTCGCCTGCGTAATGAACGGGGAAAACAAGACTCAGAAAGATGTAGCGGAAGCAGCTGGCGTCACAGAGGTAACGATAAGGAATCGCTACAAGGGACTCAAGACCCACTTGAGGCTTTAAGCGAATCAATTAGTTTTCTTCTTTCCTCGACCAGATCTTCTATGGTTTGTATCAAATCAGATATCTTTAGTGTGTTCAGTTCTGGTCCTATCATTCCTAGACAAATGACAAGGTCTGCATCGATTAATAGTAAGCGGTCAAGCTCCTTTCGTCGCACGATTCCGTTAGGAGTAAGTACTCTAGTATAACTGTCCGGCATTTCCGCAGAAATTTTTGAGATGAGGTCTTCGAGCTTACTATTCAACTTAAGAGATTTCTTTATTGCTTGGACTTTTGTCTTTATATTGTGGCTAGTTAGCCTGTCAAGAGCACGCATTTCAGCATAAGTTGACCGACCCGAAGTAATCCCCTTTTGAGCAATAGAAGCAATACGTACCGTTTCATCATTACGGCTCTCCAGTCTTCGCTGTCCTCGAAAGTTGTTCCTAGGCACCGATCAAAGTCTAGCCCGGCCGGTTTAAATGCCTTCGTGTAGTAGAAAGTAAGCTAGAGTTCTGCAAAGACCTTTACTGGACTTTGATGGCCTGTTCAGTAAATCAGACCTTGGCAAGATAAGCATGGACGTCATCCCTGTGGTCACCTTGAAGCAGGATAAATCCATCCTTCATTGTTCTGCCGCAAGCAAAAGTGCTTCTAATTTCCTTGACTATCCGGGGCATGTCACCTTGCTTTGGATTCAACCGTTCTATAATGGTGGTGGTTGTTTTCGAAAAGCGCCTCGTCTCTAGGCGGACGACGATTCATGCTTCTCCTTTACCTAATTCTTCACAAACGCACAACTGGTCTGGCAGACTACATTTCTTACATGTAATCGCCATCAGGTAGGCATTTTTCCCAAGTCATGTTAATAAGTCTTTAAGGAATTGAACATACGCGACTTCTATTATGCAGTTTAATTGCATACCCAAGGGGAAGAGCCTCGTATTCAAATTCAACAGAAAATGATGAGGGCTTGCTACATAGGGCCCATAGCATTTTCCTTTATTGATAAATACTATAACTATGCAATATAATCAGTGAAAAGGACGGAGCCACTGAATTATGGCTAAGTCGTTCATATTAATAGAGGTAGATGAGGAACTAGAAGAAGCAGTTAGAGATGCAATCGAACGGCATCCTGCTGTTTCCGCAGTTTATACTGTTGCAGACGGCGGTGGCGACGAGAGCGTTATCTATGACCTAGTCGTAGAGGTTGAAGCAGAGACAAGAAAGGATTTAGATGATGCTGAGTCCGAAATACGAACTCGCAAGGAGGTTAGATCCACACTTACCCTCGAGGTTATAGAGAAAGAAGACGCAGAGAATAAGAGCAAAAACAAATACTTGCAAATGGGATAATTCGCTTCACTTTTCAAGAAAACTCGAGGTAAGAGCCACCGGCCTTCCAATGTATTCCATACTCATGGCCATTAGTGCAAATAACCGTCTTGGCTCAACGTAATAAGGCCCCTCGCTACTCAAACCCGATATTTTTTACAGAATTAAAAGCAAACTCTTTTTTGGTGGAATAAAGAGAACAGACGTGAAGCACTTCGAGATTCAAGTTTTAATAAGCTCTGCAGGTGGATACATATGCACCACCAATTCAAAGCGATGACCTCTTCTTCATATTATCCAAAGCGTTGCATGCATAAAGAAAAAATTTGTCAGCAGCACACAGTATTTCTACAATGGAGTACTCAAAAGATAATGTCAGCATGATCAAGAAAGGAGCCTCTATTTTGACGAAAGGAGGAACGCTTAGCAGCGAGCCGTGTCCTAAGTGCAGTGGAGTCCAAGTGCGTCTTGGAGATAAGACTACCTGCATTAATTGTGGTAAGCAAGAAACTGTAGCAAGCGTTCAGTCAGGCGCAGAAAGCGATAAGGTGTCTTCTTCCTCTTCTTCTTCAGCTCGAAGATCCGCAATTTTGACATCGCTAGCATCCATAATTGAAGAAAAGATAGCGATGATGGCATCAGAATTAAGAGCCGAGGATGACATTTCGCAACAAATGCAAAGGGTAGAGCTTCTCGAGAGGTACCTCGTAATTTTGGAGAAGACTAAGGCCTTAACGGCACAATAGCTGTATGTCAGCGGAATGTATTTAAGCGCATGGACTTAAACTGCTACCTATGAGCAGTAAGAAAAAAAATGCTCCGCTTCCTGCTTCAAGCGCAGGACTTCTAAGGTTTTTTGAAGATGAGACTAAAGGCGTAAAAGTCAGGCCTGAAATTGTGTTAAGCGTAGCTGGCGCGGTAATTGGAGCATCAATCCTGATAAGGATCGTGTTCCCTGTCGGTTGAATATGGCTGATGCTTGCACCTCGGCGCGACGACGTATCCAACATTCATAGGCGCTGGTCTGTTACCAGAATAAATCCTTCATCTGCTAAAGTATCATATACTATTTGGATTGCATGCGCCGTAATCATTGTTGTAGTATCTCACATTTACAACCTTCATGAGGGAAGCATCGCAAGCCTCGTACTGTACCTCCCGCTTAGTCTGATATGTCTAGTTGCCTCCCATTTCCTTGACTATCTTGCGCTTCGAGGTGCACCACTACACAAATTCTCAAAAATAGCACACGTATCTGCGTTTGCTAATGTATTTTGGTCGGTTACCCTCCTATTAGGCCTCGCTGCAGATTTTGTTTTTTCAAAACCCCCCTCAACGGACTATGTTATTGCGGGGATGCTGCTTGCAGTGGGATTTAGGATAGGTTTATTCATCTCTGTACTTGGAGCCGGCACTGCTAGGGGAATATCGGTAGCATTCATACAACCTCTAATTTTTTTCCTTTCATTCATTCCCCCCTCCTCGTACTACTCAGTTGTCACGGAAAGTAACTCGGGATTTCTATTTGGGGCCATTCTTTTAGCAATTGGCATCGTATGGACTGTTATCGCAGACAGAGCTGGAAGACCGGGTGTAAAGAGCACTTTTGGATTACTACGTGCTTTCCTTGTGGCCTGGTCAGATAACAAGGTGGATGTTTTAGAGGGACTGATTGAAGCAAGAGCTAGAGACAATATTATTTCAACAAAGGTTATTCGGTTCCTCCTTGCAGGCAAGCAGGCAGCCATAGTTCTGCCCGAAGTTCACCCGGGTCCTTTTAGCATGGTGGGAGGAAGTAATCTCCCCTATCTTATTTACGAGAAGTTCTCAAAAAGAGCCTTAGTAATGCATAGTGTGTCGGACCATTCGCTTAACATCCCTTCCAAGAAAGAAGTAGAGAAATATGTAAAAGACCTAGGACAGATGACCACAAAGGAAAGTGGAAGTACGTGTAGCCAGCCGGTTCAAGTAAAAATAAACAACTCTACTTCAACAGGTATCGCATTTGGCAATACTGCAATTGTAATGCTGTCTCTTGCTCCTGCGGGGATGGAAGATATTCCTCGGAGCGTGAGCAGAGAGCTTGAAACCTTTGGGGCGAAAATTGGATTTTCAGATGTCTTGGTAGTTGATTGCCATAATGCAATGGGCAAGCATCTTAACGATTCCAACAGAAATGATCTAATCGTGTCTGCAAAGCAATGCTTGAACCAGTTGAAAGAGCGGTCCCAGAAGGATTTCAAGGTAGGTTTTGCAAACTCAAATGATATCAACTATAAGATGGCACCGACAGAGGAATTGGGGCAAGGCGGACTTGCAGCACTAGTCCTAAACATAGAGAATAGAAATTACGCCATAGGATGGGCGGACTCTAACAATATGGAGAATAAAGCTCGAGACCATATAATTTCCAAAATAAATGGTAATACAACTATGCTTGAAATATGTAGCTCTGATACTCACTCCACGTCTGGCAAGAGAACTCGAGAAGGCTATTTTGCACTTGGGACTACCACCAACCCCGATGAAATTGCCAAAGTGTTTATTCAACTCTGCCGCAAGGCGGAAGAGGAGGCTATTGGATCATCCTTTGAGCTTGCCTCTACCCAATCGTCGATCAAAGTGATGGGGAAAAAGCAGTTTGAAGATTACTCTAGGGCACTTGACAGGTCAGTTGATGTAACGAAAATCTTTCTCGCAGTCACTGTTGCTAGCTTTATTGTAATGCTAATATTATCCTCCTAGTTCTGACTCGCTAGAATCTGCTACTGCTGACACTACGTATAGTTCAGACAAAAAACCTTTGAGATCCATAACAAAAGTTCTAAACTTATGTATTGGAACAAGTGGAACTGCATCGACAAACTTTACTGATTCAGAATGTAGAGTCAGCACGACAGGGACGACATGAGATATGCTTTTGTCATGTTCGATTAGTCGCTTAGCTCTTGCGGCCTGCTTCTTACAAAAAAGTGATATGGACGAGAGGTTGCTTCTCTTCCAGTGTTTGCAATCAATAGCTATTGTAAATCCATCAGGACCTATTCCAACAACGTCAATTTCCATTCTGGGTTTAACAAACCTTAGGTTATTCATAGTGTGATACCCAAATGAAATGAGGATTTCGGACGCAAGTTTTTCAAAGTCCTTCCAAGAGAGGTAGGCTGACACATGCTCAACATCACCTCCCAATTGAATTGCAAGCAGTGCTGCAAGGATCTTGTCAGATCCTGAAAATTTAATCCTATTTCTCGAAATGCAACCTATGTTGTGAGACTCTAAATAGTCAACCACCTTTAATGCCACGGACCTGCTACTAATCCCGGAAGCTTGTTGGAAGTTATCGAGGGTCATAATCCTCTCAGGTTCAATGGCTGCAAGCGCCTTGATGAACAGATCGCAATGCATAGGATCTATAGGTCTGGAACTATTACATCCTGTAATATTAACGTCAGCTGCTAATATAATACGAGAACTCGAGTCAAACTGCTACTTCTTCTTTCTTTTTGGCGAGACGAATGCGGAAGTGTTTTACGGCTTGTCCAAGGATGGTTTTAGCATCAGCTGTGAATTGGCGACTGACGCAACGTAGGCTTTAATTCAATAAATGAGATCAACAAACAAAAAAAATGCACATTGTTGTATGTTACTCGGAACTCCGCAAGATTAGCTAATGATTGCATAGGCTATTAGATCCGCTTCAATCACGTAGGGCGTAGATTTCTGCAAGTAGCGAGACCACTAGCAACTACAACAACAACTACAACTACAACTACAACAGTCCATTGAGTTGAATGTCTTACCTTATACCTGCGCGTCAAAGATTTACGATCGCAGGAAGCTCGGAACAGATTTAATTGCATTTGAGGTATTCTATACAGACAGTGGGGTTTACTCTCTAAAATAAAAGTCCATAGTAAAGCCAGGTAAAATCCCCTGAGTTTACAATTTTGATTTCATAAATTTAATGCTTCGAGCAGTAACTCCTTTTTCCCTTATTACCTGCTGAACATCTTCTGGGGTATCAATGTCCCACATAAGACTCTTTGAAAATAAGTATTTTATGGGGATGCCAAGTTTCAAAGCCGCCCTTATGTGCATCTTGTAACTGTCTAAGTCATAGAAGGTGGTCATCACTGAAGGAGGTTTTCTTAAGAGCATGTTCGTCCCGTCGTATCTACGCGACGGGGAAATTACTATGCATTCGGGCTCCTTTTGAGCTAGATAATATGCGTCGGAAATGTCGGTTTCATTAATAAGGGGCAAATCATGTGGGATAACGATCGTTGCGTCTGCTCCTTTCTTTATGCAGTACCTGTCCGCCAAGGCGATTGCGGAGTTGACACCGTTTTCCCTTTCCTCCCGCACAAAAATTGCCCCATGTTCTATCGCTAGTTCTTCTGCATGCTTGTCTGTTGAGACTATAATTACTTCGTTCAGCAAGCGGACAGCTGAAAGAATTTGCAGCGTATCCTCTAGCATTAACAGGGAGAGACGAATACGCTCGTCCATATCCATGATTGATGATAGCCTCGTCTTTGCGTTTTTGAACTGCTTTACTGGAACGATCGCAAAGGTCCTCATCATGGTTTATTTATTTTCAACTAGCTTCAAAAGATGCCTACCAAGTCTGACTTCATCTCTTCTCGCTTTCATGGTTATATTAGCTTCATAAACTTGCATACCAAGGGCTCCGATTTGCGATTTCATATTACGATCTTTTTCAGAGATTATGAACTTGCTAACAAAATCACAATAATATTTTGCCACTCCAATTGAAGAATTCTCAAGGCCCACTGCCCTCATGTACTTTGTTGCTGGCCCGCTAATTGCCTTTCTACCGATTAACGGGGAAACGCCTATGACTTTATCCCTGTTTTGCACCAGTTCTTGTCGCAGATCTGATAGGGCGATAATTGGCCCAATGCTTGAAATAGGATTTGCTGGTGCAACTATTACGGCTCTGCATCGCCTTATAGCATCGAGGGCAGCAGGGTTTGCTAGACTGTCGCTTGCATTATCGTACCTTATACCACTCACCCGGGGTCTTCCTTTATGCTTAACCCAAAAATCTTGTAAATGCATATCTCCTCTAGCAGAAGTCACAATCGTTGTAGTGACTTCTTCATCCGTGGCTGGAATGATTCGTGTGCTAATAGAATAGCACTTTCGAAAAAAATTAGTGATCTCAGTAAGACTCTTACCCTCATTCATCATGCTTGTTCGGACCAAGTGCATAGCAAGGTCCTTATCACCTAAACTGAACCAAGCGGGAACACCCACTTTTTTCAATTGGGCGAGGCAGTGAAAGGAATCGCGTTTGATCCCCCATCCTCTTTTGCGATCGAGCATGTTTGCAAGTCCATAAACCATTGTATCAATATCAGGGCATATATAAAGTCCGTATAGCCATATGTTGTCTCCTACATTTGGAATGACAACAATATCTTTTTCAAGAGCGGCGAGTCCTCTTACCAGCTTTATGGATCCCGTTCCGCCCGCAAGAACTGCGATCGTCAAATGATATCGTAGGTAACAGCTGCATTATATTATGTCTGCTCGCAGTGGAATCATAGCAAGTTTCGGCTAGGGAGTAAAACCATCAGTTTCGGAAATCTGAGAAGTAATTCGCATTCCAGTTGTTTTGGAAAGAATAGTCTTTCAGTCAAGCGTAATGGTTGTTACTACCATCACTCAGGATAAGGAATCAGGGAATAAAGATTATAAACTAGACAGACAGAAGTCTTGTTGTGAAGTATTTCGCCTTCGTACCTTCTGGAATACTCGCGATACTGTTGATATCTGTTTTTGCTAATCAGGCTTATGCTGCTGACTTGGCGGCAGCTCTTAATCCAGCTACCGATCTTTCTGACGCTTCATTCGTTGGGGTTAGGACCCTTACTTTGGAATATCCTGCAGGCAGTTCACTTGCACAGGAACTTGATGGCAAGCTGCAGCGTGTTGAGTTTTCGCTGAATGGGACTGCTGCTGGGCAAGACAATAACACTGGCCTGAGTGGTGTGATAGCTGCACTGAATAGAGCTTTTGTACAGGCTGACAGCCCGGTTCAGGCATCACAGGCTACTGTTTCGTACTCAGGGGTTTTAAGAGGAGGACCGACTAGCACTCTTATCTCTTACAGAATTGACCTCCAACCAACTATGGAAAGTTACGTGCTCCAAGGAGGAGAAGGTGACCAGGCTCCACGCGTGGTAGACTTGGAATGGCGAGGTATTACTATAAATGAACCGCTAACTGTGAATGCTCCGGATATAGGTCAGATTAACATCAATTATCCCTTAGGACTCCTGCAGGTGCTATACCCTGCATTAGCTCAAAAATTTGAGAATACACAAGCGATGGAGGTTTTGAATGAACCAATCTTAAACTTCGATGACTTTAACGCTCCGATGAGTTCATGGCATGTCCTCTTTGATCCGGTTGGTGCGTATGGTGGTAGTGTGGGTTTGAATGGAACTGGAGGAGCCAAAGCATTATCTGTATATTCTCTTGGAGAGAGTAGTCTTAGAGAAGGCGCCCACGGGATCGAAGAGAAAACTGCAACTGCAACGATTGATGGAGTGAACGTGAACTTACAGTCTACAACCCCTCCCCCGAGCGGACAAATACAGATAGCTGGGTATTCGAGGGCTGAAGAGTCAGGCGGTTCGTGGCATGCCGTAGTAACTGCAGAAGCGCCCGAAGGAGCGCAGACGTCAACAGGAGGCTTCCCCATCCAAGTGCTTTTGGTACTTGGCGGCATGATGGGAGCAATAGCTGTCTTCATTCTCTTCAAGGCGAGGAAGTAAAACCAGC
>DATFCN010000088.1:0-17236 GCA_035253045.1 Nitrososphaera sp.
TAGTTTTCCAATGTCGCCGTCCATACTAAAGACACCTTCAGTTATCACAATTTTTCTACCTCTGCTACATCCCATCAATTCCTTTAAGTGTTCAGTGTCGTTATGTCGGAACACAACGATTGTCGCGTCACTAAGCCTGCATGCGTCAACTATGCTAGCATGGTTCAATTCATCACTATAAATTGTCCAATTACGGTCTGCAATTGTCGTTAGCACACCCAAGTTCGCTGTATACCCCGTTGGATATACTAAAGCCGATCCCGTCCTGCGATGACGCGCAAGTAAGTCTTCTAGCTGTGCGATTTTTGGATGGTTGCCTGCGATTAACCTCGAACTACACTGGGATATTTCATGTAGAGCAGCAATTGTTTCGTCCTTTACCTGCTTGTTTGTGGAAAGCCCAAGGTAGTCATTGGAGCATAGGTTGATAACCTCGTTCCCGTCCACTAACGCAGTTGGACCTCTTGCCACAACGGTTCTGAGGCGACGATAAAGCCCGTTATTTTCAAGGAAATCGAGACGATCTTTAACGAATGCAGTCTTATGGTTTGAGCCCAATTTCCCTGATCATCGCAATGTCTCTATTAGCCGCATTACCTCCTGTCGTCAGGTAGCCACCAGTAATGATGCCGTTTGCTCCTGCCTTAAGAGCTAATTTATCAGTATCCTTGAGATGCACCTCCCGACCACCCGCTATCTTTAAAATAATTTCCGGCATGATAAAGCGCCACACTGCAATTGTCTTGATTGCCTCGAGAGGATCTATAGGCTTAATTGCTGCCAATGGAGTACCATCTCTGGCCATCAGAATGTTGACCGGAACCTCATCGGGATGTAGTGACGCAAGAGAAAAGGCTAGTTCTATTCTCTGCCTTGGAGTTTCACCCATGCCAATGATGCCGCCAGAGCATAGTTGCAATCCCGCCTCTTTAACAATTCTTGCAGTGTTTACTCTGTCAGAGAATTCGTGGGTATTACAGATCTTGGAAAAATAGCTCTCTGCCGCTTCTAGGTTATGGTTGTAACGCTTCACTCCTAACTTCTTTAGCTCTCTTGCCCTAGACGACGTCATGAACCCGAGTGACACATTGACTTCGATATCCAGTTTGGCTCTTATCTCTTTTATTGCCTCACAAATCTGCTGAAAGTCCCTCTCAGGGGGCTCCCTGTAAGCACACACCAAACAGAAACTTGTGGCCCCATTCTCCTTTGCTTCCTCTGCTCTTTCAATTAGTTCTTCTTTAGACAACAGCGGATACTTGTTGATATTTGACTCATAGAATGACGACTGTGCACAAAACGAACAATCTTCTGGACACCTGCCCGATTTTGCATTCACTAGGGTTTCTACATCGACTTTATCACCATTAAACGTCCGAGTGATAATGTTAGCACAATCAGCCAGTGTTATAATGTCATTGCTGTCAAGCAGATTCTCTGCTTCTTCAAAGCTGACAGCACCTCCTGCAAGTATCTTCTCCATGCAAGTGCGAATGAAAGATGAATCCGCCATAAAGTCTGGCAAGCTTGAGCTGCTAATTAAAATTTCGGTATAACTCAGTTGTAGGGATATATTTCTAAACTCGAGTTTAGAAATATGTATTAATATAGGGTTAGTAGAATGTCCATAGATATGCCAGGAAAGGAGGTTGTCATCAGACTAAACCTTACAGATGAGCAAAGCAGAGAAATCTCTCTTTACATTGGCTCGCTTCCCGTCTCTGACGTACTTTTTGCTTTGCGCTTCGCATATAAGCGGTATGCAGCTAAAAGCGGCGGCTATTTGATGCCCGGACGAAAGAGTCTTGTGAAAAGGGAAACACTTTCATTAACCGAGGACCAGGCAAACTGGCGGTTAAGTAATTGGAAGGCCATGATTAAGACATACAGAGAAAAAGGTTATAGCTATCCTACGATATCCAGGATAAAAAAACAGGTCCAAAAGATATCAAAGAAAAAAAAGACGAAATAATGAGGGAACGCTAGTAGCTTGTGGCTTCTAGGTTCTTTGCAGCTAGGTTCGGAGAGGGGAGATCTGGAAACTTGTTCTTCATGTTCATTTCGACGACGGCGCTCGCTTCTTCCATTATCTGTGCGGTGTCTTCGTTTATGGTATTGAAGTTTGCAATTTCGCTGTTTGGTATCTGACCCGAGTCTGTCATTATGTTTCCCAGCAATTCCGATATCTGCCCAAATGATTGATCTGCTTCTGGCATCATTCCTGATAATCCGCTTTGCAACCCCTTTATCACAGACATAGCAGGGCTGAGCGTCACTACCACATCACCAAGCTCCGTCATTGTATTGAGCCTAAGCTGGATCTGTTCTAGAGCCAATTTCGCTGATGTGACCATCTTATTCATTTTCCGAATCTGTGAAAGCTCTCCTGATAAGACCTTTGCATGCGACGAATCATGACTCTGCATCGCAAGTACAACACGCTTGAAAATAAGCTTATCTTTTTCCTGCATCCTTGAGGCTATTCCATCCAGCCTTGCAATTTGCATATGCAACTTTTTCTGTGCTTCTTCTATCCTCGGCTTAAGTGGTGCTTGTGGCTTGATGCCCTCAAGCAATTTATGACCAACGCTTTCTCCCTGTGGCTTTACCCACTTGTTATCAAATGGCATTCTTATTATTATCGCACCCAGCCTTGATGATTTAATTGGTATAAAACTAGAACTGTACCTTTATTCATTGTAACCGGGGTGACAGGCCTTTATGGGAACTTCTCCCTTCTATCGGGCTAACGATCAAGGATTAAATGTAGACAGGTTTTTAAAGCCTATAACCTGGTTACGTGTAGATCATGATAAAGGAGAAGATAAAGGTCAACAATCGCAGTTATGATGTGATCATGAATGAGCAGACGCACATGTATGCGATGCGATTGAGGAGGCTTTATCAACAAAGTTACAGCGACATGGACAGCTTCGATGAAGTAAGTTCCGAGATCTCCAGCACCGTGAGCAATCTACTTAAGCATGCGATTTCGCCTGAAGTAAGAGAAGATGATATGGATGGCGTCATCCAGCAGCTACTGAAAATGTACGAAAAAACCACCAAGAAATAATGACAGTATGTAGAATAACGTCTAAATAACAATCACAAGTCATCCGTAATGTGAATGAACGTGCGGTCAAAAAATGCATCAATCCTTCATGTGGTTTAACTCACGATATTGACAATGACATTTACAGATGCCCATGTGGCTCACTTCTTGACATAATATATAGCGAGAAGCAAAGCCCCGGCCTAATAGACAAGTTTTACCACCGCAGGGACCACGGGGGCAACATCTACAATGAAAGCGGAGTATGGCGCTTCCGCGAACTAGTAAATTTCGCTGGCATCGATACCGAGGATTTTGAAGAGTGTGCTCATTTACTTGTTTCACTTGACGGTTCTGAGGGCCGCCTTTCAAAGCCATACAAGATGAGCAAAGTAGCTGATTATGCGAGTATGGACCATAACACCTTGTTTCTTCAGCCCGAAGGATACAATCCATCTGGATCTTTTAAGGACAATGGTATGTCAACTGCAATGACCCATGCAAAAATGCTTGGTGTAAAAAGAATAGTTTGTGCTTCCACTGGTAACACATCAGCTTCTGCTGCAATGTATGCGGCTAACGAAAGTATGGCCTGTGACGTATACATCCCTCAAGGTGAAATTGCTCCAGGCAAGCTTGGACAGGCGTTCCAGTTCGGCGCGCAAGTCATCCAAGTGCAAGGGAATTTCGATGATGCTCTTGCCACTTCTCTTAAGAAGGCGAAAGAAACCGGTGGATACACAGTCAACTCAGTCAATCCGTTTCGCCTTGAGGGTCAGAAGACCATTCTTTACCGAGTCCTCGAATACCTTGATTGGAATCCACCCGACTGGATAGTCTATCCAGGAGGAGCACTTGGTAACACGTCAAGCTGCGGAAAGTGCTTAATTGAGCTGTATGAATGGGGATGGATCAAGAAAATCCCTCGCCTCGTTGTCGCAAATGCAGAAGGAGCAAACGTATTGTACAGCTTGTATAATGGATTGTTTGAGAACCAGCCTCTGAGATGGAATGATGGCCGGCCCGATCTTGGAATTATTGACCGCTATTATGCTGACTTGGATAAGAAAGGGATCAGACCTAGGACACATGCAACTGCAATTCAGATAGGCAGACCTGCGAATATTGTCAAGGCTTTACGTGCCCTCGACTTTACCGATGGAGTCGTGGTTCAGGTAAGCGATTTAGAAATGAGCGACGGCATGTCGATCGTTGGATTAAATGGTTTTGACTGCGAAATGGCCTCAGGCGCCGTCCCAGCAGCCGTTAGAAAGTTACGGACGGAAGAGGTAATCAAGAAGGATGATGTGGTCGTCGGCATACTTACTGGAAGGCAGAAAGATCCTGCGCTTGCTGTAGAATACCATATAGATGCAAGCAACATGTTTGCAAGGCCACCAACGAGCCACTAGGCTTTTTCATCCGGTGTCAGGCTTCATTTTTGACCAAGTTTTATTATGGTATGCATCGTATTATTATTAAAATATGATATGAACACCATTTATATGATTTTGTTATCCTCTGATTCGTAATAATGTGATGTAGGTCACAAGTGACTCTTCTATATTTTTTTGAACATTCCCTCCTTCTATTCGCAGTGTTTAAACCAAAGCAGGACTGACTATGATCTACACCATGAGCAAAAAATCTTACTGAGATGCTGTCTCCTTTAGGGCGGAAATTATAGCATTTGCCTTATGTTCTGTTTCTGCCCACTCAAGTCCTGGATCAGAGTCGATAACGATCCCGGCTCCAGACTCAATATATGCATCATTGCCATTCACAAAGAGCGACCTTATCGTAATTGCGAAGTCGCATGAGCCGTTGAATGAAAAATAACCTACTGCTCCAGCGTAGGGACCCCTAAGAGACGGCTCGAGCTCATCTATTATCTGCATTGCTCGAACTTTAGGAGCCCCTGAGACAGTTCCAGCTGGAAAGACGGCTTTGACGCAATCGTAGGAATCGAATTTCTTTTGCATCTTACCTACCACATGCGAAACAATATGTTGCACGTGGCTGAATCGCTTTACAGTCATGAATTCCTTGACTTTAACCGTACCGTATTCACAGACTCTTCCTATATCATTTCTTGCTAAATCGACGAGCATTGTATGCTCGGCTACCTCCTTTTCATCTGTAATCAGCTCTTGGCCCATTCTTTCATTCTTATGCTCATCCTGTACTACTGGTCTCGTTCCTGCTATCGGGAACGTCTCCACATAGTCTTTTGTGACACGAATTAGCATTTCAGGGCTTGAGCCTATTATGCATCTCTGAGACATTTTTAACATATACATATACGGTGAGGGGTTGACTACTCGAAGTTTTGAGTACAGATCAATAAGATTGCCTTTGATCTTAAACTTGAAACTCTTTGCTAGAACTACTTGAAAAATGTGGCCATTGTATATATAGCGCTTGGCCTTTCTCACAGATTTTATGAAGTCGGTCTTTTTCGCTGTTCTTCTGAGTGCAGAATGTGAGAATCGGGCAGCTACATGTTTTACCTGTGCCATTTTCTGCTCGACCTCTTTTAACCTAGAGTTTCCTAGGAAAAAATAGTAAGCCTGGTTTTCTTTGTGATCGAAGAGTATCCCATCATCATAGATGCCAAACTCCAACAACGGAAAATTACTCGCTTCTTTGTCTTTATGGATTGGTAAATGTTCCCACAATCGGATGGCATCATAGTTGATGTATCCGACTGCTCCGCCTACATAGCGGAAGCGATGATCGTTGACCTTAGGCATTAATTCTCGAAGACTAGTCAAAGGGTCCTTAGTTGGAGCGGTATGCATGATCCTTCCAAATCTGTCTTTGACAATAAAATTACTAGAGTCACATGTTACTATGATCTTAGGGTCAAAGCCAATAACAGACATCTCAGCGAGTTCTTCGGGTCCAACTAGTGACTCTAAGATAAAGGCCCTTTCATATAGTAAGTATAACTTCTCAAAAATTTGAAATTGATTTTCAGAAGTAGAAAGTTTTTGCACCTTTACGGTACTGCCTGTAAGATCCCCAAAGGTAATCACTTTTGCTCATGCTAGCCTCCTACCTATGATCGTCCGAGCAGCGAAATAAAAATTTAAAGCTTTATGATCTGATAGAAGCCATTACCGCACCTTCTGACGCAGATCCGACTAGCATTGCATATTTTGCAAGCGCTCCAACCCTATATCTTGGTTTAATAGGCTTCCACTTCTTCAATCTCTTTGCTAGTTCTCTTGCTGATACCATGAGATTGATTTTGCCTTTTTGCATGTCAATTAAGATCTGATCGTGTTCCTTTACCAAAGCAATTGGGCCACCCACCATCGCTTCCGGAGCGACGTGGCCTATCACAAACCCTCTAGTCGCGCCAGAAAACCTTCCGTCTGTAACCAGGGCAACTTTTTCACCCAGGCCCTGTCCTACAACAGCTGCTGTTACCGCTAGCATTTCTCGCATCCCTGGTCCCCCTTTTGGTCCCTCATAACGAATGACGATTACGTCACCTTCCACTATCCTCTGCTTTGATACAGCTTCAAATGCATCCTCCTCTGCATCAAAAACCCGCGCCCTGCCTACAAAACTCTTTGTTCGTATTCCAGCAAGCTTCAAAATCGCGCCCTCAGGTGCAAGGGTGCCCTTAAGGACCTTAAGCGTGCCTTCGCGCTTTATAGGGTTATCAAGTTGTCTGACGACCATATTATCAATATTCAAGTTAAGCTTGAGCGATTCGATGTTTTCCTTCATAGTCTTGCCAGTGACTGTCAAGACATCGCCGTTTAACAATCCCCTCTTGAGCAGACTATCAAGTATCACAGGCACGCCACCGACGTTGTCCAAATCGGCCATATTGTACATTCCACCAGGCCTCATATCCGCAATGTGGGGGCTGCGCTTACGAATCCTTTCAAAATCTGACAGTTTCAGTTTAACTCCAACCTCTTTTGCTATTGCAAGGAGGTGCAGAACAGCATTTGTTGAGCCGCCTATCGCGTTAGCCATCATAATTGCATTTTCGAAGGCTTCAAAGGTCATAATATCTCGAGGTTTAATGTTGTTTTCGAGGAGGCCCATTATAGCCTTGCCTGTATTATAGCAAATTTCAAATCTCCTTTCGCTCTCTGCAGGAGCCGAAGCACTGCCTAGCAGTGACATGCCGAGCGCTTCGCTAACCGACGCCATTGTATTTGCTGTGTACATACCAGCACATGAGCCTGCAGTGGGGCAGGCAACATTTTCAAGGCTGGTGAGTTCCTGCAGGGTTAATCTTCCAGCACCATAAGATCCTACTGCTTCATATACATCTTGAACCGTCACCTGTTTACCATTCCATAAACCGGGGAGGATCGTCCCACCGTAAACAAATATCGAGGGTCGGTTCAGACGGCCCATACCCATTAAAGTCCCTGGCAAACTTTTGTCACAGCCTGAGATACCAACTACGCCGTCGTATTGATGGGCTCTGACCATTACTTCAATAGAATCTGCGATTATCTCGCGGCTAACAAGGGAGGCTTTCATTCCCTCGTGACCCATGGCAATGCCATCAGAAACTGCAATTGCAGTAAATTCTCTGGGCGTGCATCCCGCATCTTTTACGCCACGCTTAGCACTTTGCGCAAGGCGACCAAGGTGAATATTGCACGGAGTGGCCTCGTTACTTGTTGAAGACACTCCTATTAGAGGCCTGTCTAAATCTTCGTCTGTAAGGCCCATGGCCTTATACATTGCCCGATGTGGTGCTCTCTCTGGCCCCTCGATCGTCTCTCTACTTTGCAGGTTCAATGTATTAATCGAGACCTAGGAGCCTATTTTAAGATTCTTCGGTTACTCAAGAGTCGCGGTTATCTTTACAGCATCAATTCCTTCCACCTTAAAAACTGTCTCACACATACCACATTCTGCATTGCCGCTTGAAAGATCCTTGGCAGGCATCTCTTCATTCAGGTAATCACACTTAGGGCAACTAAACGAGAAAGTCATGTCAAAGGTATCCAACTCGACTGTTTCGGCCATGTATATGAAAGACGGATCGACGGTCTATTTAAAAATTCATATCCTCAACAGCAAAAAATAAGAACTATTCTGTACATAAGCTTACACTTATAGCATGAGCAAGACTTGCATCTTCTGCTCCATAATAGAGGGGCGAGAACCCTCTGTACAAATCCAGTATGACAACGGTTTTCTAGTCCTGATGGATAAATATCCAATCAATCCTGGACATGCCCTACTTATGCCGACGAAACACTACGAGACATTGCTTCAGATGCCATCTGCTGAAGTGGGCAAATTGTATTCTCTAGTTCCCAAAATAGCCAAGGCAATAATATCAGCAGTGAACGCTGACGGATTTAACGTAGGTCAGAATAATGGGATAGCTGCAAACCAGATTGTGCCTCACGTGCACGTTCATATTGTGCCCCGGTTCCGTGATGACAGCCCGGATGGGAAATGGCCTTCGAGGAAGGTCAGCCCCTACGAAGATATGGTTAGGATCGCACGAAAGATAAAAGAAGAGATCCCTTAAGCGATCCAAAGATTATGCTAATCCTAAATGGGCTATCGAAAGTACGGATAAAAACGCATTGTCGCAACTTAGAAAAAATTGGATAATCTTTAGTAGCCTATACTGCCAGCCTATGTAAGGGTCTAATGGGTTAAGATGAAATGTAACTTCAAGAACTCCTGACAGGAAAAAGGCTCCTTTGACTCATATTGTAGTCTAATACATATCTCAGCTGTGGCTATGTGCTTCCCGGAGATTCTAGTTCCAATGATTAAAGATGCATCTGAGGAACACTATGATGATCTTTTTTTCGTTGGTCTATGTCATAAGCACTTTTGGCATTAATTTCCAAAACTCCTTTGTTTTCCGTATATGCCCGTAAAGTTCCGCCAAATACTACACCGCCGTCTAAGGCACATGCCCAGTCAGAGACCCATGCTCTATCGTGTCGCTGATGTCCGAAAAAGATATTTATCGAATGAGCAATACCACGCCTCTGCGATGAGTAAACGTAAGGATATTCATACCACCAAGGGTCTACTCCTTCATTTGAGATCTTATGCGTTTTTGGGTTCCACGTTCTAATGTAAATACAGTGATCCTTCCGCTGCCGGTTGACGGGTCTATCTGGTCGTATCCCTGCATGTACAACATATGAATCATCTGAATATCTAACTATCCATGGAAGTGATTCTAACCATTTTAAAAATGGTGGGTCTTTCAGGAATGTCTCTCCGCATTGCTGAATTGTCTTGGTAAGAGAAATAGTTAGTACTTGCCGACCTTTAAAATATCTAAGAAGCTTCTGTTCGTGATTCGACATGACCGAGTACACTGACGGAGTATTCATAGCAAACATGAGAGTTTCTTTAATCTTTGGTCCACGATCGATAAGGTCTCCTGTCAGTATCAGAATACTAGTACTGGGTGACCAATCAATTGCATCAAGCAGCTGATCTAATTCGTCATAACAACCATGAATATCTCCTATAATTGTAACCCGCTTCCCTCTACAGGTCATTCGTAAATCAAGGATGGGGGCATATAACTCACGGTTGGACTTCATCTATTGAATAGGCAATCCTCCGATACTTAGTGAAGACAAGGCTTAATTTTACAGCAACATGCTGATAAGAGTTAAAGACCAAGGGTTTTGCGGTTCGGATTAGTACTACAATGAGAAAAGTCCTCTCAACTAATAAGGAGGTGTCAGTTATGGTAATAACACTTCCCGGTTTTGTTTATCATAGGTAGAGACCGGATTCAGTCATCATTAGTTATGAAAGGATCCGATATAGTAAAACAGAGATTGTCTGCTCTAATCCCCGATATATATGCATAACGTAAATGTTATTCGGTTTTCTTCAATATTAGGTGGTGCCTCTTTGTTATCTCGAGCTCATTTTCCTCGAGCAAAAATCGAAAGTCGTAGTCGTGGCGTGCGCAAAGGTACAATATGAGCTTGAAAGCATTCACATCTGCGAGTGCATCCCTTTCTACCATCATCTGTTTTTCGCCTCCGTCGACACCCAGCGCGTTAATATCACTTTCCTTGATGACGACATAGACAGATGCACGCTCAAAGCATGCGGCAACTTGGCAGGCCGGATGCTGTAACGGAACCCTAAGACCCTCGCTATCATCGGTTAGCATATTGTAGTATAATATGTCCGAGTTTGATATTTACAGGTTATTTCTGTCTCTAATGAATTGTTCTTAGTAATAAAAAATTAGAATTATTTCACTATATTGTTTACAGACCTCTTAATATACCCGGCCCAAGTGGCTGCGATTCATTTGTTTAGCAGCTGGACTCGGGCCCTTCTGTAAAGTATCTAGTATATTTTTTCAAGGAACAAAGTTAAGAGGCTATGCTAGCCCAACCAACAAGGTTTGAAAAACTTTTGAAAGCGACTGAGCCTGGTAAAAGTATCCATTCAATGTAAGACATAATACGCAATGTAAAGGATGCTGTAATTTCGTCTTATCTCCTTTAATGATCAGTTTGTCGTATCGATTACTCGCATCGAACGCCACCCTGCCGCGATTATATGAATCATAATCTGAGGAAAGATATCACGCCTTTGAGATTAAATTTTTCGAGGTCATACGACCTCCTCAAGATCCGGCCGGTATTGTCTAATTATCTTCGGCATGCCTCGCATATAACTTCTTGCAAGAGTTGTTATTGGTTGCGACGATGTCCAAATGCAACCAAGCACCTTGCAATCATGGCAAGTCCTGGCAATGTCCCACTGGGGCGCATCCCAAATCTCGTCTATGCTTTTATCAAGAAGGCTGTATGTGTTCTCGGGAGAATTGAACTTCCAACATGGTACCATAACCGTGCCGTTACCGTTTACAAATATGCTCTTCCAAACTCCACATTCATCGAATATCGTACGGCCATGCTCTATTATCTGTTGAAAATAGCCTGCAGGTATGAGCATTTTAACTGAGTTAGGCTTCTTCATATAATCAAGAACACTTCTGCAGACCTCGACCATTGTTTTATGATCGGGCAAGAGCGAATATTCCACGTCGGATCTATCTTCTACGAAAGTAAGAGAGATTGCACTTGCTCCAAGTTCTTTTGCCTTGTCAAAGTAAGTCTGATCAATGAACTCTTGCGTATTAAATTTTGTTATCACACTGTTAAAATAATGTGGCACTTCATGCTTTGTCAATAGCCGTAGGTTGTCCATTACTCTTCTGTAAACCTGAGGGGACACTCCTCGGACTTTACAGTATGACTCCTCATAAGTGGAATCAATGCTGCACGTGACAAACTGGATAAATTTTTTGAGATTCTCTAAATCGATCAAATGCAGGAGCGAGCAGTTGGTGATAAGCGTTATGGGCATTTTTATGCTATGCAGATATTCAATAAGCTCCATGAAGTCAGGCCTACTAGTAGGCTCTCCACCTTCTATTATACACCAAACACAATATTTTGACACCTTATCAAAGATCGCCTTCCATTGCTTTGTTGTAAGGTCAGAGGTTTTGGTGAGCGCTATTTGCCCTTCCTTGTCTGGATTTCCGAATGGACACATCGGACAGTAAAAATTGCAGTAGTGAGTCATACTGAATACTGCAACAACTGGACGCCTCCTTCCTAATGCCATATTTGTGCCCCATTTGCTGATGAGCCGTATTGTGCGAATGGTGTCAACCAATGTACGGATTTTGTGAAGTTGTTCCTTTTAAGCAATTCGCCAGAAGAGAAAACCTTAACGATTAAGGTATATGCTGCAATCAACACGAAGAAATGGATATACTGCAATTCGGAATAGAGGTTATCACCCTTTCAGCACCCGGCGTACTCTCACCTGGGCCTCTTTTTCTAGCTAATCTGGCTTGCAGTACCCGCCACGACAGATGGTCCGGGATCAAAGTTGCGTTTGGCCATACGATTGTTGAATTCTTTCTAATAATCATGTTATCAGCCAGCTTGTTTACATATGATGCCGCAAAAAAATACAGCGGTGTCATAGGATTAATCGGGGGTGTTGCCATCCTTGCCTTTGCGGTCTCGCTAGTGGCCAGCATTGCCAAGATAAGGGAGGAGTATGATGCGGGGCACTTTGGAGGCATTAAAAGACCTTTCCTCGTAGGCCTATCACTCACCGCACTTAACCCTTTTTTTCTTCTCTGGTGGTTCACAGCGGGGTTAAAATTGATAGTGGATTCTGCAGAGTTTGGTACCGCCACAGGCGTTGTAATCCTTTTTGCGCT
Source organism: Nitrososphaera sp. (assembly GCA_035253045.1). Taxonomy (GTDB): domain Archaea; phylum Thermoproteota; class Nitrososphaeria; order Nitrososphaerales; family Nitrososphaeraceae; genus Nitrososphaera. The sequence goes on from DATFCN010000088.1 coordinate 12,294, forward strand.
TCACATTTGGATGGACTACGCTTGGCTTGCTTTGACTGCGTATCTGGCCTCAAGGGGATTTCTGGTCCTTAAGTTAAGATATTATCGACTCATGCTCTTTGGGCTGGCAATCGTGGCGATATATTACGGGATTAGCTACATAATATACGCAGCGCCTCAATAGTTCAATATTCCAGGATAAAATAGATTAGATTGTTGATAATGAGCTGAATTGTAGAATCTGAAAATATTACTTTTGTTGGGCCTAAGGAGAAAAAGATGTATTGTGCACACGAAGCTTATCAGGACAGCTTCAGACTGGAAGCAGAGATCGATCCTTTCTTGCAAGGATACATCTAATCTTTGTGCTGGGGGGATTGCAAATAGAGGAGGAGTGCGTCTTCTCTTTAGTTATCACACCAATCAAGTTTGCCCACCTGTACCTCAAAAAAGGTTTCCTAATTTCTGATTGGATTAATGACAATCTGTATCTTTTCTTTTGAATATTGATTAACAGCTATCTCCGATACTACTTATCCTCAATTACCTCTTCACTGGCTTTAAAGCATATTCTCCTACTGACCCTCTCATGGATTCCGCCCAAGTATCGAGAAAGAAATGTTGCTCCACACTGCGATGTGGATCCTATCGCCTAGGATTATTTTTTACCTAGCACGAGAAATAGGGACTTCTATAGTAGAGACGTTTCTCACCTTGCCGTCATCGGACTGTACTGTCTCGGAACCAAGCTTAATAGGTCCGATCTTATATCCGAGTGTGTCCATTCGTTTTACGATTATCTGCGCTACATCAACGGCTCGGGTTATGCTCTTTCCTCTAGCTTTTATAACCACTGTTGGCTCGTTTGCTAGCTGCACTAGTGTTGCTGTGACATAAGTCATGAGCGGCTTCTTACCTATGAATATCTCATTGCTCGAACTGCTTTGCCTGACTGAATTGGTGCTTGTCGACATCGTGCGAGATAATTCAGCATGGTATAATATAACGTTTATTGCTGCTCATCTTGATTATTCTGATTAGCATGTCTTTGTAGAATGGCGTCAAGGTTGGAAGGGTTTTCCGCTATTTCCCTAACGGCATCGGGCTGTTGAACCTCATAGCAGTGAAGCAAAGACTGCTCATCTTTGTAAAATAAGAAAACCTTATTATCATAGATGCAATAGTACAGCTTGTCGACAACCATTTTTTCTGTCTTGAGTTTGATCCCGTCTGTTTCAGCCACCACAGGGTAATCATTACCCGGTTCCAACATATGCAATCAAGCGGTCATTATTGGTATTTAAACGGAAATGGCAATTCTACGAAGCACTGGCTGTAGAGGCTCTCATCTAAATAATAATTTCTTACTAAAATTAATCAAGAGAACAAAAATAGATGAAGGATGGAGGAAGATCATTTTCAATTCAGCTGGAATTGCAAAATAAAACTAACTCCAGTGTGACACAGTAATTTTTGGTTTGGTATACTGATTTTCGATTTCAGCCAATCTTTCCATTGAACCGTTGCCTTTCCTCAAAGTTGAAAAAGATGAATCAGTTCGAATCTTCTCAAATAGGGAAGTTACTTGGTCGTTGCTAACACCATGTTTAATGTCATAGTCAATCTGTCTGCAGATATTTGTGAGGCTCCCGTATTTTTTATGATTTCTCTTCTCCCATCCCGAGGCATTCTCTGACAGACCTTTAACGTACTTTACAACCGTTTTCTCCATATGTTCAAGATGCCATTCTTTCATTGGAAAACTATTTTGTACCATTCAAAAACCCTTCTGTATATCAATGGGAGCAAGCTTGTATATAATCTGACTGGTAGAGCTTGTCCACATGACGTATCTGTGATCAGAAATATATTTCTCTAGTTGCATGTCGGGGGCTCGTCTTAATCGGAGCGCATTATTGGTTGGAGTGATCAGGCGAATAAAGAAATAATGCTCCTATTGGAAGCCTTAACCGCCGATTAAGGCCTCCCATAAAGGTTAAAACTATAATAATTGTATAGCCAGTTGAATTCATTGCTTGCTGGTGGCTCTATTCGATATCCCTGTCTTTAACGCGTGCGTCCTTTTGTTTTCGATGTAGATCACGACTGCAAGGTATACCGCAAGCCAAGGAAGAAACATTATCTCGCCTGCTACTGAGTGAAAGGCCTCCCACTCCTGTATGTTTGTAGTTACCACAAGCGCATATACGGAAAGGGAAACTATCCGAGCTAAATTGGTGGCAATGGTTCCTGCCGTGCCAGCAGCAAAATAAATTAGCTTTCTAGCTATAGGTATGTCCATCTTGATAAGCAAGGCCAGCATGACAAGCGTATAGATAATCATGCTATGTACACCTGCCGATGGCCAGAAAACCTGCAATGCGAAGGGGCCATGGAGCCCATTGAGCACGAGGAGGTTCCCCCTTGCCAGTGCAGGGTCTGCAGGATTATTACTTGATTGCGGTCCGAGGTCAATAATGGAAGTATCTATAAAGTTAATGATCGTTTGATCGATCTGCAAATAAAATGGCACTACAATTTGTAGAGGCCCAAGCGAGTCAAAAGGGAAGAACGCATCAAGAGCAAGTATCAATGCACTTCCTGCCAGATATATCACCCCTGCAGATGCTATTTTGTACCATTTTTTGCCAAAGAACAATGCCAAAGAGCTTGAAGCAAAGACGGTCATTACAATGAAATCCCACATCCACTTCCAGCTATCCACGAGCGAAATGTTGTAAGCATCCTTTGCGTTCCTGATAAAGTCATTAAGTCCGTAAGGTAATGCAACAAAATACAAAATAGTAAGTACTGCCAGGCACGCAACAATGGTGAATCTCTTCTTGGTAAGTGGATATTTTGTGCCTACAAGCTCCGCCGCAATAAACACCAAAGCGAACAAGAAGCCACCCCTTCCCTCATTCCAAGAAAGAACAAAAGAGTCAGGATATGCCAGGAGTGTAAACAAAATAGGCGAAATAAGTATCAAAATCGCTACGATAGTTGTGTTGACACCAAGTATGGTGTCGCCCACTCTTTCGTTGGAACGTAAGCTATCGTCTCCTACCAAACTTCACACTTTGTTTGCGAGTGTGACCATAAAAGCTTTTTAAGATTGAACGATGGCTTCGGTAAACCAGCGCGGCATCAAACTCTGAGAATTTTTAAGGAGAAATGAAACGCTGCTATCCAATACATAAGTTGTTGCATGATCATCACTACTTCGAATGCTCCTTCCATAAGCTTGAACAAGCCGCAGGACGGTGTTCCAAGTATACCATTTCGGGTCACGTTCTTTTTTGGCAGCTATCTTCTTATCAGTTAGGTCTGGATATGGTACTTTGACAATTATTTGAAATCTGGACAAGTCGTCTTTTAGATCCACCCCAAGATGAAGGGAGGGTGATATCAGTACTGTCTGGTTCTGGCTCTCATAGTGCTTTTTAAGTACCGCGCTTCTGTCAAGGCTGGATGCTGTCTCTATAAGTCTGCTTGCGTTCTCCCTGCTAATATTATCACGGATAAACTGCAACTGTGAATAAGATGTCGTATGGATTATACCTTTTTCATCTTTGTGTATTGACATAATGTTGTCTACTGCCTGAGCAATTTTAGGCATGCTGGCACTCATTGTTTTGGCGCTAAGCCATGCCACATTCATCACATGAATAGGTCTATTCTTGACAGGAAAGTCGGAATCTTCAACACGGATGAATTTGACTTTATCGGGCTCAAGGCCCGTGGTCTTGCACAGGTAATCCTTGCTCAGGATTGTAGCACTCATGAAGAGCGAGACTGAACCCTTGTCGAGGATCGTATCGAAATAGCTAGATATGTCGAGTGGGGTCAGAGTAATTTTTACCAATTGGTTAGCAGGATCACGCTGGACACCTGATACGATCCAATTGTCCTTGTTTGTTTTCATATCATCGATTACTGCTGCAAGGTTCTTCTCCAGTTCTAGTGCATCTATCAAATTCTTTTCAGTGTATGGCTCTAATGCCACTCTCTGATTGCTACGCTCTATAATACCTTGGGCCCGTTCGGTGAATTCAAACAGGCGTTCCTTTAGTCTGATGCAGAGTTCGATCCATGTATCAATTTCATCAACTTTAGTATCTGGCATTTGCATCTTCAAGAATGGAAGCATATTCCTGCGGATGGTGAAGCTCCTAAAGTCACCCACTTCATTTTCCAGTTGGTGTGCTTCATCTAGAACGAGCAGCTTACGTTTTTGAGTTGAGCCCGCATAGAAGATATCCGATAAGAAATATCTATAATTGTAGACAGTATGGGTTGACTGACTACCTATCCACTTTTGATGATAATAATGGCATGGCCGCCAATCTAAGTCGACTAACTTTGGTTTTGATCTGATCTTCTCCACATATCTGCGCTCTGCAAAAGCATCGAGTTTCACAAGCTCGTGAAGAGTACCCTGACCCTCTATCTTATAATCACTAAGTCGAGTCTTGTATGAGCAATCGTAAGATTCATCCTTAATACAGGGCCCATAGTTGCAGCTCTCGTCCAGTCCCATATCCTCCTTGACAATACACGGAAAATTGCTTCTGCCCTTTACGTCGACAATGAAAGGAAAGTCGCGCCTGTACTGTGTCTGCAGATCCTTAGTTGCCGTGCAGATATGAGAGCTCCCAAGGTAGCGGGCAAGCGTTATCGCAACGGGTGTTTTACCAAAACCTGTGGGCGCTTCAAGAAATATTAGTCTGTAGCCAGACTTGATTGCAGAATCGATGCTGTCGAGGACTTTCTTTTGCTTTTCCCGAACTGAGGGAAAAGGAAAATGTGCTAATATGTTACTCGTCATTTTATGAATTTACCTATAGACAGCAGGCTCTCTTTAGCATCCCTCGCTTTTTAAGGTTGAGGGTTACTCTCTCAAATCCTCGTATAGCCAGCAGCGAACGTATCCTTTTTCTGTCTCAAACTCGGGCGGCTCCTTT
>DATFCN010000089.1:0-6008 GCA_035253045.1 Nitrososphaera sp.
TTTTAATTCCATCTGTACCTTGCGAAAGTCATCATACTTTTAAATGAGTAGCAGCGCTATATTGGTAAGATGAATCCTGTGAAATCAAGTGCAGAAATCGAGGATACTGCTAGAAAGGCAATAGCCGCACTTTATGGATCGGATGTTAAGGATTTTAGAGTGAGAGTTGTATTGCCTTATGCATCAGACCAGCTTATAGCTAAGGGCGGTTTGCCCACCGAAGAGAGAAGAGATTCATGGGATGTACAAGTGACATTTCTCTTAAATGGAACTCAATATACTGTTGACTTGATAATTCAAGAGAATGACGGGCAGATCACTTATAGCAGGCTTATAGATAAGATGACACCTCTCTAGTTCAGACACGGGCTCTACTGATGAAACTAAATAGAAACAGTTTTTTAAAATCAGGATATTATAGTATAATTCAGTATAAAATCAAAAGCAGTATATGACTGCAACAAGTCTGGCCTAGAAGGATGATAAGCAAAGACGGCAATAAGTAAATAGATTGGGACATGTGTGCTCTAGCAATAACAATAGACTGTCACCTGTGGTTTTGGTAACATAGTTGACATTGCATACATATACACACATATGGTAGCCTGCTAATTCCATTAACCAAATAAGCCAAAGCGACTACTGCGAGTAACATGCTGGGGCAATTGAGAAAATATTTATTTTTCGCTTCTGAGAGATACTTCAGAAGATCGACAGAAAATAGATGTTAATATTTTTACCCATTAGTAGAGAACTCTAAAAATACATTCGCATACGATCTTCATCCAGCATGGGGTTAAAAGTAGCAGAGGTGATAGGATAAGAATTGCTATTCTTCCCTAAATACTTAAAAGATCTCGATTCTGTCAGAAATGAAGTTGAGAGAATAATTGCCAAGCAAAAATCGGGCAGCCCCTATGACGTTTTACCATTCAAAGCAAGGATAGAGGAATTGATGGATTCAATATCTGACTTCAACGCTAATTGGAATAATTTGCCAGTTGTTTTCAGAATTGCAAGAATTGTAAAAAGCAGCAATAGCAGCACAACTCCGCAGCATTATGTAAGCGCTAGTAACGATAACAACAACGACACCGACAGCGGAGGAGAAAGCATAATTACGTACCAAGAAAATATTGTGCTTCCTGACACCAAGCATGATCTAGAATTGGTGATAAAGATGCTAAACTATATGCGCGAACAGAAAAAGCTAAAGAGAACAGATATTCCTCTCTTTATTCACCCTGATGAAATCCTAATCGCATATAGAGAGCGAAAAATTGCATTTTTAGCCGACGAGATTCAAGCCCAGATGACGATTATATTTCAGAAGGGATCAATAAGGTATGTTGGCTTTGTATTTGGAAGAGATTATGTTATACTTAAGAACTAATCACCTCATTTAGAACCATATAATAGCAGTAAATTTCTCCGCTTATGACGATGATATAAAATCCACTATTTATTTTGGGCAGGATTTGTTGTTGTATTTGCTATATGGTGTTAGTAGATTACACAGACAAGGTATTTACTATGTGCCTAAAAACAATTGTTTTTCATACATTAAGACTTAGAATCTAAATTGTGGCTTATGCAATTACTATCAACGCACTACCATAACAGGACAAGGTGCGTTGCTAACTACTGCATTAGCTACGCTGCCAAGCAAAAGTCGTTTGAATCCTGTAAGACCTCTTGATCCCATGACTATCAAGTCAACACTATTGTCATTTGCATAATCTATTATAATTTCGACTTTTGAATCTCCGTCTAATATCTCACTCTTTAATCGTACCCCTTTTTTCTTTGCAGCTTCTTCAATTTGCTTCATCCACTTCAAGGCAGCCTCCCTTCTGGCTCTTTTGAAGCCTTCCACAAGACGTACATTTCCATATTTGGCCTGCAATCCTATTGCACCGCCTTGCTTTACATCTTCCAACACGTGTAATGCTATGACTTCAGCATCACTGGCTTCTAGCTCTGCTATATGAGCCGCATATTGTAGCGCTTTCACTGATGTACTAGAACCATCAACTGGAACAAGCATCCTTCTAATCGATGGCATAGAGGAACCCAATAATGCTGGTGTGACATCAGCCATGAGTAAAATATTTTTTATGATGTATATAAAAGCATGGCACTCAATGAGGCCTATTCAATGCATGGAACGGACACATTTGGGTAGTCCTATTGAAAATATATTGTGCTGCTATAGATGTAGTAAAATATTGATGGCAAGGACTCCTGTTCCAATGGCAGTTGTCATTATCATAAAGGGAAATCCTACCTTAAACCATCTATTGAAGCTAATTGGATGACCATTCTTTTCACTTATGCCAGCTGCTACTACACCTGCACTTGAACCTATGAGCGTGCCGTTGCCACCAAAGTCTGCGCCCAAAGCTAGCGCCCACCAGAGGGGGCTGACAGCAAATTCACCAAACAAAGCACCAATATTTGGATCAAGATTGAGCGTCTCGATCAAGGGAATCATGGTGGCGGTAAACGGGATATTATCTACAAAGGCACTTGAGACGGCAGAAAGCCAGATTATGATTATAAATGTCGACCAAGGATTACCCCCTGTTAGATTAATAGCAGCTCTTGAAAGTACGTCTATCATACCAGCATGCTCAGCAGTTCCAACAATTATGAAAAGCCCGGTGAAAAATAGCAGAGTAGGCCAATCAACTTCATGAAAAACTCTTTCAGGACTTGCCTTTGTGAGGACAAGCAGGACAGCGGCTCCCCCAATGGCAATAACAGATGGCTCGAGATGAAGTGAACCATGCAGGACGAAAAGTGCAATGACTCCGATTAGAACCACCATTGATTTTAGCAGAAGGTTTTTGTCTTTGAGGTAGACAGCTTCATCTTCTCTCATAAGCTGATCCAGATTCTGGACCGTGGCCCTCAGGTCTTTACGGAATAGTAACTTCAACAGGAGCAACGATACAACGAATGAAACCGCAACTGTAGGGCCCATGTGTACAAGAAAGGCGTTAAAGTCGATGTTTGCTGCTGATCCAATCATTATGTTTGGCGGGTCGCCGACTAGGGTAGAAGTACCGCCGATATTTGATGCAAGAGCTTGCGCCAATATGAAAGGCATAGGAGAGACCTTGAATATCCTAAATACTGCGATAGTTACTGGAACCATCAGTAGAACGGTTGTTACATTGTCTATAAACATCGATACAACAGCAGTAAATGTACATAGTATGAGCATCAGCTTCCACAAATTACCCCCACTGATTTTGCTAGCCTTGATACCAATCCACTGAAATATACCGGATTCTGCTAGAATTGCGACAATTATCATCATGCCAAGGAGAAGACCTATTGTATTGTAATCGATGACTCCGACGATGAATTCAAAGCTCTCTTCCGCATGGATGGATCCAAGTACAAGCGCGGCAAAGATTATAGATATTGCACCAAGGAGTGCCACAGAACTTCTGTGCAAGAGTTCAAAGGAGAGCACAATGTAGACAGAGACAAGAATGAATGCAGAAACAAGGATCATCAGACTGATGTCCAGCCCTATTGCATGGGGAACTGCAAATATGAGTACAGCAAAAGCTGCCATGATGCCAAGAGCAATGCCAATTTTCTTTGGGTCAGTTTTTGGCTGCGCGGCAACTTCCAAAGCCTAAGTAACTCCTAATTACTAATATAATAGAATTCAGGTGTATGGATCACATGTATTGTTGTGCTGCGATTACCATAATCGATGCAAAGATGTGTATGTATACCAGCAGTAAAGATGTAATTTTTCTTTCCTTCTTTCTATTATCATAGAAGTAAAGCAGGCTTTTCTGGTATTGAAATCCTTAGTTTACTTTTTGCTTAGATGTTAACTTGTTTCCAAACACCTTGACGGTATCCACACACACGAGAAATAATTATCTATATTATACATGTTGAAGAATCAAACAAAGAAAATCTCTAAACTGCCTTAGTCTCCAACATCAGTGTATAATGCATTAAATAAACAAACAGGATTCATGACTCCTCAATCCTAGTTGACGAAGAATACATGTTATATTCTTCTTCTCCTCCTTAAAGTATAATTGCCTTAAAAATATCACTAACATATCAGCGTAGATCATTTTACAGGTCCATCTAGTTCAATACAATTGATTATAAATCTAGAGTATGAGGGCTGAACAGGCAAATCTTAAATATTTACTGTCAATATTTAGGCCAGATGGCTGAAATTAATGCATACGGAGTAGGCATCATAGCTTTTTTGGCCCTTTCAGTCATAATTGGAACACTAACAGCCAAACTTGTCAAGAAGAGTAGTAGACGATACATGGTTGCGGGCAAAAGTCTGCCTTTATTTTTTGTCGGAACAATGCTTGCTGCACAATCGATTGACGGTAATTCTTCACTTGGGAACGCTTCGCTCGTTTATCAATTTGGGTTTTGGGCAGGGGCTGCAATTCCAATCGGCCTCGCTGTATGCTTGATACTTACTGGAACGTTTTACGCAAAACGCCTCAATAAAATGGCCATGCTAACTCTGCCGGATTTTTACTACCGACGCTTCGGCAACGGTGCTGAAGGTATGTCTGGCATTCTAATGGCCATAAGCTTCACCGTACTTGTTGCAGGGAACTTTGCAGCTTCGGGATTTATTCTTTCTACAGTATTGCAAATTGACTTTTTTTGGGCTATGCTAATTACATCCATAGTTGTTCTAGTGTATACATTTGCAGGAGGCCTATTCTCCTCAGCGTACACAGATATTTTCCAAATATATCTTGCAATAGGGGCGTTTTGGGCTGCATTCATCTTTTTTGCAGCCGGAGCTGCAGGTGTTGATTTTGGCATTATCCTAGGGAACGCCCCTCCTGGCTATCTGGACCTTTCGGGCCTTACAGATATGGGTAATGGTGCATTAGTCAATTGGGCTGGAATTCTAGCACTAGGGCTCGGAGACATTGTCGCGCTTGATTTTATGGAAAGAGTATTTGCAGCCAGGGATCCCAAAACTGCTTCCAGAGGTGCTTTTTGGGGTGGTGGACTGACTTTATTGACTGTTGTTCCCACCAGCATGTTGGGGATAGTTGCATTATACTTCCTACCAAACCTAGAAGACCCATTCACTGCGTATCCAACACTAGCAATTAATCACGTGCCATTTGCGATTGGAGTGGCCATGCTTATGGGGGTTCTTGGAGCCTCCATGTCTACAGCAAATGGAGGCCTCCTAGCCATTTCCAGCGTAATTTCAAGGAACATAATCCAAAGAGATATTCTAAGAAGGATGTTGAAAAAGCCAGGTATGGATGACAGAAAGCTGCTTATGACTACGCGAATCTTCACTATACCCATGATGGTCGCCGCATTTATCCTGGGATACCTTCTCCCACAACCGGGTGTCTATCTTATCTTGGCATTTGATATAGTATTCGCTGGTGCTTGGGCTCCATTGACCTTAGGTCTTTTCTGGCGTAAAGCCAATATGCCTGCTGCTGTCACCTCACTTATAGTCGGTTCAGCACTGCGACTTCTGATGTTCTTTGTTATACCGATAGATTTAGCAGGTCTTGATACTATGATCCCCCCGCCCATTGCCTTTGCACTCTTTGTCATAGTTGCGTTGGCTACACAAAAGAAGTATCCCGGAGAACAGAGGCATGGTGTCCTGGACTATCAAGCACCAGAAGAAGATGTTATTAAGGGCGAGGACCTGAAGGGATACGTTCCTCCAATAGGAGGCAAACTTCCATAGTACTGTAGCTGAATAAATTCCAGTCAACCAACCAACACCAAGGCCTCCTTTTTGTTCTTGCCAGGACAAGTGTATATGCTGCCATTTGGGATAAATCTGCTGTTTTGGCTGAATTACGAGAAATACCATGATTTACAGTGCCAATTCATAGTTACCATGAATTGACATGTCAGTTATAGCGAAATTTAATTCTTGGTATATAAGTTTCTACGATGTGATCTGGTCATCTAATAATTTCATATCATAAAATTTAATTTTTTTAATA
>DATFCN010000090.1:0-42508 GCA_035253045.1 Nitrososphaera sp.
GTTTTGAAAAAAGTATTGCATCATTGTACGCATTTCTCCAAACTGACCTCCTAGTCCTTCTTGCAGAGCTTGAGCTGCCTTTGGGTTTGGCTTATCTGATGGAGGTATTGGGTGAGGTAATCTATTAACTGATAGGAACATCGTGTTTTTTGAGTCAACATGATTCTTAACTGCTGTAGAATTGGGTACTATTGGAAAGTAACCTAACCAATACTTGAAACAGATAGATAGACAGGTAAATGGAGGTATATGTGCGTCGATATACAGATCTAAGATCCCTCCAACTGGGGATTAGCTAAGACCATTAGAGGAGGATGTAAATCGTATGATGTTGTGTTCTTGTTCTACCTACTAAACACAAGCAACTTTGAAGAAACCTAAGAAGGAGCGGTTTGAACAGAAGCTGTTACAAGAGTAGCGACTATTATAAACCCCGATACAATAGTATAGCCATATTAGACTATAGGACGATGATGAGAAAAAAATGACAATGAGAATCTCAACCAAAATAATTGCGACAATGACGATAACGGTAAGCATGTTAATTCTAATATCACTAGCGCCATCCCCATTGATAGCAGCAGAAGCCCAAACAGCAACAGTACCTACAACAATATTCGACAATAGTGACACTGCCAATAGTACATCCTCAAGAATAGATCTATCGCAACAACCCGTCTTGCAAGAACAAACAAGAGTTGTAACTGAGACTCCAATAAATCAAGCACACACAAGTGTAACATTCACCGGAAATGGGACATTGACTTTTTCAAATAATAACATCAATACTACAGTCAATTTCATCAGCAACGGTAGCGCGCTAATCTCATTCCTGACAGAATCTGTTCAGGGAACAGAAACCATGAGAACAGAAGATGGCACAACCGCAACTCTCACATTTTACGAGATTGTAAAATTCAATCCTGCTGCAAGAGAAGGTGAGGGAATTATTATAGCAGAGGTTAATACAAGCCCCTCGGGCCCACTTGCACCATTGAGCGGTACAATACTGGCGGGAATAGATGACATACAACCAAATGGTGAAAGTAATGTAACATTATGGGAGTGGGAAACCAGAATTAGTGATTTAGCCATTCTTCCTCTGTAAGGAGAATGAGATGGCAATCAGATTCAAGCAAAAATGACTGACCTTTCATCATTACCACTAACCTGGCATAGACAAAAGATGGAAAGTCGGTAACTGGTTCAGGCTATTCACAAATTCATAAGCTCCTGAATGTCAAATTAGAACGAATACATAGCATCTTCAACAGTACTAATTATCTATATTATAATCGAGTCTAACCGTACTACGATGATATAGTATTATGCCAATGTCTCTGCTGGAGAAACCCTCGTGATCATTATTTTTTCAGTCAGTTTGTGCCCTGTGGTATCGTTATGGTCTTCAACATCGCTGTGGAAAAGAAATTTCATTTTGCATTCATGGCAAATCCATATTGCTTTTAGATCATCTGGGTGCATTAGGGTAACATGCATGTTAGGTCATCGAATTTATTGATTAACTAATCATCTTCATAGTCATAGTTCAAACAAATCATTTCAAATTAAAGTATGTTATTACTGTCTTCATCTCTTGTACCTAAACAAACACTAACTGAATGTTGGAGGCATTTTAAGTTCAACTTTCTTTTCTATCCTCTATGAATCTTTTAGTTATGCAAAAATTTGCTAGGAGACACTTATGTACTTCTATCTTATAGCATCTTGCTGAGTGGTTGTCCGGCTGTCTGAATGGTGAGAAGGTACGTCAAAAGAAATGTGTGCACGCCTAATATTGGGGCAAAGTTTGATATTATATTTCATATTATATCTCAGATGCAGTTTTTCCACAGAATTGTTTCTACCCGCTTTCGTAGATTATGATGGCAGTAGTGAGCCCGAATTAGACAGCTCGGTGTAAAACTTAAATTGGCAATTGCAATTGGTATTCCCCACTACTTTGTGAAAGTTGTCTGAATGCGAATTATGTTTACTTATTGGATCGCATCAATGATACATTACGATGAGATTTATCCAGAACATACAAAGAATGCATCATCTCTGTAGTCAGAACAAACGAGTTGGGTTCTAGTTCTATGCCCGCCGCCTTGACTTTCATTAGACTCGGAAGCAATAGGACTCCAATTAGAATAACCATAGAGAAAGTTAGCGCCGCTACAACACTTGGAGCGAGGGTGGATGGATGGCTAAATGCAAGGATGAGAGTCGTTATCATAAAATCCGCTATGAATACCATCACTATTATACCCAGGATCGGTTTGAAGTCAAAAATATTCTCCTTCATCTTATTAATGTCCTTGACATTATTCTTGCTTCTGTCCTTATGCTTACCATCAAACCACCAATGGTACCAATCTGTCGTACCTGAGCCATCTATCCTCTTAATTGCATCCCTTGCCTCAGAAAAGTTCCTGTTAACCTTTAAGCATGACTCTAATTGCTTCTTGGCTCTATCATATTTATTTTCATTGATATACAATACAGCCAAATGAAAATATGCTCTAGCTGACTTGGGATTTGACTTTATGGCTTCCCGATAATGGTTCTCTGCATCCTCATAGAATCCCAATTCATAGTAGCAATGACCAATACTCGTAGTTTTCTCGTCTCGAAAGGGGAATTGGTCGCTTACTTTATTGAGATCCTCCAACGCACTTGTGTGATCATCCAGTGCACATTTTGACTGCCCTCTGAAGAAATAAGCATCTTCATATTCTTTTATCCTTAGTATTGTGTCATGACATTCAATGGCTTCCTCGTATCTTCCCAGGTGATAGAGAGCTTTGCCCTTCTGATTCAACGCATCAACGGACTTGGGATTTAGTACTATTGCTTTGTTGAACTGTTCAATGGCCTCCTCACTCTTTCCACATTGGGTTAAAACTAATCCTTTACCAAGCCAAGCATCTGCAAGATTTGGATCAATTTCTTTCACTCTGTCAAAGCATTTTATCGCTTCATTATACTCTCCCAATAGAGTTAGAACATGACCTTTGCCATACCAATCAATAATATCTTTTGAGCCTTTTTTTAAGTTCTTGTCGTAGCATTCATTTGCTTTGTCAAAGCATTTTATCGCCTCATCATACTCTCCAGAATCCTTTAGAACTAATCCTTTGGCAAGCCAAGCATCTGCAAGATTTGGGTTTATCTCTATTGCTTTGTCAAAGCATTTTATCGCTTCATTATACCTTCCTGAGTTCTTTAGCACTAATGCTACTTCCTTCCAAGCATCTGCAAGATTTGGGTTTATCTCTATTGCTTTTCCAAAGCATTCAATTGCCTCGTTGTTCTTTTCTAGCGTGCATAAAGCCAAACCTTTGTTGCAGAAATAAATCGGTTTTGTTTCTGTCATTTTCTCTATCTCTATTGCTTTGTCAAAGCATTTTATCGCCTCATTGTATTCTTTTAAGTCTAACAGAGCAATGCCTTTATCATTCAATACAAGTGCATTTTTCGGATCTATCTCTATTGCTTTGTCAAAGCATTTTATCGCCTCATTATAACTTCTTGATCGCCTCAGGGCATCTCCTTTGCCCCAAAAAGCCAAAGCATTTTTCGGATCTATCTCTATTGCTTTGTCAAAGCATTTTATCGCTCCGTGATATTCGCTGGATTTGAGATACCTTAGACCCTCTTGGAACAACGGTTCTGCTACCCCAACATCATCGTACACGCCAGGTATCAATCGCTTCGTATCCCACCTATGAAATAGATCTGATTACTCAGCATATGGCTAAAAGTGCTCTAGAGCGTCAAAAGCCCACTTGTTATCTCTAATTGGTTTGCGTATCTAGCTCATTTGACCTGAGTCTAGATCCCCATACTTATCTTCCGTAGAATGCCTTCATTCTTATTCCAAGTCTGTCAAACGACGAATAACTAAATTATCATCTTTATCTTATTATTTAATATTGACTGAATTCTCAAGCTCTCTTCCTACAGCGCAGTGTTAGCTGGATTGCGAGAAAAAAGATAGAGCACTTTGAGTTTGAAGAATACGATTCTCTCCCCTTCTATATCTCGTACGCTTTAGAAAAGGTGTAGCTGGCTTTTCTTGGAGATCTGATGAGGGCATGAGTCGAACCCTATCCGCTCCACCTAGTTTACTATATGTGTAGATAAGGATAACAAATTGAGCTAGTTCTTATTAATTATTACATTGTTTTGTTAGTCCTACTCATGACGTTGATGTGTTACAAGCGAGAACATTTGACCCGTATGCACTTATCGTATTCTGCCCTCGCCTGTAGTCATCAGCTGCACTTACTCCGCCAACAGATTTTATCCTTTGACCATCTTTTGTTATACTTTCTCAAGCTCAGGCTGATTTTGCATGCACTCTCGCTTCCTGTCCCTTCGTTATCGGAATCAAACCTTGTGGATCTAACCGCAGCGCTTAAAGGTTTTCAGGACATCCTCGTCTTCACCGCAGAGTCTACTTTAGGAGGATGTAGCGATATCCTATGATATGGATAGGGCGATCATTCCGGTTCCTCTATCGTTGGGGGTGCCTGGAAAGTTGGTGGTGGAGAGGGCTGTGATGGCGATGGCGATGGCGATGGAGGTTCTTCGATAGTAATTAGTATACTATCAGATACAGTTCGACCAGTAGAGTCTATGACACTAACATCCACATTATACGTGCCAGCTACGTCAAATGTATGCTCAATAGTTTCATCATCAACATCAATTTCTTCTACGCTGCCATCGCCAAAGTCCCAGCTATAAGTAAAAGGCTCTGTTCCTCCTGTTACGTTGGCTTCAAACTCAAAAGTGGCTGGCGCAACGCCTTCTGTGTCACTTGTAATAATCTCAACTGCTCTTAGGGGCGGTGGTGGCTCAACGGTAATTAGTATACTATCAGATACAGTTCGACCAGTAGAGTCTATGACACTAACATCCACATTATACGTGCCAGCTACGTCAAATGTATGCTCGACATCCTCGTCAATTTCTTCTACGCTGCCATCGCCAAAGTTCCATCTAACGATATAGGGTTCCATACCCCCTGTTATTTCTGCTTCAAACTCAAAAGTGGCTGGCGCAACGCCTTCTGTGTCACTTGTAATAATCTCAACTGTAAGGGGTTCTGTAGCTGCTGCTATTACCTGGAATGAATCAAATACTTGTCTGACTGGCAGTGGTAATGATGTTGATGTAGGCACTAAACTGCCAGAGGGTGTTGTCTCTTCAGCATCAGCAAAATTGCCTTCATAAAAAATACTATATCCTGTTATTACTCCCAAGTTGCGGGGTGTTGCAGCCGTAGCAGTTAAAATGAAATAACCTCTCCTCGTTTCGTTGGGATCTAAATTAGTGCTGTATGTCATTTCTACACGCTTAGCTGGTATTGTTGTAACTTCTCTGGTATTGCTTCGACCTGTACTGTTGTCAACATTCATTGTAGTATCTATACTGTTTAGAATCTGGATGTCTCTATACCCGACTTCTTCAAGCTTATGCATGTGATACGCTAGAATAGCATTGGGTATGGTGTTCCTGTTGATGAGGGTAAAAATATCATCAGAAGAAATCCCGATCCTGGCTCCCAAGTTAGGATATCGTATGATGTGTATCACTTCATCCTGAGCTCCTTGACAGCTCTCACTGTTGCTAGTCGTGCCACTAGTACTGCTGGACGTGTTGGCACCAGTATCTGCAAGCGTTCCTTGTTGCTGTCTTTCCTCTGGGCAGAGTTGTGCCAGTATTCCAAATCCTTCAAGAACTTCCGCCGCCAATGTAAAGCCCGTATTTTTCATGTCATGAATAGTCCAGCCTTGGGGTACCTGCACTCTGAAGCTATCCCTAGTACTTCTGACTGTTGTCGCTGCTGCTCCACTCTCCGTTGCAGTTGGTTCGCCGTTGGATTGTTGTTGCTGCTGAGCGTTAGCTGTTATAATATTGTTAGTCAAAAGGAAAAAAGCAATTATTACGGCAGTCACAGTTGTCGCCGCAGTTGGCGAAAGCAATAACCTCGAGAATACTCTCATAATGTCGAGAAAAGATTACGCCTGACCGATAAGATAAGGGTTATGGATTGATAACTCTGTAAAAAATATTCTTAGACATTCTGAACTATTCTGTAAGCTCTCTATACTTCCAGTAGGAACAATCTGAAGGGTTTACTCTGACCAATTCGTTGTTCTGCATGTATTACCTTTTCTGATTCTTTTTCCCCTAGAGCCTCCCTTTGCCCACAGACTTCTATGATGACATTTACGAACGAAAACTCATAAAATTAGGTGATCTTCAAATCCCCCTAGTCCAATTTTTATCAGTTTAGGTAGCAGAGTAGCATGAAAATGCCGGCACATGTGCAAGTTAATGAGAGTTACCAATATTTCTAATTCAGATAGGTTTAACATATCTAACCACCTTCTAAACTCTCAGAGAATAGTTAAGAAAATTATGTTGAAACAAACAGCAATAAGCGTAGCTACTGACGGATATGCAATAGCAAATCACGAGAGAATGACCGCACTTGTGAAGATAATAAAAAAGAAGGGTGTCGATGATATGATAAACCTAACCCACTTCTGTCACCAAGCAGAGGAATACCGCCCAAACTGGTTCCAAACAGTCGATACAAATCTAAATCTGGGTTTTGTAGTTGTTCGAACTGCGCCAGAACTTGCAGATAATCTGCAAAGAGTGTTTGGTAACGAAGGCTTGGGTAAAGAAGTTGAAATAAGAAGACTAAACTGAGACAATGCCTCTCACCCACATTGTATTCTTTTCATAGAAAACAATAATTCAGAATATTGAGCTTTGGCACTATTGGTGTTACTGTCTAATGAGCTGCTAGATTATTTGCGTCTTTTCTTCTGCTAAGGCAAATGTATCAAAAAAAGATAATCAATGGCTACGGTCATGCATCGTCTTTTTCTGCCCCCTCCTCGCGTACAATATTTGTGGAATACTCTATACTACATAGCATCTTGGTAGTGCTATGTCGAGATATATTCAGCATATTGAGTCGATCAAACCGGCGTGTATTAACCTGGTACCATCACCCATAGAGAGATATGTGCAATAAGAAAACGAGTGGACACAAAGCGAGCAGGCATTGGACACTTTTGTTTATTACCTACACATACATACACAGGCTATAATTACTTTCAAATCGTCCAATCCTAAGATTGAATAAAGAAAAAAGGGAGGCTCTGCTGGCTTTAGACTACTGGATGCAGATCTATACCACCATCTAAAGGACCATCGTCGCCTGTTGTTGTATTTTTGCTAATGCCGCTCTTAATGGGGAACAGGTTTTAAGGCATCACTTGTGGCCCTGCTGCACCACCTGTTGGTGTGCCGTCACCTGTTGTTGCTCCTCCTCCTCCTCCTTGTTGGCCGCCTTGTGTTGTGCCGTCACCTGTTGTTGTTGCTCCTCCTCCTTGTTGGCCGCCTTGTGTTGTGCCGACTCCTGGACTTGGAGTTGTTCCTCCACCGCCACCAAAAGTGCCGACACCGCCCCCTGCCGTTGCACCCTGACCAGTGGTAGTATTGCCTGTCACGCCACTTGGAACATTACTACTCATGTTGCCGCCTGTCGTTGCCTGGTTACCAGATTGTGACTGTGTTTGAGTCATAAGTCCATCTAGAATCATCCTAGCGTCTCTCACAAGCGTGTTAACATCTCCACTCGCTATTGCGTGTGCAAAAATCATACTGGGTGACTCTCCTATGACGTGGTTGTGTACTGCAACAACATTCCAACTGGAGTTAGATAACATCCTCATTGCCGATGGTAGCTCTCCTTCCATTAATGCAAATTCTGCAAAGCCATATACCGTTGCTTGATTGGTTGCTCCTGTTGTTCCTTGGTTCGACACTGGTGTAAATTCAAATAGTGGATTAATCACCAGCAGATTGTTAAGCGTTGCTCCTGTGGCAGTATCCTGCACCTGAAGCCCTTGGCGTGGCACAGCTACGTCACATGCCCCAGTAGGATTTGGAATTACCATACCTCCGAGTGCAGACGCTGCCGTTTGACAGTCAAGAGTACTTGTCGGTTGTGTTGTGGTATTGTTTGCCGTGTTTGGCGTTAGCGTGTTCTGGTTACCGCCAGTAGTGCCTTGTTGTTGTTGTCCAAATGCTGCTGGGCCAACTGATGCAACTAATGCTATCGTACATACTACGAAAGCCAGCCCTACAGGTAATAATAAGAGAGGTTTTTTACTGTTCATCACTGTTGCGAGTACAACATCCCTTTTAGGTATTGTATGCTCAATTTACAAATGAGATTAATGGATAATAGTTCTTGGCATGTATATGTGATGTAGTTCTACAAGACTATTCTGATAAGAACTCTAAAAATACTTCTAACTCATTTTTTGATGCCATGTAATATAAAATAATGTACAAAAAGAAATGGGTGGTTTGTTAGAATTTTTGCAAACAACCTCCGAACCTTCGCGTTCTCCTAATCCTTTTAGAAGTTCAGATTTAATTGTGCAGTTCGTTGCGACGTGATTTCTGACTGTCTCCGGCTGGATCGTCTATTCGTTCCTATTCTCTGATAGCAAGCAAGCAGTTGTCAGACAAAATCCCTCTGCCAACCTCTATCTGGAGCAGGTTTCAGTGTAGTACCTGAGTTATCGGAAACTAATGAAATATGAGTGCATTATGCATTATGCTACAAGCCTGTTTCTCTGGCCTTATAGGAAATGCATTTTTTCGATTAGCTAGACTTCTAGCAAACAAGGGAAGATTGTAAAGGAAACTAAAGTTCATCCATTCCAAACTTGTGATAGCATTGG
This sequence comes from Nitrososphaera sp., assembly GCA_035253045.1. Classification (GTDB taxonomy): domain Archaea; phylum Thermoproteota; class Nitrososphaeria; order Nitrososphaerales; family Nitrososphaeraceae; genus Nitrososphaera. The sequence continues at coordinate 8,787 of DATFCN010000090.1, forward strand.
TTGCACCTGAATTTCTCCCTCCCTGGATGGCGAGAAACTACTTCTAGCTGGCTCTTTGTCTTGCAGTTCGGACATCTTCCATAAACCGTCTGCTTGGGCATAATTCATGACACGTCAACACCTGTCGGAATAAAAAGGTAATCTATAATTCGTCATTTTTACATGCACATTATCTCTCTGTTCTTTGGTATATGGCCTTGTGGAAAAAACCGCCGCCAATTCGGTTAGTGATTCTTGCCAATTAACAACGACTAATTAATATCCGAAATAGAGCTCAGTAATTGCTGCTAAGTTAGAACGCAAACCGATTTAGATCTGGTTTCTTTTTTTACTATAAAATTAATAATTAGCGAGCTTATTGTAGGATATCTATCACAATTAGTGAATCTTTCACATCTTAAAATCTATTAACAGATATTAAGAATATGAGAACAATAACAGTGGTTGCAAAGGTGGAGTAAATTATGAGAACGGCAACTTTGCCCGTACTCCTAGGGGGCAGTGTTATTATCACCATCCTATTCATCCTTTATCTGGCTGAAATAGGAGTAGTAGTACCCACCATTTCTCCTTCTTATGCTACTCATGGTTCACATTATGAAATTCAACAACTATCAGATGTATTACCGGCCGATGATAATAATAGTGCAACTTCGGTCAAAAATACAACAATGGCCCTGTTGCCTAATTCCTCAACCTTTGTTTATGAAACAGAGGCTTTCGTGGCCCCGCCGACTGTCAAAACTTTTGTGATTTATATGGCAAATGAGTTTCATGAACGCTGGCCTGAAGAATCTCACAAACTTATTACAAACAAGAATGCTTATACGATTCCTACGAACTTGCAAGTGGCAAATGGAACGACTATAGCATTTCATATGGCTGACGCACCTTGGGATACTCCGCACGATTATGTTGTAAGGGTAGTTGACGTCAACACCAACGAAACTGTATTGCAGACCACCCTTCTTAGTTATCCTAAATTTAATAGAGGTTCATCTAATTCTGGAATAACAACCCTGCCTATTGGAGATTATAGAGTGGAAACATATCTTGAAGGAATGCACAAAGTACAAACTAAACCTCTTACTATCAAGGTTACGGATACACCAGTAAATCTATCATCTAATATGACTGCAGGGTTCTTTTATTCACCACAAAGGCCCGTCATAAATCCCTATGACAATGATGGTCGTCTGCATGAGGGTCATTTAGAATATTATAGGCAACAATTTCCAGTACATGGATTGAAAATAGAATCGATATATAACTTCCATTTTGCGTCCTGCTCATTTTACGATAAAGAGAAAAGCCCCGTCTGTACCGACGATGGTGGTACTCCCGGAGAACTTTATTGGCATGATAATAAGACTGCCGATCATGCACTGATATTGTGGAGCTCTATGAGACCATATAATCAAATAGCCGCCGCATTAGATGAAATGACTTGGGAAAATGTATACACATGATAACACCATGTGTATCCCTTTAGTGCTTCAATTTTATATGGAGTTAATAAATTGCTTCAAAAAATTAGTTAAGAGTTAGCTATTATTGCTCATGGCCAAAGTCCTCTTACCTTAATTGCCTCAACTACTCTGTTAACAGCTAGAACCGTACTTGCCTTGCGTAGGTCGATGCCATACCTTTCAGATGTCTGGTAAACATCACCAAATGCTTTAGTGATGTTTCTATCCAGTCTTTCGTTAACCTTATCTTCACTCCAATAATCCCTGCGAAGGTTCTGCAACCACTCAAAGTATGATACAGTGACACCTCCTCCATTTGCAAGGATGTCAGGAATTACTAAGATCTTGTTGTTGTAAAGTACCTCATCTGCTTCAGGTGTTGTTGGGCCGTTGGCAGCCTCTGCTACTATCTTCGCCTTGATTCTGCTTGCATTCTTGGCGGTAATTTGATTTTCAAGCGCAGCTGGTATTAGCACTGTGCAGTCTGTTTCAAGTAACTCTTCATTGCTTATAGAATTGGCCCCAGAAAACTCTACAACTGAGCCTGTTTTTTCCTTGTGTTTTCTTAGCTCTGCGACATTGATACCGTTCTTATTATAAATGCCTCCTCTAGAGTCCGAAGCGGCGATCAACTTGGCACCTTGATCTTCTACAAATTGCGAAGCAAATTGGCCTGCATTTCCAAAGCCTTCTACTGCCATAGTCGAACCTTTCATGTCTAAGTTAAGCTTCTTTGCAGCTTCTCTTACTGTGAATGCCAATCCTCTGCCTGTAGCTTCGTTTCTGCCGAGTGATCCGCCAATTGTGATCGGTTTGCCTGTAATAATTTCGGGTTGAACATAATTGCCCTTAAGTGCAGAGTAAGTGTCCATTATCCAAGCCATTTCCTTGCCACCTGTGTAAACATCTGGTGCAGGAATGTCCGTGTGTGGACCAATAATATCTGCAATAGCATAAGCGTAGCGTCTAGTAAGGCGTTCTAGTTCGCCTTCGGACATCTCCTTTGGATTACATATGATGCCACCTTTGCCTCCGCCATATGGAATGTCAGCAATGGCGCATTTCCAAGTCATCCACATAGACAAAGCCTTGACTTCCTCGATGGTGACCTGTGGGTGATATCTGATACCTCCCTTGTAAGGGCCACGGGCATCATTATGTTGCGAGCGAAATCCCGTAAAAACTTGTATCTCTCCATTATCCATTCTTATCGGCAATGATACAGTAAGAATGCGCTTTGGGTTGGCTAAAACTTGCTGCAAGCCTTTGTCTAGCTTTATAAGCTTAGCCGCTTCGTCAAGCTGTTTTAGGGCAACTTCAAAGGGGTTTATTGCCACTTGCGAACTTTTTTTGGTCTCTAGCATGCACCTTTCAGGAAAAGGTCATGTTATAAGTTTTGTGTGTAAATGGTAGCCAGTATCCTGTAGGTTAGCTTGACATTTTCTTAGATATAAGGATGCGGAGTTCCTCATCTGTAAGCCCCGCATGGTCCTCTATCCCTAGCGAGTTGGCTATTAACTCGAGCTTTTTTCTCTCTGACGCAACTGGACCCTTTATCTTGGGAAACTTGCTATCTTCTCTTGCATTTTCTTGTGCTTGTTCCAATTCATAACGGAACATCTCCTTTGCCCTTTCGTATTCTCCTACCGCCTTACCCACTGTACGTGTAAACTGGGGGAGTTTCTTGGTCCCAAAGAGTAGGATAAGTCCAAAAAGTATGATTATGATCCACTCTGATCCAGCGATGTTCATTACCAAAGCGGAGGACATGATCATCTTAAATGATATTTAAGATTCTGATTAGAATTAAAAAGATTTCGACAATTGAGAAGCTACTTATTTGGCAGTATATATCCTCAATAGCCGGCTTTAACTTTTGTAAAAAAGGCAGGCAGCCTATTTGTGTATAGTATCACATGCAATTTATCCTGTCGACTGGACCTTACCATTATTAAATGCTCGTTATCTAACTACTTGTTGTCGTGGAAACTGGCGTCAATGACAAGCCTAGAATGCATTCTCCTTCCTTCACTCTGCCCGTTAGGCAGGCATTACTAATTGCCCATATAAACGGGCTACTGTGGCTTCGGAGGTATCCTGCTTCTATAACATTTACTGCTCTGATTCCGTTTGCATTCCTATTCATAGTGTTTGTAATTGGCGGAGGTCAGTATACTTACATGGCGTTTGCAGGAAGCTTAGTGTCGGCTGCAGCAGGCTACGGACTGGCCACAGGCAACAACATCATAAGCTGGAGAGTGGATTACAAAATGCAGGACATCTTTGTTGCCTCTCCTGTCTCCTCTTTTACGTATATGTCGGGCATTGCACTTGCTGAGCTATTGTTTGGATTGCCTGCCTTTGTAATCTTGGCAGCACTTGTGGTAGTATCTAGCAGCAATTTTCTATACAGCCTTGTCATTGTCATATCTACGCTTTTGCTGGTATGGGCTTCAACGTCAAGTATTGGATATTTTATATCGACTCGTGCATCTCATCCTAGGTTCGTAGAGTCTTTTATTGCGTTTTTGAGAATTGCAATTGTGGTAGTGCCTCCTGTGTTTTACCCCGTTTCAATAGTACCGACAGAAGAATTGCGTTATGTGGCTTTTGCGGTTCCAACTACTCATGCCTCGCTGATACTTCAGTATGGTATGGGAGCTCCGCAAACTCTGGAAGGATGGTCGCCAGAGATCGGGCTTGCAGTGATTTCTGCGTATATGATAGGGTTTGCACTGCTGGCAAAGACAAAGGCGGTATGGCGAGAAAAATAAAGCGCAAGAAGCATGATAAAAAATGTGTTAATAATATCTTCAAAAGGCTTCAGCAGTGTTACAGCAACTAGTAAGGATAGTGAGTGCCTCTCATTCAATGAGCCAGTTACTGCAGAAAATATCAGTCTCCCCAAAAAGACATGGCATAATACATGATGATCTTAATTGTTGTTACAAGAATGCCCCAAGAACCAATGCATATTGCGAGTGCAGAAGAGAATCCTTAAGCTGCTCGTTGCGCTGATTGAACAGTTCTTCTACACATTTTAGCACTTGGGGAGTCAACCAACTCTAGATAAAGCTGCTTATCTTGTTATCCAAGATCTTGCCAGGAAATTGTGGATTAAAACGCAAAGAGACAAAGACTTGATTTTCTTTTGATGGAAGAAAGCTCACAGATATTTCGCAGCAGAATTATTACCCTTTATGAGTTTTGAATTATGGAACGCAGCGTCGATAATGAAAACGGTTTGGTTAATACCTCATCTACAGCAATCCCGAGTGAAGCAATCTTGCTGTCAATTTTAGTTAACGGAGATGTAGTGGTAATAACTATTCTTTGATCGGGTATAGCATTCTTAACTGCTTTAGCAAATTTAATAGCAGAAGTGATACTATTCTGTAGGTGTGTATCTATTATGACCACTTCAAAGCCCTCGTCTGAATGGGAGAATATTTGTTCTGAGCATTTTCTGATATCATCTACAATTACTGCATCAACTCCTGCAGAAGCCAGATACGAACCATATACCTTTTGAATATCCTTTTCAGGTTCTACAATTAGAACACGTGTAATATTATTAGCTCTATTACTACCCTTTTGTAATTCAAGCGTTAGACTGTGGACATCGCTGATTTGGGTTCTTGCATATAGATTTGATTCTTCATTCAAGACTTTAGCAGGATGCGGACATATTACGGTGATATTGAATTCATTTTTTAGCCATTCCAAATGAACATCATTCCACCAGCTTTCCAGTTCTATGCTTTTGTCAAAATGACAATGATCAGACAGAAATCCAGCAGCTTCGGCAATTATCATGACTTTGTCACTCTTACCCTCAGATATTCGGTTGCGTAAAAGTTCCTCTATTCGTCCCTTGAGCTGCTTGAAGGGTGCAAGATTAGATGCTTTTGCAGATTCATAGAATGGAAGAAAATCAATTATGATCAAGTTGCCTCTCTCTACATTTTCCAGATAGTTTGTGATTTTAGACGTAATTGCACCAAAATGGGACTTATCATCACTAAAGACTGAAGCATATATGCAAAGCTGACCCGCTTTCAGCCCTTCATTTATGGAATCTATCGAGGCTGAATCATACTCCGCCTGATTATCGCACAACAGCATAACGTGCTCTCTAAAAGAGAGGTTTAACAATTGATATAATTGATCATGACGAAGAGAACGGTATGAAGTTATCAATTTACCCTACCTAGAATTGTTACTGATTGACGCTTCATGCTATATTAAGCTTATAAACATGACACCTGTTACCATAGACACCATTAACTAGGTTTCTTTCCCCTGCTGGATGAGGCTAGAATCACAATGAGCAGTACAATATGCATATGAGATAGCTGAATTTAGTATTGATTGAGCGGCCTGGGCAAAAAAAGTCCGCCATTAGACCGTCGCTGTAACTTCCATAAGATTACCTGTATTCAAATCAAATTTCTTTATGCGTTTATGTCCTGTTTTCCTGATATGATCCATAATGTCGCTGTGAAAGGCGAAGGCAGTTTCACAGTTTGAACATCTCCAAATGTTGTTCAAGTCCTCCGGATGCATTTGTATATTGCTCTATTTGCAAAAAGGCAACGAATTCGATTTAAGCGTTGGGAGATCATCTTATGTAGATAATCACTATAAATGAGGTACTCTTCTATTATAATCGCCTAATGTCTGACAGTAGCCTGTGAGATGCGCGCATACCTAGGTGGAAGTCTTTGTATTCTTACACTTGTTAGTAGATCTGTTCTAAGACCCTTAATACCCATCCATGAGTATTGTTTGCATACACAAAAACAAAAAATTAGTACCTGCTGGTTTCTCCATCCTCTGAGGCTAGCAGATTGGGCTATCGTCCATCAACTAACAGAGTCCTAGTTCTGGCACTCCATGTTAATGAAATAACTTTGAATTGCACCTTGTGGCTGTAATGTCCCAATGTCTCATATTCGTCTTATAGGATATTGCACTATAATCGTACTAGAATGAATGACAATATTAGAAGAAGAACTAATGAAAATAACAAAACGCCGTCTCCAAAAAGCGACCACAATAAGAATCAACGAGCAATTGTAAGCGTAGACATAAAAGATCGTATGGAGAAGGATGTTACAAAGTCCACTGTGGATGGAGATCCAAAGGAGTCTGATGAATAAGCAGAATGGAATCTACTGCCAAGGATGATACCAGTGATCACAATAAAAATAGAAAGAACAATAGTGAGTGCCCAAAATGCTTATCGGGAGATATGGTAGAGCATCCTTCATTCTTATCTATGCCCTTTACTTCTAGTTCAAATCTTGCTGAAAAATCAAAGATTGCCATCGAAGACCAGGATGCAGATTTTGTCTTCAAATTCATTTCATGCAAAAGATGTGGATATTCAGAATTCTATATGGTTAAAGATACTGTTAGAAAACGTATTTGATGTTAATAATTAAATCTGGTGGAATGTTACTGCTATCAATTCATGGTTCTCAATTCTTTTCTTATTTGGATGCAAAACGCTCAACAGCAGTCAGATTGGTGTACGGGACGGAGTTTATCTAATATTATTTATCATTATTTTCATTTCTCTTTTAGAGTTTTTTCCTTAAACTAAAATGAGATGACAAGACGTCCGAGGTCTATTACCACGAGCATTGGATGATTATTGCGCAGACCATACAAGGCATGACCGCAAGTACGAAGAACTTAGACACTATTATGTATGTAATACAAAGGTTACAATACTATTCCCTGGATATACGCGCAAAAATTTGGAAAGCAGATGCGGGACCAACTTTGCGCGCAGAAATGAAATCAAAGCATCGTGCACAGCACAGATACGTGTACTAGAAATATCATCTAAACTATACAATTATCATACATACACGACTTATGTGTGGTTCTGGGCGCAATAGTAGCTATTATAGTTGCAGTAATTGTGCTGATTATTTTCTTTGCAATAGCCGGCTTTATTATTCAACTGCTGGCACCTGTAGTCGCTGGAATAATAATACTAATTGTTATAGTGGTCGGCGGCGCATGGCTGTATGCAAAATACCGTTCCCGTTAGTGAGTGTTTTTCTATTCTCATTATGCTGTGTTTATGAATTGAATTGATGGATTTATTTGATAAAGAACGTACACTTGTGTAAATAATCTCTCCTCAGAATTAGGCAGAAAATGCATCACTAGGATGGCTACCTTCTTCCCTTCTTTGTGTGACTTACGCAAGTATTACTTGCAGCGGCAATAAGATGATTAGATTGTGAACTGCTAGAGTCTTATCACGTTCTTGGATGCAAATCTAATGTCTTCTGGTTTGATTGTTTTTCTTCCTGCATGTAAAGATAAGTCTACTGCCTGCTTGGCAATTCTCTCTGCTATTTCTTCAAGAACTTTTCTCAATTCGTCAGCTGCATTATCGCTAACCCGTTCTGCACCTGACTTTTTTAAGACACGATACATTACTGCAAGGCCAAACTCCGGTCCAGAAGACATAAGCAGTACCTGACATGACTATATTAAAAGTGTACTCGTACTTTAATGGTTAATTCCCTCGCATAATTTACTTAGAATCAATTTGAAAAGTGGCTTTGCTATAAGCACGCATAACAGTACAGGGATACTTTTTGTATATGAACACTAGTCTTTTTATTGTAGCTATATTCTTGCAATTGGACAGCAGTAGCTTGTTTTTTGCTAACAGTAAAACAGTCTCTATTGTGTAACTATTGCAAATATTTATTTTTAATTACTCCTATTGATGTATACAATTGCTCTTTGATGTTCACATCCATCTCACCGACAACAAATACTCAGGCTATGTACATCACATACTGTCCAGCCTGAGTATGATGAAAATCATTGCTTGTTCTGTTACAGTCGATGTGGAAACCACAATTAGAAGTTTCCATCTGTTCAATACTCACCGCGATGTGATCAAGCAATTTATCGGAATACACCCAGAGGCTTCAGCGAGGGAAGATCTAGAAAGGTTTAGGGAAGTCTTTAGGTCAAACTTACAATCAATAGACGGTGTTGGTGAAATTGGCCTTGATGGCACATATAACGTTTCAATCAAACAGCAAGAGCAGGTATTCAACGCAATGCTTGAGCTGGCAGAGTTAACTGGGAGGCCTGTATCCATTCATTCTAGAAGAATGCTTGATGTAGTACTAGAAACACTATCGTCATATCATATCAAAGGCGCATTGCTACACTGGTTTGCAGGCAGCAAGAAGCAATTGGCAAAATGTATGGATATTGGATTGTATGTATCATACGGTCCGCCGCTTGTATACTCAGAGGACAAGAAGGTGCTCTTGAAAAACACAGACAGAGATCGCTTTCTGGTGGAAACGGATGGTCCGGTGCAGTACTCTAGGTGCTTTGAGAACAAGCCAGCCATTTCCACTTCTTGTTTAGTAAGCGTAGTTGCATCAGCTGCATATACTATCGGTATGTCCTTTGATGAGACTGTAGATCTGCTGCGTAAGAATTCCGAGGCCTATCTTGCACGCACATGACAAAGATAAAATATCCTTCAAATTGCCTTTAATACGGCATGAACAGAATAAAGCGAATATCTGCTGACCTATTGGAGAAGTATCCTGATAAATTTGGACTTGATTTTAATACCAATAAAAATGTCATCAGCGAAGTTGCCATAATCCGGTCTAAAGTCTTAAGGAATGAGCTAGCCGGTTACATTACTGCACATTTGCGAAAGCAAGCTGCACAAGAAAAGGCTTCAATGGTGTCGTCTGAGATCGGAGATACTGCGGAAGAAGTTGGGCAATGATAAATATAAGACTGCTTGGGGGAGCAAAAAAAGCAGTCGGCAAACCTGAGGTCAATCTTGACCGACCAAGTGCGTCAATCTCCGACATTTTGGACTATTTAATAACAATTTCAGCTGAGCCTCACCTTTTGCAAAGAAGCAATTTGATAATTGCATTAAATGATGTCGACTCTATTTCTCTTCAGGGAAATAACACCGTAGTAAAAAGTGGTGACACCGTTAAGATTGTCACAGTGGTTCACGGTGGAATGCAATACATGCTGGACGGCTATCACCTATCGATTACAGGCGTCCAAAAGATCATTCACGATCCCGGCAATCTGGTAGATACGCTACGTGCCCAACACCACAATGTATCAATACAGGCAGTAAATGCCAACACCGTCTACGGAGAAGAGCATGTGAGAGGAGTATTCAGAATAGCATTGGAAGCAGAAAAAAGAGATATCATGCTTGCAAACAGGTGTGAAACCGAACTGCTAATTCGTCTCGCAGGTACTGATCAAATCTCAGAAGCAATCCGAAGGATCGGTTTGAAGAAGGATGCCCCCGGCTGTTTCATTGCCTTTTCACAAAATAACGAATTGTTATGTCAATTTGAAAGATGGGTGAAAAGCAATTTTGAGCTGAATGATTCTGTGCTAAAGCGCAGCGAGGCTAAGAGAATTAGTCTTACAACTGCTCTCGGTTTTCCCGCAAAATTGGATGACAGTGAGTTTCTACAATATCTCTTGGAAAGGGCAGCTATCTTGGTAGGATAAAGGTCAGTTACGTTTCTCAACTACAGAGCTGAAAATTTGATTGGGTCGCAGGAGCGATAGTCCCGTCAGTCCTCCAAGTACCTGCACCAGGATAACCCAGCTAGGATTCTCCAGATCTACCTTATTGTTGATCTGGTCTGCTATCGCCTTTACAATTTGCATCGAGCCAAGAGAGTTGTGCCTCTTTTCAACTGTTACCCTAAAAGAGTCTTTGCCGATTTTTGTAAAGAGTGCTCTTGCCGCAGGTCCTATTGTGTCGAGCCTTGTGGGAACAACAACTTGTACTGGCAATACCCTCAGAATGTAATGAACCAGCCAAGGTTCTGAGGCCACAAGCTCCTTTAGTCTATCGATGACCGTAAGGGGATCAAGTGAACTCTGTACAAGTACCATTCCTTTTATCTCGGTGATTTCAGACTCTGCTGTCGAGTCTCCAAATTTATCTAGCAGTTCAAGAATTTCGTCTTGCGCATCTTCTTCCTTAAATCTATACGTGGATACAATGAGGTTAAATTTGTCCAATGAGTTGTAATATCTCCCTAGATTTTATCGCCCCTTCGCGTAATATTTTAGGCTTGTCTTCGACAGATACTATGGTAGATTCTATACCCCTTTCGACTGTTCCACCATCCAGTAGTGCATCGTAGCCTTCAAGCTGCGAATCAAGCACTTCTTGTGAACTCTTCATTGTCTTCTCTCCGGATAAGTTCGCACTCGTGCCTACTAGGTATGTGCAGTGGCGAAGAAGCCGCAAGACGCAGTTGTTGGCCGGAACACGTACTGCCAAACTAGAACTACCTGCCATGACGCTTGAGGATATTCTACGATCGATTATAGGAGCGACTAATGTTAGCGCACCCGGCCAATATCTTTCAGCAAGCATCCTGCCAGTCCTGCCAAGTGCGACTATTCTTTCTGCCTCTTGCATGCCGGACGTCAAAATAGGCAGTGGCTTTTTTTCACTCCTGCCCTTTATTGCAAAGATGCGCTTAACTGCCAAGTCATCGTATGGGTCGCAACCTATTCCGTAGATCGTGTCTGTTGGATAGATCACTACTCCTCCGCTTTTTATGACTAGTGCACAACTTGCCACCGCGTCCTCAGAACATTGAAAGATCTTTGGTTTTCTCATTTCACCCACCTTACCGTTTCAACAAGACTCAAAGGATAGAATTTTTTGTTGATAGCGTATTAGCAGGCAATGTCCAATTATCCAACCTATAAGTTGTAAGAGTACCATATAGTAGTAGACGTATATTATCCTAATATTGAATTGTTCTAACTTCAAGCTATGTCTCCCTATCCTTTTGCTGAATCTTTTGAAATGTACGTTATTTGCAGGAGTATAACGATAACGGAAAGTGCAGCATGCATAGTTTGCAAAAAGCAATATTCATAGCAACTGCCGTGCGTGACGCTGCATTCTACTATATAGTATTAGCTAAGCTGATGAATTTTTTAGCGATCTCGCTCTTCAAGATAATACCTCTGCCCCTCCCAAGAATCCAATTCTGATACTACATACGTTACTGCAGTATGGGGCTAACCTTCATTTAGATGACTGACTGAAGTAGGAATTCCTAATTCTGTTGAGTTGTATAAATGGCTCAAAAATAGAAGAGCTGCCGTTGCATGTTCTACATAATAACATACTATTGTTCCTTCTACTATGACCTGGCCATCAGCCATTGCCCCACTTTTGGTAGTACGTTATTCTGTGAGTAAAGGCTAGCTATAAGTCCTACATGGCCAGTATGGAACCTCATGAGACGCTTATCGGTGCTTGACACTAAATCATTTAGAGGAGAGCTACACTGTGGAGATACAAGATGATCTTCGTCAGCGATAACGTTGAGTATTGGGACCTTGATCATTGACAAGTCCACGATCTTATCGCTCAACTTCATCTCATTCTTCACCAGCAAGTTCTTCTGATAAATATCTGTTATCCACTGCCTGAATGTTTCACCTGCTATTGGTGGTGTATCATATAACCATTTTTCAAGGCGCAAAAAGTTGTCAACAAACTGCTCGTTATCAACATTCTGAAGAAAATTCAAGTACTTGTTAATGCCCTGCTTGAATGGCTTCAATGTCAAATAGAGTGCATACAATTGCTCAGATTGCAAGTTTCCAACTACCTGCAGCATCTTATCAACATCCATATTCTTTGCAAGGTTTCCAATGACTGTGAAATCCTTCTGGCCATCTATCACAGGAGCAATTACTGCAAGATTCTTTACTTTATCTTGGTGTAGTGCAGTATACATTGTAGACATGGTTCCTCCCATGCAATAGCCGTGAAGCGTCAACTTTTCCACCTTATTCTTTTGGAGTACCGTCTCAACACACTCATCAATATAGTAATTAACGTAGTCATCAAACGAAACATACTTGTCTGCAGCAGTTGGTGGTTTCCAGTCAATAAGGTAGACGTCAAAACCCTGACTCAGCAGGCTGCGAATCCAGCTCTTGTCTTGCTGGAGATCAAGTACATAGGACTTGTTGATGAGTGCGTAAACCACAAGTATCGGTGTCCTTGCAGTCTTACTGACCATTTGCTGATAGTGTAATAGTCTGTAGGCTCTTTTTTCAATGAGGACTTCTTTTGGAGTTTCACCAACTCCGACGTTATCAGCCGCGTGCAGGATACTCCTTGCCTTTTCCAACTTGCGATAGGCTTCTTGTATTTCCTCCGCAAGTGTAGGCTGTTTCCTTGTCTGCTTCCCCCGCCCGCTCTGGACCAGCTGACTGTTTTGCTCCTCCTTCTGGTCAGGTTGCAACTCTTGCTTGGTCATTCCGCGCCTCAACGCTCCTCTTCATATCACGCACAGTTTTCTTTAATTCTACAATATCCTTCAATATATCGTCAACCTCGCTTCTTGTCGGGAGGTTGAGGGTCTTGAAATTCTTCTCCATTATGCTCTGCATAACTCTTGATACATTCAACTGACTGGCAAATAGCTTACCGTAGACTTCAGAAAATTCCGACGACGTGAATAGACTTGTGAAACTTTCTTCAAAAGCCTCAATTGCATTGCGTCTATACTTCTCAAAATCTTCTCTTGTTGCCAGCTGCATTGGAGCCCGCTCCAATGTAGCCCTTATTGCTCTTGCATATGCCGTACTCAAAAGTGACCCGTAGCTGTCTAGATTGTTTTTAAGTTCAATCATGACCTTGCCAAGGGTGACAAAATCATTAGCAAATGAACCAAAATCCTTTGAAAAGGCATACATGGGACCTATTGTCGGCAGTTTCAAACTACCATTCCAAAATTCAAAGACCTTATCGACTTGCTCTTGCATAAACTCTTGTGCGCTATCAGCATTATCATTTTCAACCATCTTCTTTCACACAACAAATAGAATTCGTCGACTGGCTATTATAGTTTCTTGGTATAAAATTTACACCAAAAGTATATTTAGAATGCGAATCTTATATATTAGATTCCTAGCTGCTGCCGCTACGATCCTGCCAATGCAACTTCACATTATCCAATTGGGTATGCTTTGGTCATACTCAGAGGCTGCTTGTAACTAAAGAAGATTAGAATGTTTTTAAAATATGTATCACTGATATATTCCTAAAGGATACCCTCAAAATAACTTCATAAAACATAAACACCTTTGTAACCCGCAATCATTAAATTAACAATAAGGGATTACTGCGCAAGAGGGCCCGTAGCTCAGCATGGATAGAGCGCCTGCCTTCTAAATTCTATTGAAGAGAGCCGGAAGTCGTGGGATCGAAGCCCACCGGGCCCGCTTTTTTAAGTAATGCAAATGCTCCTCCAGCAGCATAGGCTATTCCAATGAACATTCTTGACAGCATTACTGCAATGTCTTGTTGCATTGCAAAAAGCATGCTGTCGATCATGATAGCTGCGGGTATCGCAGCGAGTGAAACTACAGCGACTATTAGTTGCTCGCGGTTATCTGCACCGCTGTACCTCCTTATCATCAAATAGGTCGACAAGTTGCCAAGACCAATGCCCGCTAGGATAAGGTATTGGTAAAATGATGGAAAAATGGCTATTGCAGCAAAAGGTCCCGCCCAACAGACTCCGTTGAGTATCTTTGCAGCAAGAGGCCATCCTGTGCTTGTCTTCATCCTTCTAAGGACTGCTGGTACTGATTTGCGCAAACGTGTATAGCTTGCCCCAAATACTGCACCAAAGCTGACAAGCCAAATTATTACATAGTGATAAAGCGAAATACTAGTGATCATATAAGCAAGTTCGCTGAGAAAAGAAGCAATGATAACTGATATCGACGCCGCTATGAACAGAACACCAAAGGCTTTCCGCGCCTCAACTGCTGAGTTCTGCAACAGTAATGGTGCAATTGCAACTAATTTAAACTATCATTATCACCTTTCAACTAACGACATAAACCAATAGCACTTATTTTCCAAAAGTTATAGTCTCCCCTATTGGAGTAAAAAATAATGGACATCAACTAAAAATTGACTTCAAGAGTTTTTCACCTACTCTGTAGAGTGCAGTAGCTTTAAAATCCAAAAAATGAGAACTGCTACATTGCTTGCTCCCTTACCCTTGCCCACTTGGCAAGAGCGCCAGCAGCAGTTACCCATTCTATGACAGAGTGATACACTGGAACATTTGTATCCTCGATCTGCCTTGAAATCTTTTCTGTAAACGGTCCTCCCATAGCACCAACAAGAATTGGCTTTTTCTTTTCTTTATGGAAGGAGGCTAAAACATTAACAATCGATTCTTCAAGCGGATCATCTTGAAATACAAACCAAGGCATGATGATATCAATGTTGGGATCGTCCATGAATGACTGTATTGCAAACCGATAATCGTCAGCGTTAGCCGATCCCGTGATGTCGCAAGGGTTGCCTATCACATATGTCTGTGGATAATGATCCTTCATTGATTTTTTAGTCTCTTCACTCAATTCGGCTACTTGCAGACCCAGCCTTTCAAAGTGGTCAATTGCAGCAATTATTGGTCCCGCTCCGTTGGTTACCATTGCTACTCTGCCACGGTTTGGTATTGGTTGCCATGTGAGAGCCTTGAGCGCCGCTGTCATCTCTTCATAGCTGTCTACTGATATGATACCTGCTTGATCTAGCGCACCCTTTACCACTGCATAAGAGCCTCCAAGTGATCCTGTATGAGAAGCGGCTTGCTTAGCTCCTCGTGCAGACCTGCCATTTTTAAATACAACGACCGGCTTGCCTCGCTCTCTGATTACTCTTTTTGCAGTATTCAAGAACTTCCTACCGTCACCCAAGCCTTCAACATAGAGCCCAATTACTCTGGTCTGAGGGTCCTCAGAGAGATACCAGATCATATCGGCCTCATCCACGTCGGATCTATTACCATATGATATCATTTTGCTCATGCCGAATGTATCGGAGCTCTCCATGAATGCAATGCCCACTGTTCCACTCTGTGACAGGAAAGCAACGTCGCCTTTTCTAGGACGTATCATTCTTGCATGGCCTTGGAACGCACAATCAAGGCGGTTCTCACCATTGAACATGCCTATGCAATTGGGACCGATGATCCTGACCTGCAGGTCCTTTGATAGCTCTCGGATCTGCGCCTCAATAGTTGCGCGCTCTCCTCCAAGTTCCTTGCCTCCGCCAGAAATGATGACAAAATTATGGATACCTTTCTTGGCTGCCGATCTCAGCAGATCTGGTACAAACTTCAAATCGACTGTAACTACTACTACATCTACCTTGTCAGGTATCTCCTCAATGCTCTTATACGCCTTGAGGCCCATGATCTCAGAATAGCCCTTTGCGTTTACTGGATAGACCTTGCCAACATACTCATGTTTTGCCAAGCTTTCCAAAACAGAGTTACCTACTTTGCCGGGCTCAGGTGAAGCGCCGATCAGGGCCACCGACTTGGCGTTAAAGAACAGATCCATGTATTCCGATCTGGGCTGGGCATTTGAAATGACTTCTAGGTCTGGCTTTTCGCGTAATAGGATTTTGGCATCAACTACAACGTATTCATTTTCGTAAACTATTATTGGATTAAAGTCGATACTCTCATAGTATGGAGCCATCTCTGTTCCAAATTTACCAATATTGACTAGTGCCTCTGCAAGCATATTCAAGTTTGCAGGAGGCATGCCGCGGAACCCCCTGAGTATCTTGTTACCCTTTAGATCATCTATCATGCTGATTGCATCTTCTTTTGTTATGGGCAAGACTCTGAATGAAACATCTTTGAAAACTTCAGTGTAAATGCCACCGATGCCAGCCATGATAACAGGACCAAACTGTGGGTCGTTCTGCAGGCCGACTATTAGCTCCACCCCACCAGCTTTGGCCATTTTCTCTAGCAACACGCCTTTTACGCTATACTGCTTGCTAAGCCTGCCATACATGTCATTGAATGCATTCTTAACGCTCTCCTGGTTCTGCAGGCCGACCTTAACTCCTTGAACATCTGTCTTGTGCAGGATCTCTGGCGAAACAATCTTTGCGACGAGGGGAAAGCCCACTTTCTCTGCCTCTGTTTCTGCCTCTGCAGCGTTCTTGACCAGTGCGTATTTTGGTACTGTTACCCCGTACTCGCTTAAGACTTGCTTGGCGAGCTCTTCCGTTATTACTTTTTCTTTGTTTAAATAAATGTCATCAAAGAGCTTCTGAACCCTCTCATTAGTCATTTTTATTGAAGGAAAAAACCTATTTAGCTTTTATATAGTTACCTGTTATGTGAAACATAATATTTTATTTATTTCTGCAAGACCCTTGTAAAATTATTGTATATGCGCCTGCCCTGAGCCGCTATCTCTTCCATCTCGCTAGATGCCGGCAATATGCTCTCGGGCATAATCTTTTCAGCGGTCAAGTCTGCCCTGTACTCTTTCATCCATGTTTGTATGAGAGGTTCGTCGACTTCAAAGTGAAACTGGATGCCGACTGCAGACCCGATTCTAAATGCTTGCGGGTATAGGTCGGAATAGGCAAGGATCTTAGCATTTGCTGGAAGATCATATGTATCGCCATGCCACTGGAATATTTTGATCATCTTATCGGTAAAACCCCTAAAGATGTCATTGCTGCTAGCCGGTGTCAGATATACATTATACCATCCTATCTCTTTCTTCTTTCCCTTGTAGACACGCCCTCCTGCCGCCTGAGCAATGAGCTGTGAGCCAAGGCAGATGCCCAATAAAGGGGTGTCATTTTTCACTGCATTTCTGATAAGCTCTTGTTCTTTTTGCAAGAAGGGTAAATTGTCATACACTGCCATTGGGCCTCCGAGGATTACTATGGCGTCATACCCCAAGGGGTTGATAGGCACAGGGTCATTTTGTGTATTCACCTTTTCTATGTCATATCCATCATGCAGAAACATCTGCTCAAGTAAGCCTAGAGTCTCGCACCCGATATTCTGCACTGAGAGTATCTTGGGCAATACTTAAGATGCGTGCTCATTCGTATTTATGCTATAAGGAAAAATATTAAATCTGATAGGCGCTACAGATTAGATTGGCTGTGGGCTACCAACATAAAGTTGATGACTATGAGACCGTTGAACGCCTGCGCAGCTTTATCTGTATGCTCAATGAAGAATCAGAGAGAGGCTCTGTTATCGTCGTCGAGGGTAAACGAGATGCAGAGGCACTCTCTAAGGTAGGTTTCACTGGCAACCTTGCAGTCTTCCATCATTTTAAGGGAATTGCCGACTTTGTAGACTGTCATGATAGTGTAGGCAAAAAGATAATCCTGCTCTTGGACATGGACAGAACAGGCAAGTATCTCACAAGTCGGCTAATGTCCCAACTCCAGTCCAGCAGGCATAGTGTGAACCTGTCATACAAGCGGACGCTTGTTAGGATAACAAATGGCAAAGTGAGACATGTGGAGGACCTTGTGACCTACGCGCCCCACATGTTAGGCATCACAGGAAGCCGCAAGGACCTTTACTTTTATACGTGATCGTCTGGAGCTTACAAAGCACTTATATTCAAGCAAAGAAAAGTGAGAGCTATATACCAGCAAACTGCGAGGTTATGAAAGAAATTGCCCACCACAGGTATAGTAAAATATCATGTTAAGTTAAAATTTGATGTTGATGGTTTGGTCGAGAAAGCCGATATAATCGGTGCTATTTTTGGACAGACAGAAGGTCTTCTCGGTCCAGAAATGAACCTCAATGAATTACAGAAAGTATCCAAGGTTGGAAGAATTGAAGTTAACGTAGAAACCAAAGGCAACATGACTAAGGGCGATGCCCTCATTCCTATGAGTACAGATATTTCTACTGCTGCGCTAATTGCAGCAGCCATCGAGAGTATTGATAAAGTGGGACCGTTTCCAGCTAAGTTCGGACTGGTTGGAATCGATGACATTCGGGCCATAAAGAAGAAGGTCATAGTTGACCGCGCTAAGAAGATAGTGCAGGATTGGGCCACGAGAACTATAAGCGAGGGAGATGAGATGCTCAAGGACGTTTACGATGCAAGCAAGCCAGGTAAGCTTACAAGTTTTGGAAAAGCCCAGCTAGCCTGCGGCACGGGTGTCTTTGACTCTCCTTGGATAATACTTGTAGAAGGAAGGGCAGATGTCGTCAATCTTCTGCGTGCAGGTTATGACAACGCTATTGCAATAGAAGGTGCAAGGATCGATGAATCTGTGACAAAACTTACAGAAGGCAAACGTGTAGTTGCATTTCTTGACGGTGATAGAGCAGGAGACCTCATATTGAAGGAGCTGCATGGAGTCGTCAAGATAGACAAGGTGCTCAGGGCCCCATCGGGTAAGGAAGTGGAGGAATGTACCCCGCTTGAGATATCTGAAATCTTGAAGGATGTGTTCTCGCCTGAAGTATCATCCATTCAACAGCCTGTTTATCCTTCCACTCAACCCCCTCATCATCATCAACAACAACAACAGCACAATTATGAGAGGAGGAATTATCGAAGAGAAAGGGATCAACAAGAGGATTATCGTGCTTTACAGCCGCGGCAGCAAGAAGCAATGCAATCATCACAACAATCCAGAGGGCCATTGGTTGAGGATAATGCAGAGATTATCTCTGCAATTCGAGATGTTTACCCTCAAATAAATGAAACACTAGAGGCTGTAGTTCTAGACGGCTCAATGAATACTCTGCTTAAGGTTCCCGTCTCTGAAGTCATTAAAAGGCTAAATAGTGCAGAGGGCGGCAAGCTGCTGATAATAGATGGCATTGTCACCCAAAGGCTCGTCGATGCAGCCGATAGGGCCGGTATCGAGTACGTTGTAGGACATCGAATGACTGATTTGAAAAGACCAGCTGACATCCGAATCAGGACTTTTGGTGACATCGGCATAAATAACTAGTTATGATAAATGCCTGAAATTAAGCTACAACACATACTGACGTTGATCGAGCTCCTTTCAAAAGGGGCCCGTCACAATTTTGTCGAGGTAACGACTACTCTGCTAGGTAAGGGCATTGGTAGATCCCAACAGGCAGCGTCAAAACACCTCCTAGACTTGGAAACCTCAGGCTACATCGAGCGCCTGAAAAAAGGGCAGAGATTTGCAGTCAAAGTCACAGATAAAGGCTATTCTGAGATACAAAGTCTCTACTTGTCACTAAGAGCTGCTCTTGAATCTATACCTGCCACGATGGATTTCAAAGGCAATGTAATTTCTGGTATGGGAGAGGGAGCATACTACATGTCACTGGAGGGCTATCGGAAACAATTCCGAGAAAAATTAGGATACGAGCCGTACCCTGGGACATTAAACGTCCAACTAACTGATCAGATAGACATGAATGGCCGGCTAGCGCTTGGTAAGCATCCGTCGATATTTATAAATGGCTTTAGTGATGGCACACGTACTTACGGCTGGGTCAAATGCTATCGCGCAACTATAAATGACGGCGCAATAGACAATGCTGCTGTCCTTGTGCTTGAACGCACACACTATGATGATAACATGCTTGAGGTGATAGCGCCAATATCCATCAAGCAGGCAGCTGGCATCAAAAACGGTGACACAATAAAAGTGCACGTGCAGCTAACTTAGATACCATAAATTGAATCACCTAGCTCTTCCTTTATTTTCGAACTCTTCGATCCTGGTATTGGAGTTGACAGTCTTATAACTTGAACATTTAAGTTGCGTTTCTTGCAGTTCTCAGCAATGTCCTTTTCACTATGCGCTTGGTCATAGCCAAGCGCGATCACATTTGGTTTGACATATTCAACTGTGTCGTAAAGAGTACCCTCCTTGCCGATTAGTGCCAAGTCCACAAAATTAAGCGAATTAACGAGGTCTCTGCGGAGCTTTTCATCGTGGTAGATCTTTCGAAATTTCTTTATCTTCTTGGCGGTTGATTGCCTTGCCACTATTACAACTAGCACATCGCCTTCTGCTTTTGCAGCCCTAAGCGTATGAATGTGACCTGGATGGATAAGATCAAAAACTCCTCCTACAAGAACGACCCTCAGTGCATCACGTCCGATGAACGTAAGCTTGGTCGGGTCACATTTTTCCACCAGGCCTACTCTGACAAGACGGCTTACCATGGAATTGTAGCACTCTTGGCTTATGGGCAGCCGAGCCTTTAGCCTTACATAAGGTGAAATCGAAGGATCTAACATGCTAGAATAAAGGTTAGCAAGAATTGTCTTGTCTAGCGGGTCCATCTAGGAATCTCTACTATGCGGCAATAGCTAACTCATTAATGTTATAAACTATTGCCTGTCTGTACATACTTTATACAGTTATGTAAATTGCATTAAAGCTCTGTCGTAGATTGATGTAAAATTCTATGTTGACTGGAATGTTTTCCTGTAACTTTGAAGTGGTGCATATATAGAGAGACCTACACGATCTTAAAAGAGACTTCTAACTAAATATTTCTCAGATTTACAACAAGTGGCCAGGATCATATCCTGTCTACTATGATCTCCTAACAGAAAATTTCTTGGCAACCAGCTCTTGTGCTCCTCCGCTGAGAATCAAAATATAACTGTAGGTTTGAAATCATTCAGGTTGTATCGGATAACGCTTGGCCTATCGGGTTGTGAACACCAACAGTTGTTCCTTGTATCGCCTTCTTTAGTGTCGAGATTTGTTACAACTTTAGAGCAACTTCTGAAAAACATTATAAAAAGAAAATAAATTCAAGGCTTAAGAAGATGTATATCCTATAAATGTCCTGCTAATGCCGTTGCTATGACTTTGTTGCCGTCTCCAGCAGAGATAAAGAAAAAGCTTGAGGAGAATTGGATACAAATTATCAAGCTTAATTCTGCAAAGCTCTCACTTGACTCCATAGATGGTTCTAGCCCACCTTCGATCTTTGTAGGTCGTTTTGGCTACCCGAAGGTCCGGATAGGCCCAATGATATCTCCATTGCATGGTGACACCACTGTCTTGGACAGAACAGAGCTGTGGACAGGTAAAAGCCTCGAGGAGATAGCGAACTACCGTCTATCACTTGTGCTGGGTACTGTGAATGTGAATGTGAATGATACTTCTAGCAGATATCTTGAGAACCTGCAAGAGCTTTCTATGGCGGGGAAGCCTGTTGAAACAGAGGCAGTATTTGAAAAAAAGCCTATAGTTGATGTCAAGATGCAAAAAGAATTTAGACTTGACTACGAGGGCACACCTTTTGGGCCAAGTGCACCTCTGAGTGCTTTTAAGATGATATCCCAGTCCCCAGATAAACGCATCCAAACTGTCTACTATGATGGAGATTTGAGGGTAGTGGAAGCTATAATGGAGTTGTATAGGCGCCATGTAGAATTGAGTATAATACAACGGGTCTTCAGCATGGGAATGCTTGGACAAAAGAAGAAACGCAAGCTTGTGCCTACTAGGTGGAGCATTTCTGCTTCTGACGATATTATTTCTGGAATACTTGTGAAAGAGATTGAAATGAATCCTACAATTGATCAGTTTGAAGTAACTCAATATTCGCATCTCGATAATTATTATTCTGTCATATTGATACCGGAGGATGGCTGGATTTTTGAAATGATCGAATCTTGGTTCACAAGCCGAGGCCCTGTGGCTATTGGCACTGATAATGAAATTGCAAGAGGACTTAACCATAATCCTACGATAGGCGGAGCATATTTTGCAACACGCCTCGCAGTAGCAGAGCATCTTGCACGTCGCCGCAAAAAGGGTGGAGCGATTGTTCTCCGCGAGATACATCCCAATTATGTAATGCCCGTTGGCGTATGGCAGGTAAGGGAAGGGGTACGCGAAGCTCTTAAAAAGCCTGCGCAAACGTTTGAAGACTTTGGTCCTGCAATATCGTATGCCTGTTCTTGTATGTCCCTCTCAAAGAATGAAGTGATACAAAGAAGTCGACTTTGGAAGAGTTTCAAAAGCCAGACAAAGATAAGTGATTTTGCTTAACTACAATCCTGGCAAAGGGTCATATATTAGCCCTGCACTTAGTTCTTTTGATAGGTAGTGATGAGCGAGGCCCCTCCAGAAGGTATCAAGCATGTTGTTCCAATCAAGCAGGTGGAAAAACCAGTAAAGATTACAGATCAGGCCAAGGCCGAACTCCAGAGCTCTGGGATGATGGATGAGAAGGGAAAGATTAAATTGAAGGGTGTAAGTCCAAAGATGCTAAAGCGCATGAAGCTAGAGGCGGTTGACTGCCCAGTACTGAATAGAGAGATCGGCTTTCTGCAATGCTATGTTTGTAAAAACTTTTTCAGCAGGCCCACGGGCAAGGTTTACTGCAAAGGTGACCCGTTTTAGTCATACATGCTTCTCTAAGAAATTCGTTATATATTTACTCTAACTATAGAGTTTTCTAAATCCCTTTTAAGATGCATAAGAAGAGATAAAAATATTCTTGTTGTGATGAATTAGCTCTCTGTCCGAATTATGTGCGAGCCCCTGCAGATCCAAACTCTACTCTCTTTTGGGCATAGAAAATTATAGAATTTGTCGATAACGGATTTGCTTCTGACTCCCCTCCTGACTCGCATCGAATTTCAATGTACTAGGAAGCTAGGTTTTCCCGCAGAATCCGAAGTGTCTATGCTACCTTTCAAAGGAAAGATGTCTGATTAGTCGTTAAAAAGGGAGAATATTTCATTAATAGATTGTTAGGGGTGATGACAACCAATTCGAGTTTAGGTGCTTCATGCGTACATTATGATAAGGCTAAGGACAAACTGTCATACTTTTAAAGAGGGCAAATTCCTTGATACAAGAGTGGAGACATCACTTACAATAACTTCATAAATGCTACTAGATTTGCAAATGTCAACGTGGATTCTCCGAAAGAATCAGTTGGGATAACCGCCAAGAAAAATGTAGACTTTAGCGAGTGGTACAGCCAAGTCGTTCTCAAAACTGCCCTTGCTGATTATGCTCCTGTCAAAGGGTTCATTGTACTCCGCCCATACGGCTATGCGATTTGGGAATCAATAAGGGATATTCTCGACAAGCGGTTCAAAGAGACTGGTCATCAGAATGGCTTCTTGCCTGTGCTAATACCAGAAAGCCTGCTGGCAAAAGAGGAGGATCACTTTGCAGGTTTTACCCCGGAAGTGTTCTGGGTTACTAAAGCAGGCGATAAAGAGCTTGATGAAAAACTGGCTCTCAGGCCGACATCTGAAACCCTTGCCTATTCGATATTTGCAAAGTGGATAACAAGCTATCGCAATTTGCCGCTTAAGGTCAACTTTTGGAACACTGCACTTCGGGCTGAGATCAAGTCTACAAAACCCTTTATCCGGACTTCAGAATTTTTGTGGCAGGAAGGCCATACGGTACATGCTACAGAAGAAGAAGCAGAGCAGGAAGTCATGATAATAGTGGAGATTTATAAGGATTTGATAGAAAACCACCTTGCAGTACCAGTTATAGCAGGATACAAGACAGACCGCGAGAAGTTTGTCGGTGCAAAGTACACCGTGACCCTTGAAGGGTTGATGCCTGTAGAAGGGAAGGCGCTTCAGATGGGGACTTCTCATCATCTCAGTCAGAATTTTTCTAAGCCATTTGGAATAAAGTACCTTGGCAAGGATACCAAGGAGCATTTTGCATGGCAGACCTCCTGGGGAATTTCGTGGCGTCTGGTAGGCGGGCTGATAATGGTTCACGGTGATGACCAGGGCCTTATTCTGCCGCCGCAAGTCGCACCAATACAGGTAGTAATAGTGCCTATACACAGGGACAAGAATGCGAACATCGTCAAGGAAAAGGCAAGAGAAATAGAGTTTGAATTAAAGCACGATGGTATAAGAGCGTACACGGATGACCGAGATGAATACACTTCTGGTTGGAAGTTTAACGAATGGGAGCTGAAGGGGGTTCCACTACGCATAAACATAGGACCCAAGGATATTCAAGAGAGGAAAATTGAATTTGTCAGGCGCGATACGAAGGAAAAAAGAGTTGCTGAGCGGGAGAATCTTATAAAGAACACAACCTATCTTTTAACGCAGATACAGGAGAGTCTGCTTGTAAAGGCAAGACGATTTATCGATGAGAACACCTTCAGACCTGCAGATTTTGAGAGCTTTAAGTCGATAGTCAAATCCAGGGGTGGGTTTCTTCTCGCTGGCTGGTGCGGCCAAGAACAATGCGAATCCAATATAAAGGAAGAGACAGGTGCAGATATCCGAGTGATACCATTTGACCAAAACCACAAGCCGGCCACGTGCATTTACTGCGGTCGAGAAAGCAAAAAGGCAGCGATATATGCAAGGGCATACTAATTGGTAACGATTGAAGATCTCTTTCCATTTGGAACTGAACTTGGATACATAGGCATCATTCTCATAAGTTTCGTATCTAGTTTAATTCCATTTATCCCCATTCCTTATTTCCCTGTCTTAATAACTGCTTCATTTAATGCCAATTTCAATCCGCATGTAATCTCTATTATCAGCGCGCTTGGTATAGTCGGCGCAAAGACCATAATCTTTTTTATTAGTTATTATGGCCGCAAAATTCTCAGTGACAAGACAAAGAAGAGAATGCGGCCGCTACAAAATCTGGTAAGCAGATACGGTTGGTTTGGAGCATTTATAGCGGCTCTTACTCCAATACCTGACGATATCGTGTATATTCCACTTGGGCTTGCAAAGTATAACCCGTGGAAATTTGCAACGGCGACATTTACTGGAAAATTCTTGATGAATGAATCAATTGTTTGGGGCTCCATTATTCTTGGCAGACCTTTTGTAGAAGATATATTATCCTCAGATACGACCGATGGTACATCGTTAATTATAGCAGCAATAGTGAGTACCATAGTGCTTGCAGTTGTTGTATACTTTTCGCTCAGGATAGATTGGGCAAAGATAATTGGAAGATGGTTTCCTTGGGCTCTGAAAAACGGTAATGAAGAAGATGACAGTGATGATCCCGCTGATAACAATAAAGACGACTATCAGAATCCTAAAAAAGGACCTAGCTAAAGCATCTGTATGCTACACTAGTCATTGGAATCGTCATAATCTTCATTGTTGCCATTTATGCAATCAGTGACTACCGTTTTCACTCGTTGAAAATGTATAGTGCCCTGCGGAATTTTATTTGCCTCCTGCATTGTAGTCAGCCGCACTTCAAACGCATTTTTGTGGTCATCACACACTACTGCAAGCATGTATTCTCCCTCATGCGATTTTATCGATATGACATATGAAGGAGGAAGCCGGCATTTCTCTCCTTCAATCCTGGCTGAGCATTGCTCGGGCAGAAGCACATTAATTTTCTTTATCTCACAGCAATATAACAATAACTGACCTGCAAATCATCTAAAAAGGTAAATATTAAAACCATGCAAAATTGTGTTTTTTCTTTCCATTAACAGAAAATGTCACCTACCGAATAGGTAAAAGTGACAATGCAAACAGTGCTTAGAGAAGCATTAAAACCTGCTAGTTAGAATATTTAACAATGAGTATGATAGAGGTCCTCCCTTCATCTGGGTTATGTGACTCGAAATTATCAATGTAACTATATATATTTCCTATTAAATAGGAATATATCGAAGCTATTGCAGGTAGATAAGGAAACATTACGGCTTTTGGTCAAGCGCAGGCCTATGCTCCGGGTGCTTTCTGTCTTGGTCAAGCAAAAGGGAAATGCGCTACCTACTCGTATATTGCTCCAGAAGTTAGGTGCTAACAACCTTCACCATGTAATATTGCAGGCAGAAAAGGAAGGTTATATAAAACGCAAAAGAGTTAAGCCGCAAGGAAAGGGCAACTATCTGGTCTACAACCACCTGACGCCTAAAGGAAAGCGGTTAGCTGAGCTGAGCAGGAAATTGGAGTGATATTGATAATATAACTTAAAAACCTGATCTCGTTTTTTTCTGTTGCTTGTATATAGGCTGAGAGACCTCAAACATTAGTGGTTAAATAAGATGAGAAGGACGGAAAAAATATGCACTAGTACACCTTAATTTATAAAACGGCAGAGAGTTTTTTGCTTGGATATGGGTAGCCGAAGAAGAAAAACTCTTGTAAGGCCTGCAAGAAAGTCTCGTAGAGTAGATGGAAGGTGTCCGAAATGCACTACGATTGTCAAGTTCAATGTGTCAGGCCCTGTTGGCGATGAGATCTATGAATGTACTGGTTGTATGTCAAAGTTCCACATCGATGAGTTGTAAAAACATAATATCGCCATACTGCTTGAAGAAGCTACCCTTTCCAATGCAAAAGATATGTTACTCAGTTTATCATACGCCTGAAGGGTATTTTTCTCTCGTACTCCATTTGTATAGTAGTGTGGGTTATCTTGTAGCGCTCGGCTAATACCGAGTTTATTTCAGACAGGATCTTGCTTGATTCGCTGAGCATCTGGTCGCGTACCACCACATGACCGCTCAGCGCGTCCATTCCTGTAGATATTGTCCAGATGTGCAGGTCATGAACATCTACCACTCCGTGCACCTGCTTGAGCGTTATTAGTATTTCTCGCATGTCAAGCTTCGATGGAGCACCCTCTAACAATATGTGGGTGCTACTTCGAACAATAGAGTAAGCACTTCTTGCCACTAAGCCTGCTATTAGAAATGCAACAAGTGGATCTACGATAGTGATACCTGTGTTAAGCGCAATAAAGCCAGTAATGATGACTGCGACAGATGATATTGTATCGTAGACAACGTGAATGAATGCACTGTGAATGTTGATACTGTTAGTGATGTGATGTTTTAGCAGGAACATCACAACCAGGTTGCCTATAAGACCAATAGTTGCTGTCAGTAGTAGCAGGGGCGCATCTATTGTGCGCGGGGACATGACGCGGATAAACGCTTCGTATAACACCCATAGTGAAATTACTCCAAGCGCTACACCGTTTGCAAGAGCAACCATCACTTCGGCTCTATGATACCCAAATGTCATTACACCAGAATGACTTCTTGCCGCCATCGTCACTGCAAAAAGACTTAGTCCAATCGCCATCACATCCGTGGACATATGTACTGCATCGCTCACAAGCGAAATGCTGTCACTCAAAATTCCACCTACAGCTTCAACAACCGCTATTGTAGCAATGACTACAAATGACAACATCAGTGTCTTCTTGGGCCGCAGCATGCTAGTTCCCAATGCTGATAGTCTATGCTGCTTTTCGATATTTACAGATTGTTTAAGCTTAAAGGGCAAGTGTCAAATTTGCAGGATTCTTGTATTTTACAACCTGCGAAGCGCCTTCTTTTGGGTAGATACCGTAGATAAGGGCAGCTTTGGCCACAGTAGAGTCCTTCAGTGTGACCATGATTATCTGGCTACCTTTTGAGCGCTCTAGCAGTACCTTTGACAGCCTGTCGGTGTTCTCGGCATCAAGATGTGCATCGACTTCATCCATCAAATAAAACGGAGACGGTTTGAGTGCTTGAAGGGCAAGCAGGAAGACCGTAGCAACAATCGTTTTTTCTCCCCCAGACAGGGTGGTTGACTCACGTGGGACCGTCTTACCTGGGAATCGCACTAACAGCATCACACCGCTAGAGAAAATATCTTCAGAGTTTTCGATCTCAAGCCATGCAGCGCCTCCTGTCATTTTCTCAAATGTTGAGCGTATGTCGCTGTCAACTTTCTGAAAAGCCTCCATGAAGACCTTCTCCTTTTCTCTCCCTATATGTTCAATGAAAGAAATGATAGAATTACGCTCACTTTCAAGCTGGTTGCGTCTAGCTGACATTCCTCTGTAGCCATCCATTACCTGGACGTACGCCTCGTCTGCGCGGAGGTTAATCCTTGATTTGACTTCTTCATGTTCCTCCGTTAATTCTTTGATTGCTGTTTCGACATCCATCTCGTCAAGGAGGTCCCTATAACCAAGAGAGCGAAGATTATTTATTTGGTGAGATTCCTCGGCACTAAGGTCTGCGATGTCCTTTCGGACTAGTGCAGACTCTCGCTCTATTAGGTTATATTCCTTTGACATTTTACGATCACTCTCTGAGAGTGCTTTTATCCTGCGTTCATATTCTTGCAGTACACTATAGGCATCGCCTGAAGAAGCAATTATCTGCTGCTCTTGGTCCCTCAGTCCTCTGAGTTCTGTTTCAATTAACTGCGACTTCTTGTATAGCTCTTGTGTCTGAAGTTTGCGCTCTTCTAATTCCAGAGATAGGCGTTCATCCTCTTGGTTCATATCGGCCAGGTGCTGCATATCAAGTTCCAGTCTGGCTTCGAGCCCTCTGAGTATTGATAGTTTATGGCCGAGCTCAATATTGGCTACGTCTATTGACTTTATTATGTGGTTATGAATTATATCCTTTTCAGCAAGCTTGTTTTTACTTGATGGTTCTTCACTTAGGGTTTGTAGCCTTTTTGATAGCTTTCCCATGGCAGGTGAAAGAAGTGCAAGCCTCCTTGAATATTTCTCAAGCTCTATAGCAAGTGAGTCGACTTCTGACTGGAGTGCTTGATTTTTTAAGATGAGCTCTGAGAGAGAGTTTTCTTTTGCTTTTAACGATTCCTTTTCTTTAGGGATACTTCTTTGTATATCTCTAATAAGGAGCTCAAGCTGGACTTTCTCAGATTCGCCAGCACTTATACGCTTCGAGATATCTTGGAGCTCAATGTTCTTCTCCTCAATCAACTTGGATAGTTTAGTTGTCACTGTACGGAGATTTTTCACTGACTCACCAAAAGTTATCGCCTTTGTCATATCCGTTATTCTTCCTCCAAAGTCCATTGACATCGAACCGCCGGTTGGTTCGAAGAGCTCACCATCAACTGACACAGTCCTATATCCCTTTCTTGCTAGCATAAAGGCTGTAGAGGAATTTCTTACAAGTATTATGTCTGAGAACAGAAACGCTGGGAGTTTCTCATAGTCCGACTGCACAAAATCTGAAAGCCTTCCGATTACATTGGCATGATCACGCGGTGTGTTTTGCTTCTCCTTAAATCGGCCCACAACATCGAGCGGTATTATCCTGAGACGTGGAAGATTTTGCTCTTTGGCATAGGCGGCTATCTTTATCATTGACTGTATGTCATTTACTACAAAGGCTTTCATCCATTCGGAGCCTGATGCAAGTATCGGCCGCTCGTAGTACCTATCCCATCTGAGCAAGCCGTAAACAAGACCGCAAATGTTGAACCTGTCTCTTTCTTTCATTAATTCTGCAATGGCAAGATCCTCATTCATGGCATTTTTGGCAATGGCGGCCCGTTCTTCAAACTTATTCGCAATATTCTCTGCACGCACTAGGAGGTCTGCAGAGACGGCTACCTCCTTTTCAAGATTTGACTTTGAGTCTGCAAGTTCGGATGCAAGCCTAGAAGCATCATGTAGTTTTAGTCTATCAGACTCAAGTGACCTCTCAAGTTCTGAGATATGACTTCTTGTAGTTAAGATTTCTGATCGAAGCGTCTTGATGACTGAATCATTTGAGTCCTTCTTGTAATTAATAGTCTTGATTTTTTCTTCGATTCGGGCACCCGCGATTTCGATTTGTCCTTTTAGTGATGTCATACGTGCAAGCCTTTTTTCATTTCTCTCTCTGAAAGAAGCATATTTAGCAATATTGGCAGTCATGTCTTCAATTTCACTATCGATTGCAGCAAGTTTGATCTTGAGGTCGTTGATGGCTGCTTCCTTTTGCTCAATCTCTTTCTTGAGCTTGTCAGCATCAGAACGCGCCTCTTCTATTCGCTGAAGTGCGGTTTGCTTGCTACTATTGATGGATGGCTGCCTCCTTTCAATGTCGGCCATACGGCGCTCAAATTCCCTCAACATGGCCTTTATTCGCTCTGAGTCATGTACGATCCCTGATATTCTCATTGCAACCTGGGCCTTAGCTCGGTTAGCAGAGTCTACCTGCTCAATGAACCTTGATTTTTCAACATCCAACTTTTCAATCTCCTGCTGCATCTCCTCGATTTGTTTTGAAAGGCCTGATGCCTTTTGGCTGTTTGATTCAACGAGCTGGGTATTTGAGGTGAGCCTGTACCTCACGTTTCGTATGGTGTTTGATGTTTGAACTGCTTTGAGTCTCTTAAGCTCGATGATAAGGCTATCATATCTTAGCTGTTCATTTCTCTCTGTCTCAAGTTCATCTATGCGTTTTCTGATCTCGCCCATCCTTGCGAACGCAAGCTCTAGCCTCCTATCTGCCTCATCCAGCTGCTTAAGGGCCTCTGCTTTCTTTTCATCGAAGTAGGAAAGGCCTACTATATCCTCTATTATCCTTCTACGCTCTTCCGAATTTAGTTCCGAGATTCTTGTGATCATCCCCTGCTGTACAATGTTCAGTTTGTTTGGAGCTGCCAGCACTACTTCAAGGAGTTCCATTACGGCATTCTTGGTTACCTTCTTATTATCAAGCCAATATTGACTCTCACCATTCTGACCTTCAATTCCACGAGTCAGAGTGACAGTGTCAGAGTCGACAGGTATGCCTCTATCAGTGTTATCAAAAGTGAGGCTAACGCGAATAAGGCGGTGGTTACTGTTTTGGCTGTCATGGAACAGCGATTGTAACTTATCTACCCTCAGACTTTTTGGACTATTCTCGCCTATTGCAAACATAATTGCATCAAGAATATTAGACTTGCCAGAGCCATTTGGACCAGTTATAGCAACTAATCCTCTCTCAAAATGCACTGTAGTGTTCTTGAAACCAAATGACTTGAAACCATAAACTTCAAGCTTTTTAATATGCACCAAGGGTAGGCATCTGGTTAGTTCTCACTTGACCTAATTATAGGTTGTCGAGCTCAATTTGTCTCCTTTTAGTAAATATTTTTTGCATTAAATCTTAGAAAGGCTTCTCGCTATCTGGTATATAACTACCTTTTCTGTTGGTAGGGGACAATCCCATTGGTGCAATAACCGCAAGCCTCCCTGTGGAAACCGCTTTTATGGAGGCAGCCCACAAACCGCACCTAATTTTTCAATCTAGATGTGTGCCCTGTAGATCTGAAGAATGATGGTGAGTGAAGTCGGAGAGAAGGCACTCAATGACAGCTCAGAGAAAAAATAAGAAAGGACTAATTCTATCGCTCCTTTTTGCCATCGACAAATTCCAAGAAATTTGACTTGGCGACAGAATAAGGCAACTGCACGGGTGGATGCTTGAAGCAGTAAGCCGATACACTATCGAGTGGTCCAGAAATACCTCTGTCAAGGGCAATCCTAGTTGCCCTCACTGCATCTATCATCACACCAGCGCTATTGTATGCATCAACCACTTTTAGTTTTAGGTCAAGTTCGACAGGGATATTGCCAAAATACCTCCCTTTCATGGATATGTAGCACACTTTGTCGTTATCCAAGAATTGCACAAAGTCTGATGGTCCTATCCTCATAGGTATTTCATAAGGTGCCATAGCAGCTACTGCACTTGTCTTGCTCACTCGCTTGTCCTCTAGCCGCTCATCGTCGAGCATATTGTAAAAGTCCATGTCACCTCCAATATTTAGCTGGTAGGTCTGGTCTATCGCTACTCCTCGATCTACAAAGAGTTTTACGAGTGTCTTATGAACTACAGTGGCACCAAGCTGACTCATAACGTCATCACCAGCGCACGGTAACTTACGATCTTCAAATGCCTGTTGCCATTTCGCGGTTGATGCTATGAATACAGGGATTGCGTTAATAAAAGCGCAACCTGCATCAAGGCAGGCTTCGGCATAGTATCTTGTTCCCTGTCTACTTCCAACAGGTAGGTAATTGAGGAGAATTTCGGCGCCACTATCTTTTAGGACCTTGGACACATTTGTTGGAGATTTGTCAGAGACTTGTACCTTTCCGCGATAGTGGTTCCCCAAACCGTCTAGGACTTCTCCTTTTTCAACAATTACGTTTGACTTCTCTACATTAACTATCTTCACGGTATTATTTGGTTCTGCGAAAATTGCCTCAGAGAGATCTTTTCCTACTTTTGAATCAATAACGTCAAATGCTGCTACAAATTCAATGTCTTTTGGCGTGTAACCTCCTAACTCAAATGCAGTAAGACCAATCGAATCACTTGGCTTATCGTTACTGCTTGCGTCATAATACTTTATACCCTGTATCAGTGCGGAAGCACAGTTTCCAACACCGGCTAATGCAACTTTAATTTTTTTGGACATGTCCTATAGAATAAAAGGAGGATATTTGTATTTATCCAACTCTACAGATCAACTAGGAAGATTACCTTATATGATCAAACTGAACATCACATTAGTTGCTTTATATCATTTATTTTTATCATAGAATTCACTTAAAATCAAAAGCAGAATTTTCTGGCGCACCCAATTATAGTTCTATTTGTGACGTTCTGTTAGGTCTTGATCCTTGACGCTTTAGCATGTGTCTCTATAATTTTGATTCTTTGCATCTCTATATACTCGATAAGATCTATTATCTTTATCTGCAAGGTCACAAGAGCAAGAGGAAACAACGCTGTATATAACATCCGGAAGATTAACGCCCTTATGCCAACGAGGGCCGACAAGGCGGTGCCACTCCACAAGTATGATGTTATTGCTGACAGCTGCGGGGATCTTAGGACTGTTGACAGGGTCTCTGTTCAGCGCATCAAGACAGAATATCCATTCGTCTCAATATTTGTGGCAACCCATAATGAATCTCTTGTTATCGATAGGCTCTTGAAATCTTTTGCTGCACTCAGTTATCCTAAAGATAGATTCGAAATAATAATTGTAGATGATTCCACTGATGATACATATCAAAAAATACAGGCTAAGTTGTCCGATCTGCAAAATCTTAAGGTGTTTCGCAGGGAAAACAGGACAGGATGGAAGGGAGGCGCATTAAATATTGCCCTTGACGCAATGGACAGAAGGACATCACTTGTATTGGTGCTTGATGCAGACAATATTTTGTTAGTAGATACTATAGAAAAGTTTGTGTCATTTTTCATAGAAGAGCAACGTTCTTACAGAGAGAAAGGACTCTCCGTACTAGCAATACAGGGCTTCCCTATCTCAAAAGGCAAATTAGACTCTGACTGGGAATGGGGGATTAAGGTTGATGTAGGTAATTGGATAGCGCGGGCAATCGATTTTAGACTTTCCCAAAGAAACATGATCGAATTTGCTGCAAAACACCTCCTGAATCTGCCAATACAGATAACCGGAAGTCTTTTTATGATAAGAGCCGATATGATCAAATCTATTAAATTCTCCAACGATCTTTGCGAAGATTGGGAGTTGACACTAGATGTGTACTGCTTACCGAGATACTCGCACTTATTATCATCCACTAGAGGAGTAATAACTTCAAATAATATT
>DATFCN010000091.1:0-5533 GCA_035253045.1 Nitrososphaera sp.
CCTGTCAGCCTATCATTACCATCATCTCCGAAGAGTCTGTTACTATCGCCTTCATTTCCAATTAGCATATCATCTTCACTACCCCCGTGAGCTTCGATACCAGTATCCCCCGCAACTATCTTGTCATTTCCTCTATCACCAAAAGCTACACCACCGCAATCGTAAAATTGAATAACATCGTTACCAGAACCACCCTTTGCAAATGATGATTGGTAGATTGCGTCGTTTCCTGATCCACCAAATGCTCGATATATGCTGCATTCACTTGACCCCCAGATTTCATCATTTCCTGGACCACCCCAAGTATCGTAACGTGAATCACAGCAGGTACTGATGTAGTCGTCTCCAGCTCCTCCAAACATCCTACCATCATTTTCATCACCACCAGTGGTAATTCTGTCGTTACCATCCTCTCCGTAAATCAACAAATAACCGGCACTGCTACTTCCATCGATAGTATCCCTACCTCCTTCGCCATGAACTTCATCAATATGCGAAGTAGCAGCTTGATCATTAATTTGTCCCAGTCCTACCAAATTTATAGTATCATCTCCTCTTCCGGCTAGTATAATGTCAGCTCCAGTTCCATCATCGAGCGCGTCGTTTCCTGAATCCCCTCCAATGTAGTCGTCTCCTCCTTGACCACTTAGATTATCATTACCTTCAAGTCCAAAGATATTGTCGTCGTTATCTGTGCCAGTTACGGTGTCTGATCCGGCTGTACCAAAGAGAGTGTCCGCCCAAACATTTTTCATATTTACTGGCAGCAGTAAGATCGTTCCTGCAAGCAGAATTGATAAAGTATAAGTCGTTAGAAGACTGCGAATGGGTGCTACCCAGCTAGGCAAGTCACTAAACATCACAGCATCAACCCCTTGAAAAAACCTCAACGGGGAGCTGGACAAACTCATCAAACGCAGTTTTGACTTCTCCTATTTCTTTACCAGCAAGCTGGGTTTCCATAAAGCTATATACTAAAACTAACAGATAAGCCTTGCCAGCAGCAACCAAACATTTCAGTCGTTGCATATGGCTGCACTAATGAAAGCTAGTTCGAATGACGCACAGAAAAATCCAATCAAATCCACCACTATTGCAAGACTAAAACATGAGATATTTCATGTGGAATTGCAAATGTAAACAGAAAAGCTTGGAAAGGTAATACGATAGGCAGTTCTTAGGTTATCTATCTATCTATCTATTTTGACTGCATACTTGTCATAATTCGCTATTGGTCTTCATTGCAACCTTAAGAAAAATTTTTCCTTTCCATATTTCCATGCAACCAACTACTACTATTTTACCATCTTGCTTGCATCTTAATTATAATTATAATCAAACCTACATGAGGGCTGTCTTTACAAAGTTGATAATTTGAACAGAAAAGCTACGAAGTTAAAAGGTGTCATGAGGATTTTCCATAGCTATACCCATAGCAGTGGAATGCTTGCGAGCTGAGCAAAAGAGGA
This sequence comes from Nitrososphaera sp., assembly GCA_035253045.1. Classification (GTDB taxonomy): domain Archaea; phylum Thermoproteota; class Nitrososphaeria; order Nitrososphaerales; family Nitrososphaeraceae; genus Nitrososphaera. The sequence goes on from DATFCN010000091.1 coordinate 1,470, forward strand.
CGGAGCAGCGCGTTCTTCTAGGCAATCCACCAACGATATACCTGGTTCTACAAATACAAAGAAGGACCCAAAAATGGATCCTAAACCTGTTCATTCACCACAAAAGGACATACCAAAGTTTAGTCTGATCATAAGCAGGTTCCATACAATAAAAACTACTTTATTAGGATCACAAACATTTTTTTATTATTATTGAAGTCTTCATGTAGTGAACGGATCACGGATTAACCGGCGGGATTTTCTTAAGCTCTTAATAAAATCTGGTAGTGCGGTAGTTCTATTCTCCGCATTTGGTTTTGGAGGCATTTTCAATATCTTCTTTAGACAGGAAGGTCCTAGTGGCAATAGAAACGCCGGCAGCAACATAGGGTCTGCCATTACTGCTGGCTCTTGGTCCACTAGTTCAAATACTGTGGATGTAGCTATTCATGCAGCACTGCTTGGTAGCGGCAAGGTCTTTTATTTGGCAGGTTCTGGCTTCCATAGAGATCAAGTAGGGGGCCCCTATAAGCATGCAATATGGGATCCTGCGACCAATACACATACTCAGTCGACCCTAAGCGAGGATCTGTTTTGCTGTGGTATGGCGTCGCTTCCATCAGGAAATATCCTCTTAGCAGGGGGCACACTTCAATACGACAATGTAAGTGAGGATGGGAAATTTAAAGGATTAAAATCTGCATACGAGGTGAGTTTTTCTTCTGGTTCTGTTGGAAATAAAACTCAGATGAGGCATGGCAGATGGTATCCCACATGCGTGACGTTACCCGATGGAAAAGTCTTTGTTGTCCAGGGTTGGGATGAGTTGGGTGGCAACAATAGGTTAGTGGAGATTTATGATCCCGGTTCAAAGTCTTGGACGATAAAACTTTGGCCTGGTGGTACATTGAATTATTGTGTGGGTTCTCAATGTTATGGTCCTGGGACTGCTCCATACCTTTCTCTTTATCCAAGAATGCATGTTATGCCTAGTGGCCTTGTGGCATCTGTTGGAATGGAATCAGTGGACAGGGTATATGAGCCTTCTACTGGAAAATGGTATTTTGCAGCAGGAAATGTGCAAAAGAGACACTATGGAACCTCCGTTTTACTTCCCTTACAAAACGTGTCTACAGAGAAAGGTAAAATATTGATCTGTGGCGGCTCCCCTTCTGCTGCTGATCCTGCCACCAATTCCGCAGAGATTGCTGAACCCAGTACTACCTATGGTCTGAAACGCAGAAGTATTAAATCAATGACTTACGCAAGAAAACATGTAACCCCAGTTATTCTTCCTACAGGACAAGTTGTGATATTTGGGGGAAATAAACAAACGAACACATCGCCAGTCTATGCTCCAGAGATGTTTGATCCTACAACTGAGACATGGACTGTTTTACCTTCAGCTAAAGTTCCCCGCCAATATCATTCTGTTGCTCTACTACTACAAGATGGAAGAATCTGGACAGCCGGCACCACTCTAGATTTTGATAGTAAAGACCTAAGAGTGGAACTTTTCAGTCCAGGATATGTTACTGAAATAAGACCTAGTATTTCTGGAAATATAAGTGGCGGATTATACGGAGGCACAATTACTATTCCAACACCAGATGCTGCTAAAATTACTAAAGTTTCTCTGGTCAAAACATCAAGTGTGACACATCATTATAATACGGATCAAAGATTGATTTGGCTCCAAATTCAAAGCAGAACGAGTTCTAGCGTTACAGTCAAAGCTCCCATCAATTCTAAAATTGCACCTCCTGGCTATTATTTGGTCCACATACTGAATAGTGCAAATATTCCATCGAAAAGTAAATTCGTAAAAATACATACATGATATGTGTTTGGTTATTTTTTCGTTGTACTTGCCAGATTTGGAATGTTAGCTAGTTTTCAGTAAGTTTACAGGAATGTAGAAGGTTGCCAACAACAACAACAACAACAAACAAGCCTCTACTCCTATAAGCAAGACCATTTTCCTTCAATGAAGCTTGTCAATCTTTTCTGTATGTGATGCCACCTTCTGTTACACTATCACCACTACTGCTATTCTTCAGCTCCCCTCTTTTTCGGCTATCTATCACAACTATTACTATTCCAGCTATAATTGTGAAAAAGCCAATTGTCGTTAATATTCCACCCACAATGAATACAGACAAGCTGCTGAGGTCCACACCTGGTAGCGGCTGGCCTAACATGCCAGAATTAGTAGGGGTTGTTGCTGTTATGAATGGCATATAGCCAAAAGTAGCATCAATTGTAACAGCTCTTCCTCCTGCATTGGTTATGTTAAGGACATGATTGCCAGTGTTTTGCGGTTGGAAAGTAGTAAAGAGGTTTGCAGAGAACTCATTGATGCTTGCAATAATCCCGGATGGATCCTTGACAGTTTCAATCAATTTAACTAGTTCTTGTTCTTGTTGGGGAAGCGGTTGTTGCTGCTGTTGTTGTTGTTGCTGTCCATCTTCCTGTGCGACTGAACCTCCTTCTCCAGGTCTTTGAATATGAATGGCCACGGTTACCGGTCTTGATATATCTGTTACAAGAGTTGTTGCTTGTACTGATCTGCCAGGCTCTATTGAAACTTGGTTGATTAGGGTGTTTTCTTGCAGGAAAGTGCTGGCGAATGGGATAGCCCAAGCAGCAGCTATTATTATTCCTGCAACAAATAACGCCCCCCCTATAGTCAGGACAATATATCCTCGTCGTATCATGCTCTCCTTCTTTCTCCTCCTATGGCTTCTGCCTGCATCTCTTGTTTCTGAATTTGATTGACTATGAATCCTGTTCCTGCTGCTACTGCTCCAATCACGGTAATTAACAGCAAAGCAGATACGGGCACTATGAAGGCATTCAGGTTTTGCCGCGATGCTTGTTCGATAGTCATGCCAAAGCTAAAATTCCTCATGCTTTATCAATCCAATGTTTTAGCATATTTTGCGTCGCTGGGTCTGTCTGGTTCTAGTTGTGCATTACGTCTTTATTACTATTGTATCGCTTGCTCGGTTGAAGAGTCTTTGTCTCTTTTGATTTGTAAATATCCAGCCAAAGAACACATCTATTGGTAGTAGAAATGCTTTGCCAAAGCTTTGAATTGCAACGTTTTTTGTGCCTACCAAATTCCCAGCCAAGTTAGTTGTCTTTATCTTGAGTAGCTTCTTTCCTATTGACTGTCCTGTCGTAGATTCAAAATATAGCCAGTAAGCAAAGAACAATAAGCTTTGAACTGCATACTTTACACCGCCTAGTGCGGGATTATCCTGTATACCTTGACTGAAAGCTAGAGGTGCATAAGCTATTGCAAATATTATTTCAATTGCTACGGTTACTATGATAAAATCGATAAGCCATGCCCAGAATCTTGTACTCCATCTTGCCAATGTTAGTTCTGGTCCTCGACTCGGTTGTTCGTTTGGATGACCTTTTGGTTCTAAAGTCATGGCTTATACTTTACATTAATCGTATTATAACATCGCGGATGTTGTGCAATGCAGTGCATTCATAAATTTTATTATTCCACCTAAAATAAGCCTGTTAGGGGATGAGCAATAAGAAACAAGAAACCAGTAGTGCTCCCAAAATTATAACATAAACGGGTCTTGGTGAGATTTTGAGAATAGAACCAGACAGGCTTCAAGATTATGATTTCTCTGATGATCGAAATAGTTAAGTTCTATATCATTCCACTTCGATATATTGAACCGATATAGTCGAAGAAATATTAATCAGAATAAACCCAAAGATATAACTGCTCCTTTTATAGCGGGGATAATAGTTACTATAGGAGTTTTGGCAGGACTATTCGTTATTGGCAGTTATCAAAATCCAGCAGTAGCACAAGAGCAGCAGGACTTGACAGGACCTAGCAGTAATAGCGAAGTTATTGGTGGAAGCAGCAATGATACCACAACAAGTACAACAGGGACTGCTACACAAGGCGGGAATACGACTAATCAATCACAGATAAGGCTGCATTTACAAGAAGCGCTATCAGCATTACGCAATAATGATACCCAAGGCGCACTAATGCACTTAGATATAGTGCTGAACACAATTGGAGGCGGCGTACAGGGTAACACGAC
>DATFCN010000092.1:0-18450 GCA_035253045.1 Nitrososphaera sp.
ATGGAAATGTTTGGAGAACCTAGTGAAGTTGATATAAAAAAATTGCTTGACTCACTAAAATCTTACGGCTTGCCTGTCTGTGGACTAACTGGCATGTGGGGCTCAATCAGTAGCGAGGGTTGGAAGCGTAGACTTCTAAGCAGTGATCCTGTCATAGTACAAGCCTCTGAAAAATATGTCATTGATTGTCTTCATTTGTGCAACATACTTGGAGGTCATGAGATGAACATTTGTCTCTTCGCTGATGATACATGGGGATCTGATAGGACACACAGAATTATTTCCTCCAATGAAAAGGAGCTTTTTGTAGCAAAATCGGTTCCAGTATTGAGGCGTTTATCCAGAAAGGCTGCAGATTATGGCATCAAGTTACTGCTTGAGCCTCTTAACCGGTATAGTACTCCTTATTGTGCCACTGCCAAAGATGCGATCGCAATAGCACAGCAAGTAGACTCTTTGGGAGTGCTGCTTGACACTTTTCACATGAACATCGAAGAAGACTCTTTCAAAGACGCAATACAAAACTCCCGCGAACTTTTGATGCATCTCCATTTTGCCGATAACAATCGAAAAATGCCGGGATTCGCCCACATCGACTTTTCTACAATCATGGAGAGCTTAAATGAAATTGGATACGCTGATTATGTTAGCTTTGAGCCTAACATTGCTGATAGAAATTATGAATATGCTACAAAATATGGCCTTGACTTTATTAAAAGAATAGTACAAGAGCAGGACACATAAGATCAGGATAGCGTATAACTCAAGACTGGAATAAGAAGCCTGCCCACGATATAAAGACAAACATGGCGAGACGCGTGCTGTTATCGTCGTTCTTGTTATTCTAAGGAGGATCCAACGACGATACGCATAGGACTAGCCGTCAGACAATCCTTTGATGCGGTTTTTGACCTCATCATTTTCTGACTTCATATGTTCCCTAAGGGACTCAACTGTGTCAAAGGACTGCCCGCATTCCTTGCATCTCAATAATTCACTTGAAGGCACAAAATATCATACACTACAAGATTAAAAAACGTCTATTTCCTCAAGCATAGGATATATTTAGTTGCCATATATCTGCAATACTATCTCCACTAAAACAAGAAGTCACAGCTACTAGACATGTCTCTTGTAACTACACATGATTGGCAGCTCTTAAATTTCAAGGAATTAGAATTATAGTATCAATGTTGATTCAGCAATTCTTGCTCCAAGGTGGGACAGAAATAGCAGTAATAGCTGCTTCGATGATAATCGGTCTGCTAGTGGTGTGGATAATTGTTTCAATACCTGTATGGATAGCGGCCAAGATCCTTACAGCCGGAAGGGTTAAGTTCACTCGCGCAATGTTAGTGACGGCTCTTGGTCCCATTGTATATGCTATAGTATTCTTCTTTTCCGCGGTTTTGCTTGCAGCAGTAGTGCAAGATCCGACGGTACCTGTTATAATAGGGTTTATTTTGGCCTTTATTGCTTGGATAGGTGTATTTAAAAAAGGATTTGGGACTGGATGGCTCAGAGCGCTTGGCATAGCTATCCTTGCAATCATAGTTTTTGCAGTAATCGGGTTGATAATCAGCTTCCTAATCCAGTTAGTAGTTCCCAGCGCTCCGCCAATAACACCAATACCACCGATCCCCCTCGAACAAGTCTAGTCCTCCATGCGGTAATTGAACTCTCGTTCGGCCCATTCAACTAGAGTCAGCAAATCTTTGGCCACATAATCTGAACTCTCTTCTGCGACTGTCTGCAGCTGTTGCGTGGTGGTTACTGTAACGCGTAACTCTCCCTTGAGCTTGCCTTTCATCTGCTTGGAAGTGGAAGATAGGAACCTAACCGAGCCTTCGCCAGATGAAAATATACACACAAGCATCAGCCCGTGCTTGTTACCCCATAAACGTAACAAATAACGTTGAAAATCGATATCAAAGAAAGGATCAATTTGTTCGCCAACATTTCCAATGTAAGTTGAATTCCAGCCACGAGCCAAGAGTGCTACAGCTGCACTCTTGGCTATATGGATTCTATCTTCAGAGCCTGCCACGCACACGGCGTGAGCATTCGCCTTTTGTTCTGAGGGCTGGACGTTGAACTTCGTCAAATCAATAAGTTCTAGCATCAAATTTAACAAAAATACTCGTTCTGTCTTATTCATTCTCCCTCTACTATACAACTCGCCTAAGGTGTTAACTGCGGGCACTATAACATCTGTGAGCACTTTTACATAGTCGACGCTAGAGTTCATGACGCTTAGCAAGATTCTTCTGGCGTGATCTTCATCACCTGCCAGAATTGAGCTTAACAGCTTTTGTTGAACTTGAACAAAGTTGACTGGGAATTCAATATCTCCAGCTCCTGCTTGTACAAACCATATGTTTACGTTACCTATCTTTTTCCTTTTGAGCAGACCCATTGCATGCATAACGTCAAGGTACTTCGTAACCGTCATCCTGTTGATGCCAATCCTGTCTGCGAGTTCGACGCCTGAAAGTCCAGTTCCTCCAGCGCTTTGCAATTCATCGATTATCTTGCGCTTGATCTCGTCAAATGTATAGCGCCGGTACATACGTTAGCTGATCTTATGCAAGATAAAACCCTTTTTACCGATGCTTTTTCTTAGCTACCTTCCTTGAATTGGATATCAAATCTGTAAGTGCATTGAAGGCCTTTCCGACCTGCTCCATTTTTACTAGTACTATTGTGTCAGTGTAACAACTGACAGTGTCTTCGATGTTTATGTGTCGTCTAGCAAGTTGGTTATAGAATGCGATTGCGCATCCTGGGGTCTTTATAATATCTTCTGGACTGTGTATAATAATGGCTGCCAAAGCATTTTCAATTTCAAGTATATCGTCGAAGGTAAACATTGCTTTAACTTCTTGAAGTAAAAGATCATCAAAGACAAGGGTAATTGACATTATACTTTCAGATATGCTTATAAAATTGCCAACATTTTGGGTCATGGCTTTAGCGACCTTTTCAATCGTCTTTTTGCTCTTCTTAGCTGAGACCTTTGCTACATCAGTGTTGACAGTTATTGTACTTCCAGCCAGGATTGATGCAATAGGCTTTTGCTCTACGCTATAGTCACACTTTGAACGCTTTAATGCGGTAATGATGCTTTCTATGCTGGTATCTCTGCCAAGCATACGATCTATGTGCGGCTTAATGATACGTGCTAAAGCGCTGATATTACAGTACTCACGCTGGAGCGAGTCCTGAAATGAGAGATCACTGCTGATGGCCTCTCTTACTACCTCGGTTATCGACTTTTCGTTATTGGCCAACATTGGTCAACAACACCTCAGTTTAGGTCGTTATTGACCAAAAAATATAAATGTAATGCTCGAAACGCACTCGCATGTAATTGGGCGACAAAGACAAAGTAGTTTTGGCGTACTCTGGTGGACTAGATACCTCTGTTTGCATAAGATACTTACAAACATTACACAAGCTGGATGTCATAACGGTCACTGTTGATTGTGGTCAGCATGATGACTTTGAAGCGGTTCAGAGGAAGGCACAAGAAATAGGCGCAATACAACATGTTTATATAGACGCCAGGGAAGAATTTGCCCGCAATTTTGTAGCACCGAGCATAAAGGCTAATGGCTTGTATCAAGGCAAGTATCCACTTGCAACCGCCCTCGCTCGGCCGCTTATTGCCGCAAAAGCAGTTGAGGTTGCAAACAAAGAAGGCGCAGCTGCAATAGCTCATGGCTGCACAGGTAAAGGCAACGATCAGATTAGGTTCGATGTTACAATGCGTGCGCTTAGTCCAGATCTTAAAATCATTGCTCCGATACGCGACCTCAACCTCACACGTGACCTTGAAATATCCTTTGCAAGAGAGCAGAACATACCAGTAAGTGCAGAGGCTAAGAAATACAGTATTGACCTCAACCTTTGGGGAAGAGCCATAGAAGGAGGCAAAATAGAGGATGCTAACTTTGAACCACCTGAAGATGCTTTTGAGTTTGTGGATGTTCAGAATGGCAAAGCTGGTTATGTGGAGCTTGAATTTGACCAGGGAGTACCCGTGGGGGCGGACGGGCAACATATGCCCCTCATTAACCTTATTCAGTACGTAAATGAGAAGGCTGGCGGACATGGCGTTGGTATTGTAGACCATATTGAAGATCGAGTGGTTGGAATTAAATCTCGCGAAGTATACGAAGCGCCAGCTGCAATGACAATCATAGAGGCTCACAGAGACCTTGAAAAAATGGTACTCACCAACCATGAGCTTGCATTCAAGCAGCTAGTTGATAATCAGTGGAGCTGGCTTGCATATTCGGGCTTATGGCAGGATCCACTGCGAGTCGACTTGGATAGGTTTATAGATGCCACGCAAACTCGTGTTTCGGGAAAAGTTAGACTAAAGATGGAAAAGGGAGCGCTTCGGGTAGTTGGCAGAGAATCTGAATATTCTTTGTACAGAAATAATCTGGCAACATATGCTACCGGTTCGACTTTCGATCAGAGTCTTGCTAAAGGCTTTGTAGAGCTGTGGGGTTTGCAGTCAGTTATCGCAAACTCTTTGATTGCAGGTGTGTCTACAGATAGAAAAAACAAAAAGAAGGAGGTACAAAATGAAATCAAAAGTTGAATGCCAAGAATGCGGAGCTGAAGTCAGCGTTCCCGACGATGCAGTCGTTGGCGAGATAATAACCTGCCCTGACTGCGGAGGCGAGTATGAGATCGCCTCGAAGGTGGACGATACGCTGGAGCTGAAGCCCGCTGAAAGAGTAGGCGAAGACTGGGGACAATAATGGTTGAGGTGAGCATCCTATGCGACAAAGTTCGCTTTGAGGAGAAGGCACTATATGAAAAAACAAAGAGCAAGGGTGTTGAGTCTAAGATCGTGGACTCAAAGACCATTACTATTGGGACATACAGCAAAAAGAAGGATTTTCCGCTTGGAGATGTGATACTGCAGAGAAGTGTTAGCTATTATCGCGGCCTATACCTTACTGCTTGCCTTGAGTTTCTTGGATTCAAAGTAATAAACAGATTTGATGTGGGGCAGACGTGCGGAAATAAACTGATTACATCGATTCGGCTTGAACAAAATAAAGTCCCAACCCCAAAGACGGCATTTGCATTTAGCGCAGAGTCTGGGTTAGAAAGTGCCAAAAGGACCGGGTTTCCGCTCGTCCTCAAACCGATTATAGGATCGTGGGGACGCGGCATATATCCTCTGCGTGACTTCGAGACTGCGAGCATGGTAATCGAAATGCGGGAGGAGGATGACAGCCCTCTTTCACGCATATACTATATTCAAGAAATGGTTGACCGACCGCCGCGAGATATCCGCTGCATAGTAGTCGGCGACCAAGCCGTCACTGCAATCTATCGGTATTCTTCACAATCAGAGTGGCGAACAAACGTTGCTCGTGGAGGAAAGGTGGAGCTTGCAACCATGACAAAAGAGATGGAAGATCTAGCTCTAAGAGCTGCAAAAGCAGTAGGAGGCGGCATCTTGGGCGTGGACATGATGGAGGACAAGAACCATGGCCTAGTTGTTCATGAAGTAAACAATACGGTAGAGTTCCGTGGAGCTGCCACTGTCTCAGAGACGGATATCGCCGCCGAGATTATAGACTATGCAGTCGATTTAGCAAGGAAATGATGACCAATTTTGGTCATCTTTGACCTACCCGCGGTTATATTTGACCAAAAAATATAAATGAGGATTTTTGAAGCGAAAAGTTAAAAGAAATGCATTTTGATAAGGGAGAATTTCAAAAATGAAGGTTGGGGTAGTTGGTGCTTCTGGATATGTAGGGGGAGAGCTTCTCAGGCTTCTAGTCGCTCACCCAAAGATAGAGCTAAGTATGGTAACATCGCGACAGAAGGCAGGCGAGTATGTGCACCGTGTGCACCCAAGTTTGAAGGGTTTTGTCGATATTACATTCTCTCCAATGGATATGGGAAAACTGACGGATAATTGTGATCTTGTTTTTACGTCAGTACCCCACGGTAAGGCAAACAAAATAGTCAAGGACCTATACGATAGGGGAATGAAGATAATAGACCTTTCAGCAGACTTTAGGCTAAAAAATCCCAAGGACTATGTGAGGTGGTATGGTTGGGAGCATCCATTCCCTGAAATGTTGAGCAAGTCAGTCTATGGAGTCCCTGAGCTTCATCGGGAGGAGATAAAAAAAGCACAGCTTGTCTCCTGCCCTGGCTGCATGGCGGTAACCTCACTTCTCGCGCTCAAACCACTTATTGAAAATAATCTCATAGATACCAAGCACGTCGTAGTGGACAGCAAGATTGGATCCTCTGGGGCTGGCCAGAAGGCAAATGCAGGAACTCACCATGCTATGCGTTACGGCGTGGTCCGACCTTACAAGCCTGCTAAACACAGACACACCGGTGAAATAGAGCAAGAGCTTTCACTGATTGCGAAGAAGCAAATTAAGGTCAGCATGAGTCCCCATGCAGTAAACATCGTCAGAGGCATACTGACTACAAACCACACCTTCCTGAAGAGGCCTATTGAGGAGCTCGAATTATGGAAAATGTATCGCAACGCCTACAAAGGCGAGCCGTTTGTAAGATTAATTCGTGATAAGAAAGGCCTCTATAAGTTTCCAGATCCAAAGTTCGTGGTGGGATCGAACTTTTGCGATGTAGGTTTTGATATAGATGAGTACAATCAGAGAATAGTGTCACTCTCAGCCTCCGATAACTTGATGAAAGGTGCTGCTGGCTCTGCAATACAGAATATGAACGTGATGTTTGGATACGGCGAAAACGAAGGACTAATGTATACTCCTTTGACCCCAGTATGATAGTCATAAAGATAGGTGGAAGCGTAGTAGACGGGCTTCACTCCTCTGCTCTAGCAGATATAAAGTCTATAGCTGAAAAATACAAGCTGGTTTTCGTGCACGGTGGTGGAAGGGAGGTTACCTCTACTGCAACTAGGCTAGGAAAAGAGCAAAAGTTCATTATGTCACCCGGAGGCATCCGCAGCCGTTACACTGACAAAGAGACTGCAGAGATTTATACAATGGTCATGTCTGGAAAGCTGAACAAAACTATTGTCCAGATGCTTCTTCGCCAGCATATCAACGCTGTAGGAATTGCTGGGATAGATGGCGGTCTATTGAAGGCGGAGAGAAAGAAAAAGCTTTTGATCATAAATGAAAAAGGAAGAAAGATGATAATAGAGGGGGGCTATACGGGCAAGATAACATCAGTGGATGCCTCATTGGTAAGCAATCTTGTTGGCAGTGGTTTTGTGCCTGTGATTTCACCCATTGCGTTAAGTGAAGAATTTGATTTTCTCAATGTGGATGGTGATAGAGCTGCAGCGTATGTTGCTGGCGGCATTAAGGCAGAGAAGGTTATCTTTGTAACAGACGTAAATGGACTAATGATAAACGAAAAGCTTGTCGGTTCAATGGCTCTGGCTGAGGCAAAAAGCTCCCTGCCAAAGATTGGGTCGGGTATGGACAAGAAGGTGCTTGCATGTGTTGAGGCAGTTGAAATGGGAGTCAATGAGGCCATAATTGCTTCCGGTCAAGTTGAAAGCCCATTGTCTGCTGCGATAGCACATAGAAATTGTACGGTGATTAATTCAAATTGAGCGACGAAGACCGATACCTAGCTAATCTTTATCAGAGGTTTCCAGTAAACATCGCAAGGGGCAAGGGAACAAAGGTATGGGACACTGCAGGCAAGGAATACATTGACTGCATGGGTGGTTACGGAGTTGCGTTAGTTGGCCATTGCAACGACAGAGTGGTGGATGCTATCAAAAGGCAGGCAGAAATACTCATCACGGCTCACATGTCTACATACAACGACACCCGGTTAAGGTTCCTGGAAAAGATAGCGTCAGTGGCACCGCAGTCTTTGAACAAGATCTTCTTTGCCAACAGCGGTGCAGAATCCGTGGAAGCAGCGCTCAAATTTGCACGTAAGTACAGCGGCCGACATGGTGTGATAGCGATGAATGGTGCCTATCATGGCAAGACGTTTGGCGCGCTTTCTGTTACATACGCCGAAAAATACCGAAATTCATTCATGCCTCTTTTGGAAGGCGTTAAATTCGTTCCATATGGCGATCCGTCATTACTTGAGGAAGCGATCGACGATACTATTGGAGCGGTAATTGTTGAGCCCATTCAGGGTGAGACCGGCATTATAATTCCTCCAGACGACCTTCTGCCAAAGATCAGAGAGATTTGCAATAGACGTGACTTAGTCCTTATATTTGATGAGATACAGTCCGGCCTTGGGAGAACGGGAAAAATGTGGGCAGGACAAAATTGGAATACCACGCCGGACATCATGTGCCTTGCAAAGGGCATAGCAGGTGGAATACCTATGGGGCTTGTTATGGCCAAGCAGGAAATAATGGCTTCAATGAAGCTTGGAGAGCATTCTTCTACCTTTGGTGGAAGCCCTATAGCGTGCGCAGCGGGGATTGCCACAATAGAAGCTTTGACCAATGACAAACTGGTTGAAAATGCTACAAAGGTAGGAATGCATTTTAAAGAAGGGCTCAACCGGCTAAAGGAGAAACACAAGATAATCCGGCAGGTCAGGGGGATTGGCATGATGATTGGTGTGGAGCTTCGCTTTGATGTAAAGGATATACTCTTTGACGGAATTCGTCATGGATTGCTCGTACTTTACTCCGGAAGAAATATTCTCAGGCTGCTTCCGCCTCTTGTAATGGACGAGACGACGGTTTCCCGCGCACTTGATATAATCGATGTAGTATTAACTGATGAGGAAAAGAGAAGGAATGTCAGCTAGGACTGATGAAATTGATGAAAAGATAATACGCATTTTGCAGGAGGATTCGCGCAGGGCATTTGTCGACATTGCTAATGAGATTGGACTTTCAGAATCCGCAGTTCGAAGACGAGTAAAAAGCCTTGTTGACAAGACGATCATCAAACGCTTTACCATTGAACTTGGAGCAACGGACAAGACCAGCGCAATAACGCTAATTTCTGTAGCTTCAAATGCAGACACATCCGCGGTCTCTAACAGGCTGATGGACCTAAATGGCGTAAAAGTAGTGTACGAGATAACTGGCCAATATGATATAGCCGCTATCATTGCTGCGCCAGCTATAGTTGATATCAACAGATGTATTGATGATATACGTAAGATAGAAGGAGTATCTGACACAGACACTGTAATAATACTAAAAACTATGCGATAGCACTTCTTGCATCAGCGTAATACTATTCCTAGATCTGGATTTAGACATATATAGCATGCCTAGGCCAGCGATACGCTATCTATTATTTGAACAATAAGGCAAAATGAGGTGGATGGGCAAAAACAGAATTATTTGCCCAGCTTAAATCTTTAGGATTCTCTCCGGATTAAAGAGTAGACTGGACTAAGAATTATTAGCAATATCGTAAGTTTTTAGTGTTTAGGTCAAGATAGCCGAGTAGCTCATATATGACTCTATATTGAAAATAGCCCAATGAGCAGACCACAAGCCGATCCGGATATTGCACTGTACAAGCAAGAGTGCACTAAGATTCTTGCTCTCTCGCCACGCATACGCTATGCAGGAATAATTAACAAGTTTGGCCGTACTCTTGCAGGAGGCCTCCGCAAAGGAGTAATACCATTCCTTAAGCCAGATGAAGCAAGAAACGAGCATTTTGTTGAAGCGACAAGAAATCAATTTCGAAAGAACTTTGAAAACTCAATAGGCCGAGAAGAATACACTTTGACTGAGAATGAAAGGGTCAAGATTTTAACACTATCCAGCCAGGAACGTTTTTACTACATTACCGTTGATAAGGAGACACCAACAACTGAAGTTATTAAAATTATTGAAGACGTAAAGACGCTAATCGGGAAATAAAGAAAGAAGGTTAATTCGACACAATTTGCAGACAACGTGATGTTTGGCAGGACTCCCTGCTGTCTTGTAACCCTGTTTTCCTTATGATCTATAACCTCCAGTCATAAGTTCGGACCCAACTTCAGTTACATTCAAGGCGTCATCTCTGAAAAGCAAAGCATTGCCAGAGGTAAATTAAGTCTACCACGTTAATATTTCCGTTTGAGAATCTGTGGCAAACAAAATTATCGTTTCCTTGTCTGCGCAGTTAGCAGCATGCAATGATGAAACTTGATGTTGTTCGATTCTGTCTGTGATTTTACTATTCGTTCGGCTTAATTATGATATATAGTGTCTTGGTCTGGGCCCGAGGTTCTGTCCTTTGTGGGAGGAATAGGAACAACCACTTCAAATATGACGGAGGTAGAGCTTCAAATCCTCCTGTATTCAGAAAAGAATATTCATAAGAAATAGTCCATTTCGTAACATACCATGATCGTTATTAAGATATATCGCCTTTTTCTGTGCTTGGATTACAGTCATTTGAGATGCTATTTCTCTTAGCCTTTGCTCAGAATAAAGGTAATTGTACCAGGTCTCGGTGCCATGGAGCCTTAGATATATTGCATCACCAGTTGATATAATTGAATTTGGTAAGCCAGGCGCATCTACGGAACAAACTATTATGCCCTCCCTCCTGATCTCTTCTAAAGCTGTTTTGTCCCACCAGGAACGGTCTCTGAATTCAATAACAGCTTTCTTGCGAGCTAAGATCCTCGGGATGTTACCTTCCCCGTTAAAAAAGGACTTGACCTTTTCGAGATTCTCTGGTTTAAATTTGAAGTTTGCTGGCATCTGGAAAAGCCAAAAGTCAATTTTATCTTCAAGCTTTTCGAACATTTTGGAAAACGTATCCCAAAGTTCAGTCGCTCTTGGTTGTTTTAGTCTGTTGTAGTGTGTAATTGATTGGTGTACTTTGATAGAAAATGTAAAATCTTTTGGAGCGGTGATTTTCCAGAAATTAACAGATGAAGGTGATGGAAAGCGGTAAAAGCTATAGTTAATCTCGACAGAGTTGAAACCCTGTCTGGTATACCATTCAAATGCATTTGGTTTGGCTTTGTTCCAAGAATATGTATAACCTGATGTTCCTATTCTTATCTTGGGTTCTGTCAAACTTTTCATCTTTCTATCGCCTCATAAATTGTGGATAGATATCCTGTCTCTCGGTTAATACTTTCCTAAAAATCCTATTTGTACGACTGAAATGTTCGAACGTATGAAGTGGCATAGATTCGAGAATTGCTGTGACAGGGAAAATAATCTGACATAGTTAACCAGTGAAGAAGGTTGGCTATTAAAGCACAGGAATTGCTGATGATTAAATATGTCGTAATTCGGCAGAATGAAATTTCCTAGTGCTTAACTTTATGTACGCCAGGTCTGGGGTAGGCTAAATCGTTATAAGAGTATCTCGACCATAACTTTCATATGTTTACGAAAAAGCAGCCATGGCAAAAGAGGGATACAGGCCTTACTGCCAGGATGATTATCAGCTTTGCAGTTCTCACTATACTTTACATCATATTTCTTAGCGTGCTTGCCTATGTGGGGGTGAGTGCTATCGCAATAGCTGTTATTGCCGGAATCATGATACTTGCACAATGGTACTTCTCTGACAAGATAGTCCTATGGAGCACAGGCGCAAAAATAGTGAGTAGAGAGCAGTTTCCAGAACTCCACGATCTCGTTGAGCGTATTGTGGCTAGGAATAATCTTTCAAAGCCAAGGATAGCAGTCATTAACGCAAGAATGCCTAATGCATTTGCCACGGGCAAGACACCTAAAAGCTCCATCGTCGCAGTGACTGTGGGGTTGATGGATCAGCTGGATCCGGAAGAGCTAGAGGGCGTCGTCGCTCATGAGCTTGCACACATAAAAAACCGAGACGTGCTTGTACTCACTCTTGCGAGTCTTTTTTCGATGATGGCATGGTATCTAATGAGGTTTGGGATGTATGGCGCAATGTTTGGCGGTGGGGGCGGCTATGGCGGTCACGGAAGGCGAGGCAATGACGGCGGAGGAGCTGCAATGTTGTTAATATTGCTAATTGCAGTCATTACATGGGTCGCCAGCTTTTTAATAATCCGAGCGATATCTAGATACCGAGAGTATGTTGCCGACAGAGACGGTGCTCTTATCACTGGCAAGCCAAGCAAGCTAGCAAGCGCACTTCTAAAGATAAGTGGTACGATGAAGCGTATCCCTACACGTGATCTGAGGGAGGTAGAAGGCATGAATGCATTCTTTATCATCCCAGCGGTTTCTGGAGATGCATTAACAAACTTATTCTCGACACACCCGCCCGTCGAGCAACGCGTAAGGAAATTAATGGAAATGGAGGCTGCTATGAGCTGAGCTTTTTCAGAAGGATCCGTAACACGATAGAACGCAATCGTCCCTCAAAGGCCGACTCTGAAGTGTTGTTTGCTCTTTCTTCAGCATACGTAACGCTTGAGGTCAAGTTGGGCCTCAAAGTCTCGGGCAGATGCGCAGTTACCTTCAAGACAGCCAGCGGTACATTCTTCTATGAAATGGAGCAAGACATTAGACAGTTCCTTAGCAGCCTGCAGCCTGACTTTAATCTGACTTGGAGCACCACCACTGATCCATATGGCTATATCTGGATAGTTTTTGAAGGGAAAAAAATTGAAGACCTGCTTGCGGGTCTTACGACTGTCAGTGATATTGTTGAAGAAAGGGGATTTTCCGATAGGCTCCTAGCTGCGGTTTTTGAGTTTTCAAGCAACCGGGAAGAGGTGAGCGAAAGAAATGGAGCTCGTAAACAATATTTAATCTATAATTATAAGCGCAATAACTTCTACCCATTTGTCCCAACAGGACAAAAGAGAATAGATGCTGAACAGCAGATGAAGATAATGGCAACTGTAGCTGAAGAAATCCCGTTTGAAAGAGACATGACGCTATGGTATCCGCTGTGGGATCTTCCGCTCAGATCTCAGGAATAACGCCTTCTCCTCGGAACAGCTTTTTCGCTTCATCTATTGAAAGGTCTGCACTAGGTAATATGATATCAGACTTGATTATTTCATGTGGATCTAGTGGTTTGCCGTTCTCGACAACCATTTTGCTCAGCTCTGTCAATCTGTTCTTAAATTCCGTATCATCAGATCTTTCAGCACCTACCAGCTGAACTATAGCATTGTCAATCTCATTCAACTTTTTGAGCGTCCTGTTCTCCACCGTGAACTGTCCGTGACCCATTATTCGGACGATTTTGTTGCCGGAAGGTGCAGCGGTTTTTTTCTCAGCCTTGGCAACTGTTGTCCTGCTACGCCTCTTGCCTCCAGCCCTCCTCGTAGATACAGCCTTCTTGGATCGGGATTTGGCTTTTCCGGTGCGACTCGATTTAAGCTTGGTAGCCGCTGACCTGCCCTTGCTCTTTGTTTTGGCCCTCATTGTTGTACTTCCTGCTCCAATTGCTGCTTCTTCTTACGTTGTTTCTCTGACTTTAACTTTGCTAATTCTTCCTCTACTGAATTTTGTACCGTAATTTTTTCTAATTCCTTTTCAATTTCATCCTTGTTTGATGTATAATCTGTAAGAACACCTGAATTTATCATTTCATCCAGCGCTTGGGATTTAGCCCTCAACCGCTCTGTCTTTTCTTCCGCCCTGCTCATTGACATTCCGACATCAGTCATCTCCTCAGAGATTCCAGTAACGCTCTCCTTTATCTTGACCTGAGCTTCTGCAGCAGAATATTGCGCTTTTATAATCTCTTTTCTGGCTTTGAACTCCTCAACTTTTATTGACATGCGTTTTTCTGCTTCCTGCATTTTATTCTCTTCTTCCTTCATCTCTGCTATCTGCTTGTCGAGGCTCTGCATCTGCATCAAGTTGGCGTTCTTCCGTTCGAGTGCGAGTCGTGCAAGGTCTTCCCTATCTGCCTCAAGGGCTCTTGCTGCCTGAGCATCAAGCAGTCGTATGTTCTCCCACAGTCTAGATTTTTGCATTTCTAGCCTTTTGCGAGAAGTAGTGACCTCTGCAAGGCTTCTTCTCAGCTTGTTTAGCATTTCCACCTGTCTTACATACGAATAATCGAGAGCTTCCTGTGGTTTTTCAAACCTGTCAAGGAGCGTGTTTGTTTTTTGTGAAATTACAGTTGAAATCCGGTTCATTAATCCCAATTTTCATTCTCTCCAGTGTAATCTGAGAAAGCTGAATATTAAAGGATGATGATCTATCTGTTGAACCTGCGCCATTCGTGTTCGTCAGGAGGGCCATAGTCTTCCTTTTTCCTAAAGTACCCCCAGTAAAGCAGAAATCCACCAGCTGCAAACATTGCTACTGCAAACTTTTCATTTGTGACTTGGCTGTTAGCAAAGTTATTCAGAAACTGCTGTGTCCCGTCTTCTATCAACCCTGCGGCGTGTTCGATATTGAAGAGCACAAGATTACGGATCAGGATAATGGCGGCAGTAACTAAGAAAAGGATACCCATAGCAGACATCCAATTTCTGCCTCGTCTAGCGCCAAATTCTTCCTTCCATCTCATAGTAACATGAAAATCAAGATATCATTGCTGATAATGTTTGCGTTTAGACTAGCTTTACTCCTGGGTTCTTCATCTTGTTTCGTTTGGCAGCATTTAGACACATAGGAGTTAGAATCTCAGCCTGGTACGTTAGAGCAAGAGGACCAAGATAGATTGGCCTTAAACCTGATATTTCATGTATAAGCTCTGTCAGCTTTGTTATTGCGGCTTGATCGTCACCGCAGATAAAGGTGTCAGCATCAAGGCTTTGTTCTAGTTTTTTAAGCTTTGATTCAGAGATCGTATGGAAAGCAGAGACTACCCTTGATCTAGGCGGGAGCTTATCCGCAACCATTTCTGCCGCTTGTTTTTTACCTTCCTCCAGTGGAATGTATACAAAGCCTGCATCTGTTCTGGCCATAGGTACAATGGGGGAAACTACAACACAGTCATCTCTAAGCTTGCCCCTAAGTTTGCCGCAAGTGTCGTCAATGTATTCATATGGTATCGAAAGTATTAGGACATCGATATCATTTGTAAACGAAATATTATCACTCCCCGTTATACTACCATCGATTTTACTATAGGTCCCCTTGGCAGTCAGCGTGTAATTCTCTGCAGCTTCCCTGGCCTTTTGAGCGTCCCTAGAACCAACAATTACGTCATGCTTTTGGCACCACCTAAGTGCAAAGCCTTCACCCATCCCGCCAGTGCCGCCAGCTATTCCTATCTTCATTGAATCGTCATTGGATGATCTCGTTATTAATGTCATCGGCCTTGACTTATTGTAACCTGTTTGTATCTCGTGGATGGTGCTTCTTGGTGTGGTCGTAATAATATACCACCGTGGCATAGACGAGTGCATATTATGCCTTTCATGCAAGGGCAAATTGATGGCTCGTTCTTGTGCGTTGTGAGGGCTTGAGCATGATTTTTTAACTTCACATGCTAGCACTCAAGATAGAGATCTGCGCAACCAAATTATTTCCCTTCATTGAGTGGACCAGTAAATGTGATTGCTTTCTCGTAGCTTGCTACCTTGTGAAAAACCCAATCCCATTGATGCTTTCCTACAAGATGTTGTCTTTTTTTTACCTGTTTGTGGCAAGCCAAAGGGTCTGCAGACATTTCTTGCATGGGCAATCGCACGAAGGCCTGCTAGGATCGTTAATTAAAAGGGTATTTTAAGGCGAGATCTTATGGCAATTCTCATGAGGTAAGTCAGCGGGCCATAACAACTATTCGCTAGTTAATAACCATGAATAATGATTAAGATGTTGGTCTTGAATTAGAGATTGACAGATAAACACTAAGTTTGACAAAACGATAAAAAAGAACGAAATTTACGGATAATTGTCGTCAATAACGTTGCCTCTGGTAATTCTTATGCGACATGGTCAGGCTGATAGCAATGTAAACAGGGTTCTTGCCGGAAGACATCTAGAATCACATCTTACAGAAAACGGCAGACAGCAGGTAATGGATAGCGCAAAGCAACTGATGAAAAATATTGCTATTGAAAAGGTCTATGTTTCACCCGTAATTAGAACTATAGAAACAGCTCAAATAGTCAGTCAAATACTTGGTACCGACTATCTCATCGATGAGCGATTATATGAAACCGAAATGGGTCGCCTTGTTGGGATGAACTTCGAAGATATAACAACGAAGTATGGAGATGTTCTTAGGAGATTCTATTCAGACTACGACCCCGTTCTTGAAAGCTTTGGAGTTGAAGCGTTTGCGTCTGTCAAGCGCCGAATTGCTAGCTTACTTGAGGATCTATTGGAGAAGCACAAAAACAGCAATGTCCTCATGGTTACTCATCTTGATCCAATTAAGGCAGCTCTGGCCACTTTGCTAGACTTAAGTCAAGAAGCCCTTCACAGATGGAATATTCGCAATGCATCTCTTACGATCTTAAAGCACGAAAGCAACAGATATTCAGTTTCTGGTGTTAATGTTATGCTGATGTATAGGTACCCTGAGGAATAATTAGAGCCGTTTGCAAAACCTTAAATAAGAAAACAAGAATGGTTTTTAGCAGAAGAAGAAGAGTGAGAAAATAGATGGTCTCCTATTCTCCGCTAGTTTTAGTCTTGATTCTGGTAGTGACACTAACCCTTCTCGGCATCGATTCTGGTTCTTTTGCACAGGAAACTACGGAACGATACTTGATCGCAAGGGTAGAGATTTGGGCACTCTTTTATAGACTCATGGTCGTAGCGTTTGTTATCGGAGCAGTTGTCATGGGGACTATAACTTACGTTGTATGGAGATTCAGAGAGAGTCATCCCAAGAATAGAGGAAGCATCACCCCCGCAGCTGGAGGTGGCAAACACTAATGGGACATGGTACAATAGAGTGGGTATATATCGGAGTAGTGGTCGCAGTGCTAATTTACGTAGGGGCGGATGCATGGAATGTTGAAAGATTCTTAGACAACGCCCCAGCGGAGGCCCAAGTTGTAAAGGTGACAGCTCAACAATGGTTCTGGACATTTGAACATGAAGATGGAAAGCGGGAGCTAGGAGAACTTCACCTGGTCAAGGGAGTTCCATATAGGTTTGAAATAACCTCTTTAGATGTGATTCATTCCTTTAATACTCCAGACCAAGCAATGATGATGGATGCCGTGCCTGGCAGAATAAACTCCCTTTGGTTTGTGCCAGACCAGGCTGGCGAATTCTTGATACAATGCAGAGAATATTGCGGATTTTCGCATTACCAGATGAGGGCCAAGCTATTTGTGGAAGAGCCAAGCGCGGGACAGCAGGGGGCACAAGTAAGTAATGCCTCTGCAACAACCAACGACCTTATTCCATCTCTTGGTGCCGCAGCAGCAGCAAGCTGAGCTTTCTTTTTATAATTTGTAGTGTGATGTAAGTTTGGTTGAGAAAATCATGAGCAAGCTCGCCCGGCGTCAATCAGAGGAAAACAAAATGCTTTTATTGATATTCTCTTCAATGTATGAGCAATATAGAGAGGGAGATGGTGCGAGATGGTTCTAGAAGTTAGAAAACCTCGTCCGCTGTGGGAGATCCTATTTTCGACTCATCATACGGATATCGGCTTGCTATACATCATCTTTTCGTTAACACTATTTTTTATGGGCGGGATACTTGCTATTTCGATAAGAACTGAACTTTTCCTACCTGGTACCCAGCTGATCGGAGATTCTAACACGTTTCATAGAATCTTTACTGTTCATGGTACTACCATGCTCTTCCTGTGGGTGATACCCTTTGGTTCCGGCATAGGCAACTACCTGATACCCATAATGGTAAGGTACAAAGACATGGCGTGGCCAAAGCTCAACGCAGTTGCCTTCTGGATGATTCCCGTTGGCGCTGCTTTAGTCTGGTTAGGCTGGGCAGACACAGGATGGACTGCTTACCCTCCGTACTCTATCTTACGAGCACCAGGTCCTGCTGCTGAGATGTGGATATTTGGACTAAAGATTTTAGGTATTTCTTCGATCCTAGGTGCAATCAATTTCGTAGTCACTATCCTACGAATGAAACACCCTGATCTGCCCTTGATGAAGATGCCTCTCCTTTCGTGGTCTATACTTTCAACATCTCTGATTATCCTCATGTCTATGCCCACATTCGCCGCCGCTTTAATCATGCTCTATACTGACCGATTAGGGGTTTCTGGTTTCTTTAATCCTGCAATGGGCGGGGATCCAATAGCATACCAACACCTGTTTTGGTTTACATTCCATCCCGAAGTCTACGTATTCTTGATTCCTGCCGTAGGAATGATTTATGAGATAATACCCAAGTTTTCGAGGAAGCCTATTTTCAGCTATACCTCAGGAGTAACGGCATTCGTATTGCTTACAATTGTCTCTTTTGCTTCATGGGCCCATCATATGTTCGCAACTGGAATGAGCTTTACAGAAAAAACTGTCTTTATGATCGGCACACTAGCAGCAGTTCCAGCCTCAGCGATGCACATTTTCAACTGGATAGCGACAATGTGGGGCGGTAGAATCCGATTTAGAGCCCCTATCGCATTTGTTGTTGGAGGTATCATATTGTTCTTC
>DATFCN010000093.1:0-57733 GCA_035253045.1 Nitrososphaera sp.
TGATAAGAAAGACATCTAGAAGGATTGACTTGCTGAGAAATAATAGTAATTGCAATTCATCAATAGAACATATGATAGGAGTAACCCCTAAAGGGGGATTTAAAGATCAAAAATTGTTCTCATTATATAAGGTCATATCAATAGCCTTTCTTGTTATAGGCAATGCCATGCTATTACCGTCCTTATTTGTAGAGACTTCTGCTCAGCAAACCAACACAGCTGATTTCGAAGTTACTCACGGGATTGCGAGTGGAGATGTTACAAACCAGAGTGCAATAATATGGTCACGTGTTAATGATCAACCCGCCCAAATGAATGTGGAATACGATACTGATGCAAATTTTACTAATCCTCTCAGAAAGACCACTCAAGCTGACTCTACTACTGACTTTACTGCTCATGCAAAACTTGATGGTCTGAGACCAGATACTCAATATTACTATAGAGTATGGTTTACAGGCTCTGATATTGAAAACAACAATAACACTATTAGTAATAACAATATATCAACGACCTCTGATAATGCAGAACTGGTTGAAATTGGAACATTCAGAACTGCTCCAAGTCGCGATATGACCAGTAATAGTGGCGATATTAGTTTTGTTTGGAGTGCAGATATAGGTGGGCAAAATTTCTGTAGAAATGCCAACGAGGGAGGCTATTCTATTTTCAAATCTATGCAATCGCTAGACCCTGATTTCTTCATAGCCAATGGCGATATGATATATGCGGATGGAGCATGTCCTGCACAAGGGCCTACTTTTTTGAATAATACCGATAATCAGACGATAACTTGGACAAACATTCCAGGTGATTTTAAATCAATAGCAGACCCTTCAGTTGATTGGAATAACGTCACAGAAGTCAGATCTATATTTTTAGACCATTGGAAATATAACAGAAACGATACTTATTTCAAAGAATTTCTCAGCAATGTTTCAATGTATTCCCAATGGGATGATCACGAAATAATTAATGATTTTGGATCTAAATGGCCTTACTGGAATTTGTTTAGTGTTGATAGAGAAGGATACCCAAATATAGTTAACGAAGGAAGAAATGCGTTTTTGTATTACTCGCCACTGGACAGCAGCGATAGTAATAATAATTATACTCAAAATGATCGTGAAAAGCATATCTATAGATCCTTTAATTGGGGCAAAGATTTAGATTTGTTCATAATCGATGCACGTTCTTATAGAAGCCAAAACCACATAGCCGATACACCAGAGAGCAATAAGACGATGTTAGGACAGGAACAGCTTCAATGGCTAAAAGAAGAACTTTCTAATTCAAATGCAACTTGGAAAGCGATAAGTAGCGATGTACCCATTTCTATACCAACAGGAAGCAATACTTCAATACTAGGTAGAGACGGATGGGCAAATGGTAATGAAACTAACAATTATTCATATTATACAGGATTTGAAAGCGAATTAACAGATCTCCTTAGATTCATAGATAACCAACAAATAAAGAATGTTGTCTTTGTAACTACAGATGTGCATTTTCCTGCCTTCATTAAATATGATTTTGATTTGAATAATGATGGCACCATCACTGAAATACACGAGCTCGTCAGCGGTCCTCTGAGTGCATTCAGACTAGGAGTTCCATTTCCAAAATTAGATGAAACTTTTAATCCTTCTCTTCTTTATGGAGAAGGAAACATATTCAATTTTGGATATATCAGAATTGAAGATGGAAGAGACGACGACGGGGATGATAATGGTAGGCCGCACCTAATTGCGGATATACGGGATCAGAATGGCATAGTACGTGCAGGCTCAACATTGGATTTGAGACCACGTTAGTAAAATGCAACACAATAGCATATAGCATAGCTATCTAATGTTGATAGCGTTAATACGCCACTGCTAAATCATCATGTTTGTCGGTAGCCATTTCTAAATTACCCGCTGTCCATAGATCCCAGCTATTAACATTGAGTCCATTTTTTGAACGTTTTTTTAAAAAAAGCGGGCCCAGAGGGACTCGAACCCTCGACCAACTGCTCCGCAGGCAGCCATTCTATCCAAGCTGAACTATGGGCCCAGCATCCTACTTTTTCTCTTCCTAACAATTACATTGCTGATGATGCCCATCACGAGGATGACGTGATAGCAGCAGCAACAACAGCAACACCATCTCTTGTTCTATACACCTCAATTAAAACCTAGGTGCACAACCATCAGATGCAGAAGTACAGTTGTACTATCCAGCTTCTTTTATAGCAGCATCAGCATTCACACTCTGTTCAAGTGACCTTGAGATAAGGTCAGATGATTCTTGATAGTCACTCGTATTGCCTGTGGTGAGATAGTTACGGAAGTGTTGATAGCTTTGTCGTTCCAACTCAATGGCGCTGATGAGATAGTCCTTCGCAGGTGCGTATCTTTCAGGAGTTTCTAATGCTTTTGCTCTTTCTACCAACTCGTCATATCTAGGCAAGTACTGGTCAATAACCCTGATCAAAGTATTGTTGTCTTGTGACAACCACTTGGCCTCTTCTGCCGTATACTGTTGTGTCAAAGTGTTTGTATCAATTACTATGTCTTCAAAGGATCTTTTAAAGTCATTATTTCTCGAAGCCTCTATCTGAAGAAATACCATGAATGCAATTAATGAACCAATAACCGCAATACCTCCAAAAGTGATTATTCGTCTTGTCTGTCTTCTACTTCTTGGCAATTAGCTAATCTGTTCCCCCTGCTACCCCCGTGGGTCTCCTAGTGGGCAAGAAGACAATGCCAAAGAACGAAATAAATATGATGCTATATACGTGCGACAATTATATTTCATTGTTATTAAAATGAAAATACGATTTTATCGCATTTCAAGGAGGGCGATTCTGTCTTCCTTGCCGCTGATTTTCGGCGTAGCGACCACTTTGACGAAGTCCCGGTCTGTACCATCCCAGCCAAAATAATCAAGAGTATGACGGCTGCAAAATACAACCGTAGTCCCTTCTTCATCCCAATGCATAGTACATCCACAGGGTAAACTTCTGTCCGGCACTAATATGCTCGCGTGATATCTAATTTAATAGTTGTAGACAATGGTCCCTTCCCGGCTTCCGTATTAATCGACAATACCACATTGTCAACAATGGTTGACCATTACAATTGCCGTCACCAAGTTAATGAAAGATATGAGCAGGCCTTAAAACGGCAAGAGAGAGAATAAGCACGATTTCTTTAAGAAGAAGGCTAAATTTTACAAGAAAATAAAAAATGCAGTGCTTATCCCACCGCAATTACGACTCGGCAAGAAATGAGTAACAATGCGGGTAGACTATGCGGCAAAGATACTTTACGAACAAGTATTAAATGTGACTTGTCAGTTGAGACAGGAATAGCCGGAGGAAAGAGACAGAAAAATTGGCCGACACAGAGGATGAAGGACGAGTGAAAGAGCAGAGCACGGAGCAGCAAAAAGAACAACCTGACGTTTCAGAAACAAGAAGGCAGATTGCACAACCTCCACTCAACTTACTCTTCAATTCATCACTTCTTATTAGAAAAGATGTTTGGAACATAGATATTGCCCGGTTGTTGGAAATGTTCTTAGGGATTCTCAAAGCCACGGGTAATAGGGATCTGCGCATTTGTGGGTTAGCAGCTGTCTCTTCATCGATGATCTATCGGTTAAAGGTAGAAAGTATATTCGCTCTTGAGAAAATAGCGATGCAGAAGAGAGGCCTCGAGGACTCGGCTAATGACCTGCAACAGCAGTTACCTATACCACAACTGAATCCAATCGAGCTGCCATTCAGAATAGAATCAACCTATCCAGTTTCGGTGGAAGACTTGCTTCGTATGCTAGAAAATATGATAATCGAGCTTGCAAACCCAAAGGCAAAAAGAAAGAAACAAGAACTTGAGCTTGAGCCGGTTGAGACTTTTGATTTTGATCAATACCTTATCAAGTTTGAGAGGATAATCCAAGATTATGAAGATATGATCTACGATATTGTGACAGCAGACGGTATGCTTATGTTCAAGACACTAATTGAAAAGATGGACCCAATTGAAATGGCAAGGTGCTTTATAGCAATACTATACCTTGCAATGAAAAACAAAATCAATCTGGATTATCCGCAAGCCGATCCAGATGACATCAAGATGACTCCCGCTAAGCCTTAACAAATATCAATAAAAAAAGCAGGAAGAAAAACAACATTTAATGGCACCCGTCAAGGCGGCAAATCAATAAGGTAATAAACCAAGTCCTTAGAATATAGCAAGATACACAAATCTTGCGACAGTTGGCCCTTCCAGAAGACGAAATTGCAGCCAGGATAGAAGCTGCTTTATACTCTGCAGGCAGGCCTCTATCGCTAGACGAGTTGATACGAGCATCGGGCACCAACTCGAAGGAAAAGACCCAGAGAGTGGTAAATGATCTTGTAAAGAAAGCCAATTCAACTTTTAGAGCGATTGAGATAGCTCAACTCGACGACGGTACGTACGTATTCCAGCTAAGACCACAGTATAGTCCTCTTGTCCGCAAATTTGCGCAACATCCGTTGCTCCCGTCAGGGGCACTAAAGACGCTCTCTTATGTTGCATACGAGCAGCCAGTCACCTCAAAGAGACTGGTGCAAATTCGAGGGAGCCAAGTGTATTCTCATATTAAGGTGCTTGAGCAGCTCCAATTCATACAGCATGAGAACCTAGGCCGACTCAAAGTGTATCGTACTACGCCTAAGTTCCAGAGCTATTTTGGCATTACTGACCTCAGTGCTGTAAAAAGCAAGCTCGTGACTGGTGCTAGCACCACCACCTCATCGATAGCAAAAACAAGTAGTGAAGGAACGACAGCAAAATCAAACAGGCAGTCCCATCGGCTGTCAACTACCAAAGATATCCCACCAGCTGAGGCAGCCGCAGCTGGCAGCCGCACAAGCCAGTCTCAAATAGCAGAAAAGACTTAATTACAGCACATAAAATCATCTACTGCACACTGTTATGCGAAAATCTATAGAAAATCTAGGCGGACGCAAGTTAACGGGTGGACGCAAGGTTGCCATGAGAGGAAGACGGAAGTTTGAAATCGACAGATATCCAAACGAAGCCGTCGTCGGTCCTGCCCAGATAGTAGTCAGAAGGACTAGAGGAAATAACATCAAAGTTGCTTTCAAGACTGCCGAGTTTGCCAACATAATAGATCACGAGAACAAGAAAGTAACCAAATCTAAAATCTTAAGAGTTCCAAAGAATCCAGCAAACAGAGACTATGAAAGAAGAGGTGTAATCAGCAAGGGTGCCATTATTGAGATTGAAAATGGGACAGCAAGGGTTGTGTCAAGGCCAGGGCAAGACGGAGTTGTCAACGCCATTATGGTCAAAACAACAACACCACAACCCGCTACAACAAGAAAGACCGCATAGCTACAACACTATTAGTAGGATTATCATAGTAACCGTTAAGAACGAACAAGAGTCTGTCTTCTTTGTGAACTTGACATGGGATGGCCCGGATCCAAGAGACAGAGTTGCTTGTCCATATTCTGTTGAGTTTTACTGCAGGCCTTCCCCTGCAGGGTCGCTAAACTCACTTGAATCTGGACGATTATTAGTTGAGGTCGATTTGGGAGTAGGAGTAAGAAAAGTCGCCGGCCGGCTCGTTAACAGAGTGAAGTCGAATAACCTCGACAAATTGCATGATGAGACTAGCAAGATAAAGCACCAGTCGACACTTAGCACTACATTCGTACAGGATAGCCAACGTCCTAACAGATGGTTAGGTGAGCTTAGCATCCCCGCTAGTTGGCTCGAAGGAGGCACAAGAACTCACGAAAGGACTGGAGCCGCCAGCCCCAAAAGTAGTGGCACTAACTTCTATAGCTTTGAGATAACCTACACACTTGACAATAGTAACAGCTGCACGGCTCGTTTTACCTCAGATGACGCATTTCACTGGCAGGCAAGGTCTAATTAAGGTAAGCAGAGCAGATGCACATAGGCGCACATACGCAAGCAATATATTTTTTATAAATTCCTAGCCATAGAGGATAGAGAAATTCTCTTGAAAGACTACGAACATGTGGTGCTGTGGCTTGACTACTTTAACAAGAATCTCAAGAGGAGTCAAGGTAGGAAGGTTAACCGAAATCAAGCAGTCTTTGATCCAACAGTTCAGGAGTTGGTAGAGGCTACCAGGGCTGCAGGCTTCCAATTATCAGACGAAGAGATAAACAGCGGTGCGAGATATCCTCGTAGGTCATTTGTCAAGTCGGGTTATGTAATGGTGGCGAAAAGGGAGGGTGTTAAGAAGTCTCAGATAGTTGACGCAGTAGCCAATAAATTGCTACGAAGAAGTCTGCAAAGATCGGGCAAGAAATGAGTGATTTCGTACCTTACAGGAGTAGATCAGCTGTTGGAAAAATTTTTCTAGTCCTTTTCCCAATATTTTCTCTGCCAACACTTTGAGACGGATGTACTGTTGCCCATAAAAATAATAACAATAATAATATCTGGCACAGAAAATTATGAGAGAGAAGTAGAATCGAATTATGCCAATTATCCAAACAGATGAGGTAGGCGAAATTTTGCACCTTGCAAGAAGTGGTAGATTGATAGTGAAACTTAATACTGCAGGTGCTGAAAGGATCAAACCAGGCGAGTTGCTAATCGATGGATCAGGCAGAAAGGTGGGTAAGGTGGCAGAGTTGTTAGGTCCAATAAAGACCCCGTATGCATCTGTTATAACCCTGACAGATAGAACTAGCAGACTTGTCGGATCTAAGGTTTTTGGAGGTGGTTTGATTAAAAAGCATCATAACAGGAGTAGAAGCATCGGCCGCTCAAATTCACGATAGCAAATAATTGAGGCAAAAGGCTTTTTAGATTTACATCAAATACCTCCCTTTGCACTTGCGATTTGAGTATGTGAATCCTATGGCAGGGCTTGCAATGTTCATTATTGGACTTTTCTTGATAGTATTTGGCTATTTTGAATATGGAATAACTCCCGTAATAGTCGGTCTCGTACTTATTGCCTATTATAGGAAATATCTATGGCAGATTCTGGGAATCTCCCAGCTTTAAGTGATCATCTTGATAGTTGTTGGAAGCACATCTGCTCCTAGGAGCAGGCCTAATCTGCCGCGTTTCGCATAATTCTCCGTGAATCTTGCGCTTCCGTCCTGCTTTACTGTATTACCGGAAACCAGTAGTGGAACTGGATCATCGCTATGTGCCTTCTTTATGCAGGGTGTGGAATGATCACCTGAAACCACCAAGGTTGCGCTCATCTCGTTCAAGTCTGGCATTAATCTACCAAAGAAACGTCTATCGATATCCTCGATATTTTTCTTTTTCCCCCTCGCGTCACCATCGTGGCCAAATTCATCTGGTCCCTTGATATGAACGTAAATTGCATTGACCGATTGGAGAGCCTCAGCAGCAACCCTTGCTTTTTTCTCATAATCAACAGTATCTCCTGCCTGGAACATCTTTATTCCCAAGACCTTAGAAATGCCAATCTCAACGGGCATATCTACAATGCCCCCTATGGTCATGTTATACTTTTTGTTGATGGGTTCGACATTTGGGTACCTGTTGCCAGAATCACGTGCAAGGATGCAGTTCATAGGTCTTTTGCCAGATGCTATTCTTGTTCTGTTGACTGGGTGATCCCTTAGAATCTGTACCGCCTGAGCTGTAAATTCATTTAGCATTTTTGCAGCGACCCTGGCTGGCTCTGTGTCTTCCTGTTCCTTAGATTCCTGTACATAAATATTATCGCCTGAGATAGCCTTGGCTATTCCCATTCCTTCTACTTTGTCATAAGCAGGATCGGTATTAGTAATTTTGTCGGATAATTTCATGCTAGCATGTCTGAACCTTATTACCACCCTGTGTGCAATTGTGGGCTCCAAGCTGACAGAACCAGCCTTATCGCTGAATGTAACCTTATCAGTCAGCGCCTTGCACACAGATTTTGCTTCTTCGATACTGATAAGCCTGCCTGCACGCCGGTCTAGTACTTTAAGATTATCATCCACCGTTGCAAAATTTCCCCGCAACGCAAGGTCTCCCTCGCGGAAATCAATGTTGCAACCTATTGATTCTATTACTCCACGGCCTACGTAGCTACCATCTTTAAAGCTATAGCCCAGCATGTTAAAAACTGCGATATCAGACTGGGGTGCTATTCCCTTCCCTACGCTGATAACATTCCCCATTGCACCATTCCTTGCCAGAGCGTCAAGATTAGGAGTATATGCCGCTTCGAGAGGCGTTAACTCGTTCAAAGATGAGTGAGGGAGATCGCCAATGCCATCAAGCAAAACATATACTAAACGGATGCCATTCATATCGACGAAAGAATCTCGGATCAATTTAATTTTTTGTGCTGCTGTCTTTATAATATGCGAAGTACTTTCTCAAGACTTTAATATATGGCTGAACTATTTCAAAGACCTCTTTGTCATCTTCCCCTGATAGCTGTCGCCGATATCGCTCAAGAGTCATTCCTTCTGCCAAGCCTTTGTAGTAACCTACTCTGTGCCCATAAAGGAAATCATGGGCGTGTTGGCATCTCCAGACACGCCGCAGTTTAGGCACACGTTTTTTGGGTACCTTCGGTGCTGCTATATCGTTTTCAATAACGGATTCGATGATATTTCGGATATCGCTGTCCAACCTAATGTGGAGATATGTCTAGACACATATACTATTAGACTCCGAGAATTAAAAAGAGAAGATAAACTTCTTAATAGATTCAATTCCCTATCGAGTATAATTGGAGGAGAGATGTACCTTCTGCCAGCGCACAGTAATAGACAATAGCGGTCAGAGAACCGAAGAATTTGGCATCAAAAGAAACGAGAGACACATCTGCTCACGTTGCATGAAGGCTTTTGAATTTTCACTTGGGAGCTAAAAAGTTACAGAACATTTAATTAAAAGCAATTAGAGCCTTTTGTAGGCTGAAAAGTTTGGGGGATTTACGTAAAGACTATGTTCTTGAGAAGTTTGTTGTCATGCCTGAAGATAACCAAATTTCACCAGATGACAGACGTGCAGACCCAGTCAATTGCCCATACTGCCCGGGTAATGAGTCGATGACTGAGCCAGCAATCCTTGCGCTTGTAGTCAATGAGGGTATGCTGCAGCGGCTTTCGGACAGCGAGGACAACATAATAGAGAACTGGTCGGTGAGAGTATTTCAAAGTGAAAAGCCAGTAGTCGTCACGGGCCCTGCCACAAGTTACAGCGACAAACCACTGTACAGCGAGCCTGCCTATGGTTACCATCAGATAGTAGTTGCATCGCCAGAGCACAATCAGAGTCTTTCTCACATTTCTGTTGAGCAGTGGGGTAATGTCCTTGTAGTTATCCAAGACAGGGTAAGATGGCTTTATACACAAAAAAGCGTCACATACGTCTCAATTTATGTCAACAGCGGTGCCAGCGCAGGTGCGCAGATAATCCATCCCCATCTAAATATCGTTACCTTTTCTACTATACCGCCAGTTATAGATACGGAAGCAGAAGGCGCTCATAGATTCATGAATGAGAATGGCAGTTGCCCTGCATGTAGCTTCATCGCAGTCGAATCTAGCGGTCCTCGCCAAATTCTTGCAACAGATAATTTTATAGCCTTTTGTCCTTGGGCTCCCACCTACCCGTATGAATTCTGGATTTATCCAAAAAGACACATGACATCGTTCTCAAAGATAACTCAAAAAGAGATTAATGATCTTGCATTAATGCTGCGAGCCACACTTGGAGGAATGTCAAAGGCACTCAAGGATGCACCATTCAACCTCGTGTTCCATCTGTCTCCGGAGAAGAAGAACAGCCGTCTGATCCACTGGCATATTGAAGTGTATCCCCAAATGAACACATGGTCAGGTCTTGAGCGGGGTTTTGGAGTTTTCATTAATACTATAACACCAGAAAAGTCAGCTGAGATATTGGGCTCATCATGCAGGAAAGAGCTTGCAGGACTTGTGGGGATAGTCTGACCGAAGAGTAGTCTCCGGCGGCATAGATGTAAGGCAGTAAGGACAAGTCAATTAGGCTGTATAGAGCAAAACGATATGATTTAATTATCAACGAAGAATAGAACATGGTACTAATAATGAACCTAAAGCTGGAGGACTGGATTTCACTTGCGTCGCTTGGCCTAGGGGCAATGTTCATTATGCTTTTGCTATCATTTTACAACTTTTTGATAGGTCCTGAAGGCATAGGGCCTGAGCGCGTCGTTGAGCCGGGCACTCTTCTTGTACAGCTTATCTTTATCTCAGCTGCTCCATGCATAATACTTGCTGGTTTTGCATTTATTATGGCTAAGTCCTATGGCTCCTCGATGGGAGGCGCAGTACTCATAGGAGCAGGAGTCATAATAGTACTGGGCACGGCGATTGCTGTAACGATGGTGCCAAAGATCCCAAGTCAATATATTGTAGGAGCAGTTGGATTCGCACCCTTCATTTTTATGCCGGCGGGCGCAGCCATAACTGGGCTAGGCTCTTACATGCTTGCAGTATCAAAGAGAAAAAAACACATCCACAACAAAGACTTAGATGATCTTCGTTGAAAAAGAATACTAATGGCTTTAGAGAAATCAACATTTCAACAAACCCGTTGCCTATTAAGGTATTTGATAATGTTGACTCAGTTTTTGATAAGGCTCGAACAAATAAGACGCCAGTTCTTGCTATAGTCACGGGAACCAAGCCTGACTTTTACAAGCAAGCTCCTCTTGTACATGAGGCAGTAAGGGAAAAATTACCGGTATTTGTAGTTGATACAGGTCAACATTTTGATGAAGTACTAAGCTTCGGGATAGAAGAGTTCAATGTGCAGAAGTTCGTTGGTTGCAACCTTCAGATTCGAGGAGATCTGATGGAAAAGGCAAGCGAACTAATTCTAAAAATCGGCTCATTTGGTAGATACTGCAAGAATCACTTTGGGACCGAATCTCTCCTGCCTGTAGTGCACGGCGATACACTAGTAGCAGGCTTTGCTCCGCTTGCATGGGTTTTTGGCATGGGCCAGAAGGTTGGGCAAAATGAGGCAGGCCTTCGTTCCATGAGCCCTAGAGCTATAGGTTTACTAAAACCGGAACGAGAGCCGACGAGACAGGACATACAAAAATTTGCGTGTAGCCAATTTGACGGCAAATGGTTTATTGCTAGAGAAGAACCCTTTCCGGAGCAGATCGACACCTGGATATGCTCAGCAGGTACGCAATTCTTCTTTGCACCAACTAAGCTCAACAAGGAAAATCTGATAAGAGAAGGATATCCTGAGGACTTTGTTCATATTGTTGGTAACTCGGTGGTGGATGCAATCCACATCAAGAGAAGAGAAAAACCAGATGAGAGTATTTTTGCTCTGTATCCTCAGCTTGAAACTGACGAATGGATAAGAGTGGATATTCATAGGCGGGAAAACCTAACAAAGAAGCGCTTCATATCAATTATCGATGCGCTTGTTGAACTCATCAAGTACACAGACAAGAAAATTGTCCTAATATTGCTGAACGCAACGGTAGCAGCGCTCAAGCAATACGATCTTGAATTCAAATTGCATAGTCTTGCTGCGCAATATCCACAAAAATTATTATTGACACCAGTATGGAAAGAATACAGACATGTCATAGAATTCTTAGATAGCCGACACTGTTGGGCCGAAATGACTGACTCTGGCTCAATGCAGGAGGAGCTGCTTTACTTTCCCAATGTAATGTCGATGACAGTCAGGCTCAATACCGACAGGCCCGAAACGATATTTGATGCCCAAAGCAATATCCTTGTTCCACCGCTGAACTCGGCTTGGATAGTTTCTATGGTTAAAGAGGCTGACAATAGAGGGGAGGGCTTAGGATTGAAGCTTCGACACAAAAAACAGATATACGGTACCCCGGGAGATGTTTCAAAGAATATCATTCGGATAATCAAGAAAGAATTTGAAAATGGCGATGCCAACTTTTACCCTTGGCTACACCAGAGGCTAGGGCTTTGGAAGGAAAGTCAGGGTCTTAATTACATGTAGCACTAGATGGCAAACTTGCCTTTTCTAACACCGATCTGCATTCTATCCTGTGCGGTGATGGCAAATACATCAGTTATGAGTTGCTCATATGCTCTGGTCATTGTCTGGTTACGTCGACTCATCATTTTGCTCTGTGTTTCGATTATCGAGTCAAGCTTCAGTTCAACATTTCTTGCTCCTATACCTGCACCATAAATAGTGAAGCTTGGCACGTCCTGTGCAATAAGCCCATGCAAATGCGAAGAAACGCCTATTCGTCTGCCGCTGTAAATTAGTGTTCCGATCGATGTTTTAACCATGTCTGCAAAAAATGAACCTATCTTGTTTTGACCTGTGTCAATTTTCTTCATCTTGTTATTGTTGCTACGGCTGTTCATCTTGATGTTTCCATAGGTCATCTTTAGATCAGATGTGGTGGTCATGGCTCCAATGTTAACCCACTCGCCAATATAGGAGTGGCCGAGGAATCCTGCATGGGCTTTATTTGTGTGATCAGAAATTACACAATGTTCTACTTCTCCTCCAATTCTGCAGTTATAGCCGATATAGCTCGCTTCGATCATGGTGAACTGCTTAATCTGAGCCATTGCATCAATGTATACTGGACCAACTATCCTGCTTGCTGCAACATAAGCTCCAGGGCCTATGTATATACCACCATTT
The DNA here is from genome assembly GCA_035253045.1 of Nitrososphaera sp. GTDB lineage: Archaea > Thermoproteota > Nitrososphaeria > Nitrososphaerales > Nitrososphaeraceae > Nitrososphaera. The sequence continues at coordinate 12,681 of DATFCN010000093.1, forward strand.
CTTACATCAAGCACGGTGCCACCCTCTACTGAGGCATCTCTTCCAACCACTATGGTGTTGCTGCCGACGACGGTGACGTCCTGGCCCAATTGGGTTTCATTTTCCATGGTAGTCACTTGCATTGTGAGGGAATTTTCAAGAACTCGGATCAAGTCCCAAGGCTGTGTAATGATACCCTGGATGTACTGGTCTTCCAAATTGGTCAATTTATCTACGTTTAGTTTCTTAACATCAACCCTCTTGCCTGTGGTAACACATTCCTGCAGATATTCTATATCTTTGTCGTGGAGTCTTGCAACAAGCAGCCTCGTGCTACTGTCTGCTGTTATGGCGAAAGTGTGATTTATGTTAAATAGGTGGTCATGATAGATCGCTTGGGGATGTACCAACCCATTGATAAATAAGGTATCGCTACTTGGCGAGCTTGGGTTTACCTTGCAGTTAGGGTGTCGCTCAGCTGTGATAGACGAAAGGTATTCTCTTGTCATCAGTATTTCTGGCGCCAGCTGATATTCTTCAAAAAAACTCTTCGCACCGACCTTGATATCAAAGGTAGCTTTTGTAAGCGAAATTGGCTCAAAGTTGTGCCAACATGAATCCTCAAACAGGGCTAAACTCATTTAGATTTTGCCCAGCTTGTTTACGTACTGCTTATATGCATCCAAATATGATTTTTTGTCACCGATATCGATAAACCCACCTTCGATCCTAAAACCTTTGACAATCCTCTTTTGCTCTAATACCTTCCTTACTGCATCATCCATCCCAAACGAACCTGATTTAGGTATTATCTTCAAAAATTGCGGATCCATAACATAACAGCCAATATTTATCAGGCCGCTTATCTCAGGCTTTTCTCTCCAAGCGGTGACTCTATCATAGCCATTAATGTCTATAAATCCATACTTTAGTTTAGTAGAGTACTGCAGAAGGGCCATGGTGATAAATGCTTTTGACTCGTTGTGCTGCTTTATCATTTTGCCTAAGTTGAATTCATAGACAGAATCCCCATAGACACAAACAAATGAATCGTCTTCAAGCAACTTCTCTGCAGTCTTTAGCTGGCCTGCTGTTGCAAGTGGACGCTCGGATCTTGCGTACTGAATCTGGACTCCAAACCTTCTACCATCTTCAAAATAGTCTTCGATTGTTCTATGAAGGTAGCTGACGCAGATGACAATGTGGTTGATATCACCAGCATCCTTTAACCATTCGATAATGTTTTCCAAAAGTGGCTTATTGCCAAGAGGAAGCATTGGCTTTGGAATGAAGAAGGTATAAGGCTGTAGCCTAGTACCTAGTCCGCCTGCCAGGATTACCGCTTTCATGAGTTATCTCTTTTTTCCAGTGTCGCTATATATAACATAAATTGAACTATACAGAGTACAAATTTTTTAATATTGCTTTAATTTTCCTTACTACTTCAGCAGGATTTCTTCCAAACAGGGTTATCATAGGTTCTTTTCCAATATCTCCCCTATGATAAATGACATTAGCCCCGGGATTCTTTGAAAGCGCATTATGAATTCCCCACGCAACAGTCGAACCTTCCTTTGTTTTGATCTTTTTAGGTTCTTGGCTCCTGTCATAGCTTGCTACAGAGAACAGTGACTTGCACACATCAATAATTCCTTCGTCAAACTTAATGTTTATCGCAGACCTGAAGTCAGGTTTGACTCTCATATATGCTATGACTGCAGATGCCACATGACTTGAGGCACCAAACTTGACATATGAAGCAGGAACAGCAGTATTCTCAACCTTGATGACTCTTCCTCTTACTCCAGCCACATCAGATATATCGACTGCATTTGGGAGAGCGTAGGCAAAATTAGTCTGCGTCTCAGGTATAAGACTATGAAGGCTATCAAGCATAGTAACTTGCTCCACTGCATCCTGTAGTTCTACCAAGGTACGGTAGCGATTGGCATCGCTATTAAGGGCTGAAAGCGGGTTTGAAACGGACAAACCCTTTCCTATTCTTACTGAATTTCTAATGGCCGTATGAACATAATCATTTGCCATCTTGCATGCGTCTGTTAGTGTTATGCCCTTTGCAAGATATCCGGTTACTGCGGCGGAAAAGTTGCAGCCAGAACCGTGAATTTCCTTTAAATCTATCCGGGGATTAGTGAATTTAGTGATCTTGTCCTTGTTGTCAAGGAACAGGTCAGTCACAAGTGCCGATCCAAAGTGTCCACCCTTGACCATGACACTTTCTGCTCCTAACTTTTTAATCTTTTTGGCAGCTTCAATAGCGTCGTTCTCTGTCTCAATCGAAATGTCTGTGAGTTTTTCAGCTTCCATTCTGTTTGGAGTTATTAGAGTGGATAATGGTATCAATTTTGACACAAATGAGTGGTAGGCATCAGCGCGGAGTAATTTAGCCCCCGTACCTGCGGCGAAAATCGGGTCAAGCACTATCGGAATCTTTATTGTTTTTTTGAGGGAACTGTAGACCGCGTCTATTATTTGAGTACTATAAACCATACCTATCTTAATCGCCTTAGGTTGTATATCGATCACAACCGATCTTATTTGTTGCTTGACGATTGACGGTGCTATCTCGAAGATCTCGGCTACGTGTTTTGTATTCTGTGCGGTTATCGCTGTTATCGCCGTGCATCCATACACATCAAGTGCAGAAAATACCTTTAGGTCGGCTTGTATTCCAGCGCCAGCTCCGGAATCGCTGCCAGCAATGGATAGTGCTACCTTCAACTGAGAACGATAAAGTTACTAGGGCTTTCAACGTTTCTTCAACGTCCAGTAAAGCCTTTTCTTATAACAATCTATAAGTGTCCGTTATTCAAGCGATATTATCCTGTTATATTCAGCATTAGACCAAGAAGAACACCAGTTTTTAGTACATATGCATAGTTTTATGCTCCCCAACCATGCCAGTCGTTATTTATGCTGAAGCAAATGGGGCTTTTCAATTTCTTAACTGGGGGTTAACTTATGGTAATAGTATCATCAAATTCAAATTAATAAGATTTCAGATTCATTCAATGTACTTGTTACATCCTGCAAATGCCAGCGGAGGAGATAATTTTTATCAATCTGATCGTTTCTATGAAGAACAAGCGAGTGAATGGTACACGGTATATATATTATACGTAATTAGTACAGAAATCCTTCCAGGATACAGTTAACAGTAAACCAAATCTATAGTCTCTCACGCTCAAAACCGAGTACTAACAGACAACCTCCAAAATCCTCCTAACCATTTGCTAAACTCCTTTAATAGCGGCTGCGTCTATTCTCCTACCATATATAATGAAGGTTGGAATACTTTTGCCACAGACTGGAGAATTAGCAACAAGGGAAAATGTTCTCTATATAGGAAGGGAGGCTGAAAAAGTAGGGCTTGATTCTGCATGGGTATTTGAACGACTCCTATGGCCAGTCAACCCCCAAACACCGTATGGTGGAATACCTAATACTCCTATACCAATCGAATACCAGAGCGTACTAGATCCGCTTGAGACACTCACATACCTAGCAGGCAATACCAAGCAAATTTCCTTAGGAACTTCTATAATAGATATGTTTTTTCACAACCCGGTTACGCTTGCAAGAAGATTTGCAACACTCGATGTCTTATCAGGTGGGCGAGCCATTGTAGGTCTTGGAATTGGATGGTCAAAAGATGAGTATGACGCTGCCGGCATATCATTTAGACAGAAGGGTGCTAGGGCAGATGAATATTTGCAAGTGCTGAAACGAATTTGGACAGATGATATAGTTGAGTTTAAAGGTCAGTTCTACAATATACCAGCTTCAAAGATTGGACCTAAGCCAGTGCAAAGGCCGCACCCCCCGATACTACTTGGCGCCTACACTCCAAAGACGTTTCAACGAATAGTAAACTATGCCAATGGTTGGATACCTATTGCAGGATTTGTACCACTAGAACAACAGGAACAGGCTATAAACGCCTTGCGAGAAATTGCAAGAAAGACAAACAAGAATCCATCAGAGATTCGCATAGTTGTATTGACATACCCCAATTTACTAGACTCTCCTTCAACTTCCCCGTCCACCCAGCCAAGAATGCCAATGACGGGCACTATCGATCAAATTGGAAGTGATGTAGAGCAAATCAAAGCAATGGGAGCAGAGCATATAATTTTTGGTTATGCGTTTTCTCCAATAGGGAGAGATGCAAAAAAGATGATTGAGATTACAAAACAGTTTGCCAAATTTGCTAGATAAAGAAATAAGACGATATATGTTTGGCAATAAATCATTGTTTAAAACTTTGAACTTCTCCAAGAGACTACTTTCTCTGGCTTTATCTGGATACACATTTTACCTATTCCGATCTTTTGATATTGAACATATTTTGTAGTGAGTTTGCTGTAGGCTTGCTGCAGTCTAATGCTTCCCTGCATTTTGATTGTTATAATTGATGCCTTTCCTTGCATCATTACAAAGGCCAATCTTGTCCAATCTTCGCTATATTCGTCGATAAGCAGGGCAACGTTAGGGTTATCACGTATGTTCCTTATCCTTCTTAGTTTTTCCGGTTTAATGGTTTTTCTCTTTTCGTCAATCGGAATAAAGAAATTGTTGCCATCAAATACAAAGACTACAGGTACCAAGTGAGGCTTAAATTCACTATCTATCGTTGCTAACCTTGCGACTCTTGCTCTTTCTATAAGGTCTTTAGTATCTTGTGGGATAATCAAAGATATACTTTTGTACCATACCCGGAAAAAATACGTATGTGCATTAGATCATCCGTAGATCAAAGACAGTCATAGATACAAAAAGAGTTCTCAAGCAATAGACTATTATTGATGCTGGTTTTTTTGTGATTGAAGAAGTTTGGTATTGGTAAGGACACCGGAATGGGGCATCGAACCTGTAATGGACAAGCACAGGATACTTGGCGGGCTAGATTACTTCATATTATGGTCTAGCCTCGGTGTAGGACTACTGGTTCTTTCCGCTGGCTCATTTCTTTCAGAAGCAAACTTTCTTGATGCCGTTGTTGCGATCATTGTCGGGTCGGTAGGAGGTTCTGTTTTGCTTGCCTTAGCGGGCAAGATAGGAAGCGATCACGGAATACCGTCTCTTATAACAATGCGGCCAGCATTTGGGATCAGAGGATCTTACCTGCCTGCAACACTCAATATCCTTCAGTTGGTCGGTTGGACAACATTTGAAATTATGATAATGGCAAGGGCAGCAGATATGCTTACTGGCGGCATCTTGCCATATTACTCTTGGGCAGCTATATTTGGAGTACTTGTCGGACTTCTAGGAATTGCAGGACCTCTAAATGTCGTAAGACAATGGGTCGGCAAATTTGCAGTATGGATAGCATACGGGACATCTGCAATAATAATTATCAATCTATTATACTCAGCAGACATCTCTACACTTGTCTCATCACCCGGACAAGGCTTGTCGTTGTTTTCTGCACTCGACCTTGTTATAGCAATGCCCATATCCTGGATGCCACTTGTGGCTGATTACAACAGGTTTTCCAAGAGAAGCAAAAGCGCGCTGTGGGGAACATTTATTGGTTTTACAATAACAAATGTTTTGTTTTACTTTGGAGGAATTCTGCTTGGAACTTCGGACGTCTTAGCGATTGTGGTTTCCATACAAGCGATGTTCTTTGGCTTTCTGATGCTTCTCTTGATAGTTGATGAAGCTGATAATGCCTTTGCAGATGTCTATTCCGCATCGGTGTCGACACAGGACATATTTGCAAGGATCAACCAAAAGTATTTGATCATCGGGTTTACTATGCTCAGTGCGATACTAGCGATGGTGATTTCAATCGACGAGTACGAAGTCTTCTTGCTTTTGATAGGAGCAGTATTTATTCCACTATTTGGAGTGGTGCTCACAGACTATTACATAATTAAGAGGCAAAAGTACACAGAGCAGATGCTGTATAAGAGTCAAAATAGATTAGGTATTGGAATACCTGCAATAATTGCATGGACTCTGGGAGTTGTGTTAAACTACATGCTGTCTCCTCTTTCGCCTATCTATATGCCGCACCTGCCTGCCATCGGTGCAACGATACCGAGCCTTGCTGCAGCTTCACTCATTTATCTTGCATTAATAAAGATACAGCAGTGGCACCAACGCGAAGTTAACACGAAAATATAGAGTAGAGATATAAGCAGAGATAATGACCGCATGTATAGGAGCATGAAGAAAAAATGAGAAAAAGGTTAAGCACATCGATAATCAAAACCTATGAACTCAACTTGATGGTGTTATGACGTAGCTGTTTTGAAAGGTGGACCCAAAAGATACACTTTGGCATATCATTGAATCATGATATAGCATAAGTTAGTAATAGTTTCACCAACAAGCATTAATTTGATTTATAAATAGCGATAATTGATTGATTGCTCAAAATATGAGGTTACTTGAGTTTCAAGGAAAGGAGCTTTTTGATGAATTTGGAATCAGGGTGCCAAGATCACACCTTGCACATACAATTGAGGAGGCAAAGGAAGGGGGCAACAAACTTGGGTACCCACTCGTAATTAAATCGCAGGTCACAGTGGGCGGAAGGGGCAAGGCAGGAGCTATTGTTAAATGCAAGAGTGAAGCTGAGCTTGACTCCAAGTTCAACGAGCTTTTGCATAAAGAGGTCAAGGGTGAATTGCCCCGCGGCATATTGATTGAAGAGATAGCAGATATCACAAAGGAATTGTACCTCTCGTTGTACCTCAATAGGAGCAGAAGATGTTATTCACTGATATCGTCAGCAGAAGGTGGCATTGATATTGAAAGTGCAGGTAGCAAAGTGATGGTTGATATACCAATCGATGGATTGACTTCGCAAGAGGCCGAGAACATTGCTGCTAAACTTGGCCTGAAAGGAGAAACTATCATTTCCTTTGTTGACTTTACAACCAAGCTCTCAAAGCTTGTAAATGAAAAAGAGGCAGAGCTAGCAGAGATAAATCCGGTTGCTATCCTACAAGACGGTTCGCTGATGGCTCTTGACGCGAAAGTGATAATTGACGATAATGCAATGTTTCGGCATCCAGAGCTTAAAAAGTACGAGCAGGTGTCAGAGCTTGAAAAACAGGCAGAGGTAAGCGGCTTTTCTTTGGTCGAGCTGGATGGGAACATTGCCATTATTGGCAACGGAGCAGGTCTTGTAATGTCGACCCTTGATATGGTTTCAGATGCTGGAGGCCAGGCGGGGGCTTTTTTGGACTTTGGTGGAAGAGCTACCACAGAGACTATTTATGAGGCGCTGAAAGTGATAAGCAAGATCAAGAGGGTTGAAGCAATACTAGTAAATCTCTTTGGCGGCATCGTAAGGACCAACCTTGTAGCCCAGGCAATACTGGACGCATACAATAACAACCTCATGAACGTGCCAGTATTTGCAAGGATCTCGGGAGCCGAGTCGGACAGGGCAAGGGAAATGCTTCAGGGCAGTAAGGCAAAGCTCTATAATACAGTAGAGGAGGCAATTCAGTCTGCAGTATCGACACTAAACGCTAATGGGGGATCAAGATGACAACAACTGTGGAAAAAACATTCAACATATTTGATATACTCATAGGAACCGATGGAGACGAAGACTTTGGAAAAAAGCCTGTGATAATACAGGGCATGACTGGCAGCTATGGATCGACTCACACTAGACTGATGAAGGCATATGGAACAAATATTCCTGCAGGTGTGACGCCCGGCAAGGGAGGGCAGTCGTTTGAAGGTACACCTGTGTACAATACCATGAGCGAAGCTGTCAAGGCCACGGGTGCACAGATATCTGGAATCTTTGTCCCTGCGCCTTTTTTCCTTAAGGCAGCGATAGAAGCAATAGACAGCGGCATTAAGCTGCTAGTCGCAATTCCAGAGCACATCCCAATTAAGGATGCTATAAAAGCGCTAGAATATGCAAGAAAAAATGGAGCAAAGATGATCGGACCTAACACTCCGGGTGTGATTGTGCCAGAGGTTATGAAGGTAGGAATAATGCCAGCGCAGCCTTTCAAGGCGGGAACCACAGTGGTCTTTTCCCGTAGCGGAACCTTGATGTACGACGTTTCTTACAACCTAACAAGCACGGGCTATGGCCAGAGACTGTGTCTTGGAATTGGGGGCGATCCAATCAATGGCACAAATCTTATTGAAGCATTCGACCTTGTTAGAGACAGAGATGATGTCGACTCAATCGTGGTAGTAGGCGAGATTGGAGGAGATGCAGAAGAACAATTGGCTCAGTACATTATGAGGACAAATTTTGTGAAACCTGTTATTGCATACATTGCAGGACGAGCGGCTCCAAAAGAAAAGAGAATGGGCCATGCTGGTGCAATAGTATATGGCAGTTATGGCTCTGCAGAATCAAAGGTTTCCAACTATGCAAAGGCAAACGTACCAGTTGCAAAACGTCCAGCAGAAGTGCCTGAACTTTTGGCTAAGAGATTGAGAAAGTAAAGATAGAAATCAATCGACCTTAAGTCCCATTTTTTATTATTCCCCTTCCAGATCAGCCCCACTAGTTGAGTTAGACGTACTTAACTGGGTAGCATTGCCGCTTATATTTTCGCGCAGGGTTGCGCCCTCGCCCATAGGTCCCTCCGAGTTTGTATCGTAAACTGCTGCAAATCCTAGCAAAAGTCCAAAGACTGCAAAAGTGAGTACGAACAGAACTATAGTTGACAGCATGACCACAAAGTCATGGCAGTCGATTGAGTTATAAAAATTTTCTTTACTAAGCATTCTGAAGAATTGCAAGGCACAAAGGGGGATTGGCAGTCACAACTTATCATTCCCCGACGATAAAATCATATACTATGAAACATTACAAGATGGGAGTAATTTTCATCCAAGAACTCTTGAGTATTATATGACGCGCTGGAGGCATGACGAGTTACCTCAAGGAGATTCTTACTAAGAGAAGAAAAACATTCATAATTCATTCATAATTTATATTCCAAAGTGGATGGATTTATATCACAATTTTGTCAACAGAGCTTCGCTTTTGTGACCGTTGTATGTTAAAAACTCATCACGAAATAATAGAGGATCAGGAAATTATCTACACCTATAAACGCAGAAGGCTCTATCGCTGTAAAGAATGTGGGCATAAAAGCATCAGAAGAGGTTTACGCCCAAGTGCAGAGTCAGTATACTGAGAAAAAGGTAGAAAACAATGAAAATAAACGAATCCATTCCAGAAGCAATAGGGGTCCTGAAAAGTCAATTTATGCAGGGATACACAGAGAGGAGAGGGTTGCTCAGTGAACTCTTACCCGTATCCTACTCTAGATGTTTGCCTATTGAGAATAATCTGCTTGATTTATTACACAAGTTTGCGCTCGCTAATTCAATATACACCAGTTCACATTACGCGACCATCTCAGGGATCCCATGTAGAATCTACGAAGGCGACATCAATAATTATTGGCTGAGCAGTAAGAAACACGATACAAGTTACCAACCGTTCTACCCGACCTGGATGTTGTCTGCCTTGGCACTTGCCCTGGAAGCACAGCACCAGGGGTTTGACCAGCTAGTCGATATCGGCTCTGGAGATGGCAGAATAGCATATTGCGCAAGTCTAGTTGGCATGGACTCATATGGGATAGAGATCGACTATGATCTCGTAGAATTACAAAATGCAATATTGTCTGGCACTGGCGTCACCTATCACGTGATTAGAGGAGACGCAACTCAATTTGATTATAACAGCCTTGATCTGTCAAAGCCAATATTCTTTATCTCTGGCCTGCCAGAAATGGGCGAAATGCTTGCAAATAGTGTCATCCAGAAGGTGCTGTCGGTTAAGAAGATGAAGGGCAATCCAGGATTTAACTTCATGGGAAGCCATGTCATGAAACCTCTCGCAAGAGACCGTACTAGCTGGGGATGGGGAAATATCATTGTAAGATTTGACCTAGAAGTTCTCCGCACAGTATCCTTGCCGACACTTTGGACTAGTGACCAAATACTTGACACCGCCTACGTTTATACGCGAGCGAGGTAGTTCAGGTACCCATGGATTCAGGCAGTCTCTTCGAAAGTGTGATAACAGGCTTTGACTCCAGAGGTTTTGTGCCCATATCCCTAACTTCCGCTATTTTTTGCTGGAATTTCTTGATATAGTTTGTAACAGAGTACTTCCGTGTGGATTGGCTTAACTTTATCCGTTCTGATGCAGGTGCGGAGAGGGCTCTTGCAACGGCCTCCACTCCTTGCCCGTAGGTATGAAACTGATATTTTGCAGGGACGAATTCTGTATGCCCTCCTATATCTGGAACAACAGGAATTATGCCTGCACTCATGGCTTCCATAGTAGACATGCCAAATGGTTCTCCGGGTAGCGGATGAATGTAGACCTTCGACCTACTCATAAGATCGAGCATTCTGTCAAACCTCAAGTTAATCTCAAATCGTATAAAGTCCTCCAAGTCATAGTGCTTTACAAGATCGTTTAGATAACTGTAATATCCGATGCCATCTGGTGGCATGTTGCCTACGATATTCATGCAGACACCAGTCTCATTTTGACGTAACAGCTTTGCAAGGTGTATTGCGTTCTCTATCTTTTTACTGGGATGAAAGCGCGAGATCACCAGAAGGGAGTCATCGCGAGCCTCTGACGCCAGACATGCATTACTGAACATATCGACTTCGACAGGTGGGGGCAGGACAATCGAATCTATACCAAATGTCTTAAAGATTGCCTTTCGACTAAACTCGGAGTTAGTAAGCACAGTAGAGTTTAGCATCATTTTGACGTAAGTGCTCCTCACCATATCACAATATCCATTGCGTACTGCTGGGGGCATGCCTAAAAGACACAAATTCTGCAAAACAACCGAGTAATCAGGGTCATCACAATCAATCAAGTAACCTGCAATTGGATAATGGCAATATGTGATCGCGTTCTCTCTAGTGAAGTCTTTGCGGTAGAATGGAAGTATATCCCCATGTGTGTTAACCGTGAGGCTGTATTTGCGGCTGTGACACTCCTGTAAGATGTTGAGGGTTCTTATCCTTTTGAGATCCGCCTCCAGGCTTGTGCCATAAGCATCATGTATCAGTTGCATATCAGGCCTTTCTAATGTGGAAAGATCTACATCGATGCCCATAGACGATATCGCCTTAATCGTGGCGACTGCGAGACGCTCACCGCCTCCTCGAGCATTCAGACTGATGTGAACAATATTGGCAATCAAACTAAGCTAATATATAGGCAGTATACAAAATAACGGATGTTTAATACGGTTCTTACAGAAGATAACAAAGAGTTCCTAGTATGAAACTTCGATAAAATTAGATGTATCGTTATCAGGGTGTATTGTAGAAAAATGCCATTGATAAGGCCTTGCCAATGAGTTCAGCTAAAGGTTTTTCAACGGCGCTTGATTCGCTCAGAGGATGATAAATGCAAACTTATTCCCGGGATTCACCGCATGATGCTAAACTATTTTTTGAGGGGACCAATAGAATATATATATATACTCAAATAGAGCCTTTCTTCCAACTCATAATTACTGAGATATCACTTTGATAGTCTTCGCTCCTTACGGCGCCAAGCTCTTGCTCGAGTTTGGACTTATTCGATTCATGAACAGACATTGAGGCGTGTTGATTTACTTGGCTTACATCCATTACGGTGCCGCCACAAATGTTACACTTTACTTGCTCTTCAGGTATCATATAAGGTGACTGGTCAACCTCTGAAAAGAAATGTAAAAGCAAGCCCCTTAAAAGATAATCGCTCGCCCTACACGGGCAAAAATAACTGTTGGCCCGCCATCGGCGCTAAAACTTGAATGTCAATCTTATCCTAGCAAAAGATAGAAAGAATATATGTGAATCATCAAGGGCTTACCCGCAAGTCTCCTCTGAGAGCCAGATACCACAAAAACATTCAATAGCAACTAGCAGGTAGATATGCATTCGTCTGGAGGCCTGCATAATGACATCATCAAAAAGAGAACTTAAGGAAAAAGAAAATCAACAGCGGCTTGCTCGCGCCATCGAAACTCTGGACTCCATTACAAGAAACAGTGATATCCAGAAGAGCATCCGAAATATGATAAAGGAAGTGCTTCTTGCACTTAGGGATGAGAAGGGCGGGAGCCTTTCAGTTAGAGCAGCAAATGCAATAAGTCTGCTTGATAGTGCGACTCAAAGCCCTCAGATGCAGTCGCACATCCGCACCATGTTGTGGCAGGTAGTCTCGACTCTAGAAAGTATAAGGGAATAGTTACCGAGTGTTCTTAACCGGCTTTACTGGTGGGGGTAGTTTCTCGAGCTTGTGAGTAGGATTGGCGAGGTAATGCCTGGAAGCACCTTCCCCACTTAGGACAATATTGCAGTGGACGCATCTATATCGAATAGCCATACTATAAGTGCAAAAGGTATTGGACATACATGGCTAAAAACAGTATCGAAATAACGATATAGAAAATTAGGGCTAGGGACAATGTTGATAGGCAAAAATGCTGTAACATGAAGCGGTAGTTTTTGGCCGGATCGCCAAATACGATGGAGTCATTTACGAATAATTATCCTTTCGTAAGACTTCGAGGGTCTAACTTCTAACTCCTGCCATGATCCATCGAATTAGTCCTAATGAAATAAGAGGTCCACAAGCAGATGTCTACACCACTGGATGCTCCATACATTCTTTATCCTAATCCCTACGGGGGGGGAGAGAAAATTGTCGCATTTAGATTGTTAAAGCTCTAATGCGTTCTTCTACTAGCTTCTGCTCAGGGATATTCATTCTTGAGTCCTTGAGACTCTTGTCACCCCCTAGCAGGTCAAACATTGTAGCTTTTATTCTCTTGCAGTAGAATTGATATCATGCCTGGTCTATATAGTGTAGCACCAAAATTAAAGATGCATAGCGAAACACTTGAAGTGGAGGAGTCCTCTAAAGGATTATCCGAAGGATTGCATCTAATAACATGAGAGCATGTTTCAACGTCGACGAGAATGCTCTACATTCCTTTGCTTTCGTGACCTCGGCCCCCCTTGACATGATATTAGATCTTTTTCTCTATCTATTGAGTCTACCAAATAACAACACAGGAGATATATGATGGAATTGACCCTTGAAATACTGTAAGGATGTTAGATGGTGTATATGAGTTACAATAAACTAACACCCGATGAAGAAAGGGTCATTGTGAATAAAGCAACGGAAGTTCCCTTCAGTGGGGAATATGACAATTTTTATGAAGATGGAACCTTTATCTGTAGAAGGTGCAACATCCCGCTTTTTTCATCAAAAAGCAAGTTTGATGCGGGGTGTGGATGGCCAAGCTTTGATGATAGTTTCCCAAATGCAATAAAGCGCGTACCTGATCCTGATGGTGTAAGAACCGAAATAGAATGTTCAAACTGTGGTGCACATTTAGGGCATGAATTTCTCGGCGAAGCTTTGACAAGTAAAAATACTCGAGAGTGTGTTAATTCAGTTTCCATACGTTTTATTCCGAATGGAAAGGAGTTGCCAAAAATAATACATGGATGACGACAGTACGTTTGAGATAGCAACATTTGCAAATGGATGTTTTTGGTGCAGCGAAGCGATCTTCAAAAGACTCAGAGGCGTCAAATCCGTTCTGCCTGGGTATTCCGGAGGATTGGTCAAGAATCCGACATATGACGAGGTATGCACAGGTAAAACAGGGCATGCCGAATCAATTCAAATAAAATTTGATCCAAAAGTTATATCTTTTGAACGAATACTTGATGTTTTTTGGCACACACATGATCCCACTACTCTTAACAGACAAGGTAGTGACGTTGGTACACAATACCGGTCTGCGATTTTTTATCATAACCAAAAACAAAAAGAAAGTGCAGAGAAATCAAAGAAGGAGTTGGAACAAGAAGGAGTTTACAAGGGTTCCATCGTGACAGAGATTTCCCCTTTCAGCAATTTTTATGTGGCGGAGGACTACCACAAAAATTATTACGATAACAATCAAGATGCTCCGTACTGCAGGTTTATTATTGATCCAAAGGTTAGCAAGTTACTTCTGAATCATAAAAATGATGTTAAGGAAGAATATCACTGATTGAGGAGAATTCAAGCGGATGAAGGAGAAAAGAAGGTCGAGGTAGAAGAAGCAATGTTGAGTGAGAGTAGGTATCAGCGGGAATTCTGGTTAATAGTACAACAATGCCTCTAAGTTTAGCTTAGTAAAAAAGCCGATACTCGTACTTTAGCTTCTCACGCCCACAAGGCAATCTTTTCCTTTCATTGTTTTTTACTGTTTTAGAGGCTCCTTTGCTACATAAAAGGCGTCTTCAACTTCAGTCAGCTCATCCTCACCATTGCGTGGTCGTCAATAGCTTCCCCGTAAGGACCTCTGAAAAGGAGGGGTAGAGGAATAGCCGCTATTTTTTCTATAACAGTCGCAATGAGCCTGCTTTAAGATTTCCACCGGGACAAGACCATGCAGTCGCAAAACGAGGTAATGGCACCGATGTTACAACGACGTCCTCAAACATAAAAAATCAGACAATGGGACGGTCTTCACTAATAAGACCTTTTATCACTTTAAGAGAGCTAAAAGGATTGGATGACGCAATCGTAGGAATACCTCACGCCTCTACTCTCTCCCAATAATTGTAGTGAACAGAGGTGACAGTGTTAAGGTAAACTTTTTCACTATTGCTGAGGCCGAAGAAGAAGGGCAACAGAAGAAGTAGAACAAGAAACCACGGAAGAAGGAAGACATTCATTCAAGATCAATACTCCGCCATATAGAGCAGATATAGGATACTGCAGCTGGAGAATCGGGCAATGCAATATTTATAACGGACCCAAAAGCAATATTCCGAAACTACCGTAGGTATCATTCACCAACTATCAGAGGACAGCTTGTAGTGCTTCCAGAATATCACGAGCTTCCCCACATCAACATGACAGGCATGTCGAGAGAAGAAATACTAGCAGTAGGAGGATGAAACAATGTCACTAGGTCTAAACGCAGCAAGATCCGATTCTGTTTTATCTTCTTTTTCTTTTATCCACCGTTAGTAACATTTAGCAAATGTTTCAATTTTTGTCGATGGTCCTCAATTTCGCTTTAGACCATAGCAATATCCTTCTATCAGCTCCGCTTTAGGTAATGCCGACGTAACCTGATGCCCCGTTACGCCATAATTGTTGTAACTTTGGCTAAGACTGTTTGTCTATTTGTAGGTGCGGTTTGCATATGCGCACTAGGACTTTAGTGAGGGTGGCATGCCTGATTTTAGCAAAGGTTCCAGGAAGGTCGTATTTCTATATTTGCGCGCTGTAATGACGCAGACGAACGAAAATGAAACGAAGGTCTGAACTTAATTGTCACATTTTTCATGTGTACGAAAACCACTTTAACTATTGCTTAAATAGTTAGATGTGGTTGTCACACAGGTTCATGAATACTATTTTCACTAGATTCGTAGCAGTCTCCCTACTCGTAATAATTGTTGGCGTAGGTACTATCCTAACTATCGTGCCTGCCATATACGCGCAAGAGAATTTGTCTTCTTCACTACAACATAACTCTACTACTATAGGAGAAAATAATAATACTTCAAGTGTAGAGGAAAAAACTTACATCTTGATATTTGGGCAAAGAACAGTTGGGAACATAGATAATTCTACTAGGATTGTATCGTCAGTTGTAGGTGATAATCCCGTTAAAATCCAAGAAGAGTTTTTGGAAGAGATTAGTTTGGCACCTTCCCGACAGTTAGAACAACAAATAAACAAAATAGTTAATGATGGAGTAAATGGATCGCCTTGTGGTGGTGAGAATTCATTAACAACTCAGCAAGGGGAAAATGTTTCAGTTCAATGTGTTTCCTCAGGAAACACAGTAATTTGGTATATTTATCCGACCTCCTAATAAAGATCAGCCAGTATGAGGTCCTTACGGCAGGTTGCAAGTGGTTTAAGCAAAATTTCAAAATGCCTCCTTTATCTCAATCGCACAATTTCTCTGTTATCTGGGACTCCAGATCGTATTTTGAGCCGAGAATAGACGGCGCTTGCCACATTTTCCGACTTGCTTCTTTCGCCATGGTTGACGAGTACACGTTTTGGCCTAATGCGCGAGACAAAGTTAAGTATTTGGTTAAAGTCAGAGTGACCTGAAAATCCGTCTATCTTTTGTGTTTGGCAGCGGACAGGAACAACTTTGACTTTCCCTGACTTGTCCATCATACTAACCTCAGACATTGCTCCATCAAGTACGCGCCTGCCAAGAGTGCCGTTGATTTGGTACGATACAAACATAATCTTGTTCTTCGAATTTGGCGCTAGCTCTTTGAAGTATTCTACAGAGGGGCCGCCTTCAAGCATTCCAGATGTTGCCATCACAATTGCGGGATTTTCATCATTGAGTATGTCATCGCGCTTGCCGTACCCACTAACGACTGTAAAATATTCTGATTGAAATGGATTTATCCCCTGAGATACGGACTTGCGAACATCAGAGCCAAGATAGTGTGCATAAGACATATGTATGGCGCTTGCCTCGGAAATCATTCCTTCAATATAGATTGGGGACTCAATGAGCCTGCCTTCTTTCATCTCTTTTGCCATGACAAGCATTATCTCTTGAGCCCTACCAACAGCTGGGACAGGAATCAGGACTTTACCACCCTCCATCAGGGTCCTGTTTATAGATTCAGTGAAACTGCGATATACTGACTGCTGATCAGGCATTACATCTGTTGTGTTACCGTAGGTGCTTTCAGTGATGAGTGTCTCGACTCTTGGGTAAATAGATACTGCGCTGTCGAGCAGTTGTGTCCGGGCGTACTTGTAGTCACCAGAGTACAATATGTTATGGGCACCTGAAATATTGAGATGAACAGTAGCGCTACCCATAATGTGTCCGGCATTGTTAAGTGTAATTGTCATATCTGGAGAAATATCAGTAGGCTTACCATATGGCAGAGTAATACAATGCTTAATGACTTCATTTACATCCCTTGTTGCATACGGTAAGTATGTTCCATTACTGTTTGCAATCTTGACAGAGTCTGTCTGGAGAAGGATCATCAATGGCAAAGTAGGTTCGGTACAATATACAGGCCCCCTGTAGCCATACTTGAAAAGTGTCGGCAAGAAGCCTTGGTGATCGATGTGTGCATGGCTAATTACTACTGCGTCTAGATCGTCAAAGTCAAAATTGAACCAGTCGAGTCTGGGATAAGCGTCGAGCCCGGACATTTCTCCGGGATTAATACCGCAGTCAAGCATCACCTTGGTCTCCGGTGTGACTACGATAAAACAGGATCTGCCTACCTGCTTGACTCCTCCGAGGCAAAATAGCATAACCTCTTCTCTGCTCGTAGACCGCGATTGAGGCTTATTATATTGAGGTTCGCGGGTAGCAGATATGTAGTTCATAGTAGCATGTTGCTCTTGTTGTCCCTGTCGATGGAAGGTCGTCGTATCCTTCCCATTCCCATTCCCATTCCCATTGACATTGCTAACTATCAGGGGCTCTCTGAATACTCGCTTGCCGAGCTTTTGCAAAAACTCTGTCCTCTCTCTTGCAGAGCTCTTCAACGTAGAATGCAGCGTATTGATACTCGATGAGGAAATGTGGGGCGAGCGTCTAGTGTGTGCTATCCAGCCTGTTGAATGGGCAATTTGAACAAGCATGTTAGGATCTATTGCTTCCGGCTTGCTTACTTCAAGAACTACTTCGCCTGTTGCATCGTCGCAAAATATTGCAGATACATGCACATCTTTTGGAAGTAACTTTACTACAGCTTGTCTGGTCTGATCCTCGGGTAGCCTGCTTGATGGATCAGTACGAATAATGAATCTCTTTTTCAAAGTTTTTGACAAAGATGACAAAAAATAAGTTAATTCCGTGAGAGCAAACTTTGGGTTCTTGGTATAAAGCGCAATGTTGGGACCTTCAAACCTCACAAATGTAATCTGAGAATCAGAAGGAATGGACTTGAGTATTACCTTGCTTACTGCCTCCTCGCACTGGGTGGTAACTTTCGTGATGCCGCTATCGATCTCTTCTGAGGTTGTTGATGGTGATGATGATGCTCTTGTTGTCCCTGATGGTTTTGTTGATGCTGCTGCAGCTTTGATCCGCCTAGAAGTCGAATTACTTGCTCGTCCTGGTTGAGTTATAGTTTCGCCAACCTTTTGGTTCTTTTCTAATTCACCCATTATCGCTCATTCGACCATATTCCAACTGCATATGCCTTCAGGCTACAAACAATTGTACAAGGCATAAAACTGGTAATAAGCCGACGATACTATATCCGTGACCCCATTATAAAAGGATAGTGCTATTTCCTTTTTTATAATACTACGTACGGCAGCACTAGTACCGCTAATACGATTGCAGCCATTACAAGGGTTAAGAGCATGTTAGCATTTCTTGCAATCGCTTTGGACTTGGCTTTGTTCTCTATCAGTGCACCATACAGCTGGCCACCGTCCAGTGGACCTAATGGTAATGCATTGAATATCCCGACGTTAAAGTTGATGAACCATAGCCAGAACAGCATATTGGCAATTGGAGCAAATGCATCGCCAAAGACAGTTGAAGTGTATTTTGGAGCCATAAGATCGGAGAAGGGAACAAATCCCTGTTGAAACGTTGGTGGAAGAAGAACAGCTAGTGGATTTTGAGTGAATTGGTTCTTGTATATATTGAGGACCTCCTGTGGGTCTTGTGATACAGCGGTCACACTTACGCCTAAGGTTCCCTTGCCGGGCTCTACTGCTGGAGGGAGTGTTACTTGGCGAGCTATAGTGTCACCAGCCCTGTTGATCCAAGTAATTTCCACTGTGCTCCCAAGGTTTGATTTGAGCTTCTCACTCAAATCCGCAAGTGATGTGATCTGCTGGCCTGCAATGTATTGGATGATAGCTCCGTCGTCGATCCCCACAGATTCGGCCAGAGAGCCACCATTTACACTGATTACCATCACTCCAAATTGCGGAGCAAGGGGATCAGATGGAAGAGGAATAAGGGTAGAAACTACAAAGTACATTGCGAACAGACAAGCGGCAGCCAATATCATATTGTTGAGTGGACCAGCAGTTAGGACTGCGCTCTTTTGCTTCAGCGTTGCTCTGTTTAGCTCGTCCCTCTCAATATTTACAAAGGCACCTATTGGTATGCCAAGAAATAGCACAATGCCTGTAGAATCCACCCTAATATTATGCACTCTAGCGACGACGCCATGTCCCGCTTCGTGGATGATAATGGTAATAACAAGAGCTGCCAAGCCATAGGTAATTGGCAAATACGGATTGAATCCGGGGATCAGCAGGTTGGCAGCTGGGCCGACACCCCGCACACCTTCTCTGGCTTGAGCATCCGCAAACATGACCATGAGAGAACCCAAGATAAGAAATACTGCAAGTGCCGTTATCGCAGGCATAAGGTACGTGTTAAATCTGGCATAAACTTTTGAAATACGCCATCTGGCAACCCTATCGAAGAATTTGAGGCCGAAGGGAGTGTGAATAAGTATCAACACTAATCCCTTTACTTCTACTCGCATCCTGCTGTTCCTCTGTTGTTCCAATTGACTAGTATTAACTCCCTATGTATTTAAATCCAAAGCTTCCCATCTCTAACTGCTAATTCTAGTAGGTGATTATATGCCGCCACTAGTGTCCGTTTTTTGTATCTCGATTGATACCTTATCGCCGACCTTGATTCCCATGTCTTGATATTCATGCATGCTGAATTTTATAGTCGGCGAATCAGTCAGTCCTGGTCCCATGAATCCAATATTTGTAATTACCTTAGGCATATTTTTCATGAGGTCTTCAATAGATGTTACGTTTGAGCCAAAGGGATTCATATTTGGCCTGTCTGGTTTGTATTCTTTGGGGTCATTGAATGTAACATATACATATGGGCTGCCATCCTGAGATGCTTCAATTCTGGCAACTATGAACTCTCTTTTCATTAACAATATAGTTTTCACATGGGGGACTTATTTGCATATCTGAATCGATACACCCTCCCCCTAGCCCTTTAGCGCTAACAGAAGGTCTACATTAGAGGTTTGCGCACAATCTCTTAATGCTTGCCATCGATGCGGTCGGCGTAACAAAGATATACAAGAATTCCAGGCAACCTGCGGTCAAAGACCTTTCTTTAAAAGTAGATTCTGGCAAAATTTTTACGCTACTGGGTAGAAATGGGGCGGGGAAGACTACTTTCGTGCGGATGTGTGCAACTCAACTATTGCCGACTTCTGGTACTATAAGCGTCCTCGGTCATGATGCAGTCAGGCAGGCAAGCTATGTCCGGGATCTGATATCTATTGTGCCGCAGGAGGGCAGGCCGCTCCGGGCTTTGACTCCTTGGGACCATGTTTATAACTGGCTCCAAATAAGAGGAGACAGCAAGCGCACAGCAAGAGACAAGACCGAGGCCATGCTGCGGAAGCTAGAGATCTACGGGGCAAGAGATACTCCTGCGATGAACCTCTCAGGAGGCATGAAGCAAAAGATCCTTGTCGCCATGGCGATGGCAACTGATGCTCAGCTTCTTTTCCTGGACGAACCAACCATCGGTCTAGACCCAGTGTCCCGGCGGCAAGTCTGGACAGCTATCAAAGATTGGAAAGGCAAAGGAGGCTCAATCCTGTTGACAACCCACTATATGGATGAAGCGGAAATATTATCTGATTATATCGTAATTATTGATAAAGGTATGATTGTTGCACAAGGTACGATTCAGGAATTGCGCAGGATAATACCGCAGAACATTCGGGTAGACATAGCTCGTGACACCTTAGATATGGATACTTTGAAATCTTATGGATCAGTGGTCGACACTGGCGCAGGCATGCTTCGTGTATTTACTTTTGAATCTGCAGTCCGTGAGCTATCTGATCTTGCATTGAGACATAACCTGTCCTTTACAGTCTCGTCTGTTACGCTTGATGATGTTTTCGTTTACATTATGGGTAATGGTATTGTAGATGATCAATATCCCAAAGAGTAGCTTTTTGCCTGTACGACAGGTGTTGCTTATTGCCTACATGACTGGCGTGCTCTGGTTAAGGAGGAATCCCATGTCATTGGTGTTCACTGCGATAAGCCCATTCTCACTGTTGTTTGTACTTTTTGTGATAAGTGGAGGCCAGTACACCCACTTTGCCTTAGCTGGCAGCCTAGTGATGGCCCTCGTAGGATACGGGCTTGCACTTGGCCAAGACATCTCATTTTACAAAACAGAATACAAGGTGCAAGATGTATTTGTTGCATCTCCCGTTTCGCCATTGACTTACATGGTTGGACTTGCTCTATCAGAACTTCTATTCGGACTACCTGCGCTAGTGGTTCTTGCAACTCTTGTTATGTATTTTGGATCTGTTTTCAGTCTACCTCTTCTCGTAGCAACAATTCTTTTAATTTGGGGAGCAATGTCAGCCATGGGGTTTTTTCTCTCGTCTCATATGCTCCACATGAGAAATGCTACACAGGTAATATCCTTTGTAAATGTAATACTTGCCGTGCTACCACCAGTTTTCTATTCTATGAACATAATGCCTGAGGCACTGCGACCGCTTGCATATGGTGTACCGACAACGCATGCATCGTTGATGCTACAATCGATCATGGGTATCTCGACGCCTGCTGACTGGTCACTCGAATTTGGCTTTGCAGTCCAAATTGCATATCTCTTAGCATTTATTACACTGGCCAAGACGAAGGCATTATGGCGAGAGAATTAGGGCAGTTCTGGAGTCGACTTCGAAAAAAACCACACCGACCTCTAAGAAGAGAGATTATGTGAGTCTTAAAACCAAGAATGATTAACGACTTATATTCATAAAAATTGAGGAAGCATATGGAGAACATTTCGGCTGCGCAGTTGAGAGGATTTTAAGATGCTAGTTGACAGACAGGCTCTTGCAAGAATCACGTGGATTTGAGAAGAGATCCTTTTCGCCTAGAAAACAATATGATGCTCAACAGCAATTTCTCCATCGTCGAGACAAGGTACAGAGATAACTAATCAAATTGGAAACTGCCAATATTAGAGGCTGGATTGTACTTTGTAACTGAACAAAATATCGAGAGGTGTGAATTCATTAAAATCGCAGTTGGATTATTCCCGACTGCATATTATAAGCGACAATCGACGATGAATATCAGATCTTAATGGACAGATTATATTGTATTTGTCAATCTTGCCTGAAAGACCATCGCTGTCCGCTTCCAGCGGAGGCCAAGAGATTCAACGTCCATAGAATGATGTTAAAAGGTTTTGAAATCCAAAAGATAGTATAGATAATAGAAGATGACAACATCTACAATCTCTCTCTGTTCATTTGTAAAATTTATCTATAAGCATAAGAGCAAGCAGCTGCTGCAACTACATTAGCTTACGGCTGTGGGCTGCTCCATTATTCTAGCATTGGTCGGCTGCTAGATATCGATTAAAAGTAGGTCATGGTGGGATTCGGACCCACGACCTGCTGATTTCTTGATGGTTTACAAGTCAGCCGCTCTGACCAGGCTGAGCTACATGACCTCATGCGCTGTAGCCACACTGCGTTTTATTAATTAAACGGCGTCTTTTTTTGTAAAAGATTATCTAGCAAAGACTTTTTGTGTATAATCGTTGGTTCATAATGGTACTACGCCGAAACATGGCAGGCGGGAAAAACTCAAACTGTTGGGCTATATGCTGGGGAGTGCAATGTTCTTTAGTGTAATTTTGCTTATCTCGTTTTTCGTGGTGATAATAACTATAAATGCGATCAAGATTCCAGCTGACATTGCTCCAAACATTCTGTTAATAGGCCTAGTACCGCCTTCAGTAGCAACTTTCTTGATCTTTACGAAGGTCTTTGGTCAGCTTATTTAAATAATATATTTAAAAAAGATGCACTTTGTGAATCTTTGTGCCAAAGTTTATTGTTCAGGTGATCATTGAAAATAAGCCCTACATCAATGATCCTGAAGGTGAAACAATCCACAAGGATCTAATTGTTAAGGGAGGCTATTCCACTGTACATTCAGTAAGGTCTGCAAAGATGTTAAAGATGGTCGTCAATTCGAAAAGTGAACATGATGCTGAAGCAATTGTGAAGAAGCTGTGTCAAGAATTGCGCATCTTCAATCCAGTTGTCAGCAACTGTACGGTGAAGGCAACAGGCAAGGGCTAAAGTGGTTTGACAACCTTCAGCCATATTGCTTAGGGAGAATGCTCAGAAACCATCCCATAGAGTCTCAACTGAGACACTCAAAGGATGCTACTTGGAAGAGAATGACATTTATGGTTTGGAAGGCAACAAAGTCCGTAGAATTCTCTCTTATCTTTACTTAAACTTGCCATTCCATATACTGCGATTAGGTTTGTAAGAATTAATACTTATCCCGGTCCATTGTAGCAATCATGCTGTCAAAGCTATTGGAATCACTCAGTGCACCTTCTAGTAGCAAGGTGGTTCTCAAATGCTTTGCCAAGTCAGTCACTGTTATGATACCTACTAATTTGCCGGCTTCCATAATAGGAAGCCGGCGGACTTTGCGATTTACCATTCTTTGAACTGCAACTTCAATTGGCGTATTCGGATCAGCTGTTGTCAGTATCTTTGACATGATATCGCTCATTTTTACCTCAGACACGGCTAGTTCCTTAGCACATATTTTTTTTATGAAGTCTCGCTCTGTGACGATGCCGATGGGATGATTATCTTTAACAACAAACAATGAGCTTATGCCTTTCTCTGTCATGATCTTGGCAGCATCTAAAGCGGACTTATCATGGTCTATCATAACGATATTCTTTGTCATGATGTCGCGGACTACACTCGCTGCCATAAACAATTTTTTCAGAATCAACCGATGATAAAAACAATACTGAAGCAATCTCTATACACACACTGTCCATGAGATTTAGATAGTATGAAGATATTAATAGAAGCGAAGGCAAGCTTCTATTGCAAAGTAATGGCAGCAAGAATTGGGATAGCTGTTTTCCCAGGGAGCAATTGCGACCGCGACGTTCACCATATTCTTAACAATATAATAGGGATTGAGGCCAACTATATTTGGCATACCAAGGAGCGGATCAACGGCTATGACGCAATGATAATCCCAGGAGGCTTTGCCTTTGGTGACAGGCTTCGTCCTGGGATAATTGCTGCTCATAGCCCCATCATGCAGGAGGTAACCCGAATGGCAAAGGATGGTCTGCCAGTGCTCGGCATATGTAATGGCTTTCAAATTCTTGTCGAGTCAGGATTGTTGCCAGGGGCTCTCATGATGAATGATTCCCTCAGATTTGTCTGCAGGTGGACAAACGTAGAGGTCACAAACAACAAGACACCCTTTACAAGTAAATTTGCACCTAAGCAGATTTTTGACATCCCTGTTGCCCATGGAGATGGGCGCTATGTCGTTGACCGAAAGATATTGAAGGAGCTGAAAAAAAAGAATCAGATCGTTCTGCGATACGCTAACGACAACCCCAACGGGTCTACTGACCTCATTGCAGCCATATGCAACGAACAGGGAAATGTGATGGGCATGATGCCTCACCCGGAGAGGGCAAGCGAAGGTATCTTAGCCATCAGCGGCGACAGAAAAAACACCAGCACGAACGACGGTAGCAAGAGCAGCGAAGCCATTGCAATCTTCAAGTCAATTGTGTCAAACCTTGAACATAAGGCGGTAGCATAAACATGGACATTCTCACAACGCAAGAGAGGATATTTCTTGAGCGACATCTAAAGCGAAAGGCAAATGAGATTGAACATGATGCAGTGGGAGCCGAATGGTCCGAACACTGTTCGTACAAGTCATCCAAAAAATACTTGCGTTTGTTGCCCACAAAGGGCAAGCATGTAATAGTTGGCCCTGGCTATGATGCAGGTGTTCTTGATATTGGCGACGGCTATGTACTGACAATCCACATTGAGAGCCACAATCATCCTTCAGCTATAGAACCATTTGGTGGAGCTGCAACAGGTGTAGGTGGAGTAATCCGTGACATAATGTCGATGGGAACTCGTCCAATTGCTGTTCTTAATGCCCTGAGGTTTGGACCAATAAAAGAAGACGGTAACCATTCTGTCTCAAAATCAAGATGGCTATTTAAGAATGTGGTAAGGGGCATTGCGGATTATGGGAACTGCATAGGGGTTCCAACAGTTGGTGGAGAGGTTGAGTTTGACCCCTCATTCCAAGATTATTGTTTGGTCGATGTGGCGGCGATAGGGTATGGTAGAAAAGAAGATATTATTACAAATAAGGCCGAACCAGGTGACATAATAATTCTTGCAGGTGGTCCGACCGGTCGAGACGGCATACAAGGCGCCTCCTTTGCCTCAAGAACTCTTGAAGAGGAGAACAGATCAGCCGTACAGATTCCAGATCCCTTCCTTGAAAAATTGTTGCTAGAGGCAACTATGGAGGCAGTCAATAAAGGATGTCTGAAGTCTGTTAAAGACTTGGGAGGCGGTGGGCTTTCCTGCTGCCTGTCTGAGGCATCAGACAATCTTGGCAGAGGCTTTGACATTGAGCTGACAAAGATCCACACAAGAGAAAGTCATATGATGCCAAATGAGCTCATGATATCTGAGTCACAAGAGCGTATGCTCTACATTACTGACAAACCAAATCTCTCTGTCCTACAGTCGATTCTTGATAAGTACAGAATCAAATATTCTATGTTTGGCACGGTTCAAGAGCACCAAGACCTTGTCATCAGGCATTCAGGTAAGGTCGTTATGCGGATGCCTTCCCATTTAATCGCCCATGCGCCTCTTGCAGATAGAGCTTCTAAGCGCCCTTCTTACATAGGCAAGCTGAAGACAACTAGGCGACCTGTCCAACCCTTAAACCTAGAGAAGGTATTGCTATCACTTTTGGATAATCCTACAATAGCAAGTAAGCGATGGGTCTATCAACAATACGATCACGAGGTTGGTATAAGAACAGTAATCAAGCCAGGGAGCGGTGATGCAGCAGTAATGAGGGTTGATAACGGCAAGTTTGTTGCTGTTAAACTGGATGGTAACTCAAAGTACTGTTATCTTGACCCCTACCAAGGAACGCTTGGGTTGCTTTCGGAAGGATTTAGAAATATTGCGTGTGTGGGTGCTGATCCCATTGGAGTGGTAGACCATCTGCAGTTTGCAAATCCGGAGGAGCCGGAGATTTACTGGACATTTGTTCAGGCCATAAATGCAATAGTGGACTACTGCAAGTTCATGGAGGTTCCCGTAGTAGGAGGCAAGGTAAGTTTTTACAATGAAACGGTCAAGGGCCCCATAAAGCCGTCGCCTGTCATAGGCACATTGGGGTTAGTCGAGAGTGAACGATTTCTCATGCAGATGGCATTAGCAGAAGATGAGTCAATTTTTATTGTGGGAAACACCGAAACAGAAATGGGTGGCTCCGAGTACTACGAGTATTTCCATAAAATAACTGGCGGGACGGTTCCACGGGTAGATTTGGAGGCGGATAGGCGAAATAGAACTGCAGTGTTGGACCTCATAAAAAGAGGCCTTGTAAGCTGCGCCCATGATTGCTCAAAAGGCGGCTTAGCCGTTGCACTTGCTGAAATGGCCATAACTGGCTCAATTGGGTTCAAAGTTCAGCTCGACTCCGTTCCAACCACCTGCAAACAGATAGACGAGCTCTTGTTCTCCGAGACACAGTCTCGGTACATTGTTGCCACCAAGGATCCAAGAAGTGTCCATAAAGTGCTGTCGGCCAAAGGATTGAGATTTGCAGAGGTTGGTAAAGCTATCCCTCTAAATATAGAGTTTTTCAGTGGTAGGAGACGGATCATTAGACTATCCTTGGAGCAGTTAGAAGCACAATTTTACTCGCTTGAAAGGAACCTGCAATCATAAAGAGGATATATTTTTAATAGCATACTGCTCAGTGTATTCTATCTTGGGTGGCGACGGCTTTGGTTCATGAAAACTGCGGTGTGATTGCTATCTTTTCGCTTGGCAGGCGCAATATTATACCCTTTGCTATAGACTCGTTACGGGCTCTACAACACCGAGGTCAGGAGGCTTGGGGCATTGCCGTTCCAGGCAAACCGCCATTCAGAAGGCTAGGGCTAGTCTCTTCTGCAGCGTCAGACTTCCCATCGATTATTAAGAAATACAAATCTCATACAGCCATTGGACACGTCCGCTATTCCACGCTGGGTAAAAGCACAATTGAAAATGCCCAGCCCCTCAGAATAAAGGATCTTTGCGTTGCACATAACGGCACGATTGCGAATGTCGAAGAGCTATCGGGCATGGTAGGTGGGTGCACTTTTACCCCACAAACAATGAGTGATACCCTTGTGGCAGCTCAGCGACTTGTCATGCACTTGGCCGACAAAGAGGATATGGTAGAAGCTATGCACATTTTAAAAGGAGAAATGGTCGGCTCCTTCTGCTTTACATTTCTTACAGATGAGGGTTCTGTATATGCAGCCCGAGATGCAAGAGGCTTCCGACCACTAGTCCTCGGATATCATAGAGAAACCAAAACCTATATTGTCGCATCAGAGTCATGTGCACTTGGAGCAGTTGGAGCGCAATTAATGCGGGATGTAAAGCCGGGTGAGCTATTGAAGATAGGCATGAGAGGTTTGACTTCGCAGCATTTTGCCAACGAAAGGCCTCATGCACACTGTGCATTTGAATATACATATTTTGCACACCCGTCCAGCATAATGGAAGGAATCAATATCTATGCCGCAAGAAAGAGAATAGGGCAATTTCTTGCAAAGAAATTTCCTCTGATAGATGCAGATGTTGTAATCCCTGTTCCTGATTCGGCACGACCAGCGGCCTTGGGCTACGCACAGGAACTTGGGCTTCCATTTGAGGAAGGCTTACTGAAGGATAGATACAGTAAGAAGGGCTCTATGCGTAGCTTTATCGAGCCATATCAAAACAACAGGCTCGAGATAAACAAGGGTATAATCCCGATCCCAGAAGTGGTCGAAGGTAAACATGTTGTTATCGTAGACGATAGCATTGTAAGAGGCACAAGCTCTGCTGAGATAATCAGAACACTCAGGATGGCAGGTGCAAAGAGAGTTAGCCTTGTGGTTACATATCCCCCTATTCGTTATCCATGCTATGCAGGCATCGACTTTCCATCGCAAGACGAACTAATAGCGCACCAACAGGGAGCTATCGAAAAATCAAGCGTCGAGATAGGGTCTCATGTTGCACAGATGATAGGGGCGGACTACGTAGCATATAACGACACCGCCAATTTGGCAAAGGCAATAGGAATGCCAGAAGAAGAGCTTTGTTTTACTTGTTCTACAGGCAATTATGCACCTCTTGGAATACGTCCAGTGTTTAAGTCAAGGATACAAATGAAAGGCGAATAAGAGCTTAAATATTTTCAAACTTAATCTTTTCTAATGCGCATAGCACTTATTGTGATAATAGCGGCTGGTATAATTGCAGTCGCACTTGTTGCAATGTTTGCTTCTGCCCTGCCTACAAGAGACTATGACTTAAGTGTAGACGCTCTCAAGGACGAGCAGTCGCTATTTACAAATGCGCGAGTAGTAATAAAAAATACGGGCAGGCTGCCTCTTACAAACTTGTATGTTGATTATGGAAGTGAGAGAGAGCCTCGAATAGATATCCTGCAACCCGGCGATGCTCTAACACTCTCCCCTCCTGAAGGAGCACAGCTTGACCAGGTAACAGTCACTGCAGAGCCAAACATTGAGATAGTACAGTCATATCGAACTCCATGGAAATTGCCAGGTATGATCGGTTCATAGTCTGTTTAAATAATGTACGAATGAAAAGAATCACATGGAAAGAGACTCTTACTCAGATGACGAAATAAGGAAATTCTACGAACTCAAACATATTGCGGTAGTGGGAATGTCAAAAAATGAGGATAAGGCAGCCCATTATGTGCCAAAGTATCTCCTCGATCATGGATACAATATTATCCCCGTCAACCCTACTGCGACAGAGATCTTGGGGCACAGGTCCTATCCTACTGTGAGTAGTATACCAGATAGGGTGGATATTGTAGATATTTTTAGACGTCCAGAGGATGTACCGCCTGTGGTTGAAGATGCGTTAAAGAAGGAAGGCATCAAGGTAATCTGGATGCAGGAGGGCATTTATAACAAAGAAGCAGAGAATATGGCCACAGAAAAAGATATCTCGGCAGTCTACAATAGGTGTATGATGGCAGAACACAGGAGGTTGTTCAGTGACTGAACTAGTTTATGCAGATGGGGGTCCTACTGTTATATTATGTCGAACATAGAGAAAATTTTGGACGCCACCAAAGGTGTTCTGGAGGAACTCCGCAAGCAAAATATATTTTTCAAAATAAGCGTAGATGAAGACGCCAGTATTATCAGAATCTATGGTGAAGGATCTCACTATATCAAGAGAGCAACTTCTGGCCTAGGCGAAGTTATGGAACTGGCATATACAACTGCAGAACACCACCCGTACTGGACAGTAATATATAATGCTGCGGAAATTTGCAGGACTGTTTTGGACAGATGGGAGTCGGATCTTACCCCTGACCAAATAAGTGAGATGTCCTGGCGCTGCGATGAGATCAAAATGGCTCTGGAACGGTTCGAGAAGTAAAAAGTTAAAGATAGTATAATCACCTTAAAAAAATATTCACTTGTCCATAATGTAAAATTTCTGGGAAAAGGAAATGAGAAAAAGCGTTCATTGACACAGCAACTCATCACAAGACTATATAAGTAATATGCAGCAGCTCGAAAGCGATACGTGTTTTGTTCGCATAAAGCTATCATTACACGTGGTGTTGTTTCCACTTTTGTATAGTTAGGAGACTGTCACTTTGACAATCAGTAGGAACAGCAGTCTAGTATGTGATGAGAATACCATCGACTGCAAATGTTTAGCGTAGAGATAGTGAAAAATTCGAAATATCCTGAAAATTCATCAAAGTTAGATATTTACACAAGAATTACATATAAAACATCAAAGACTTGTTTAACCAAAATTTTTCTCTGTAAATGACTGAGCAGCAAGTCTTATCCGTCATGATGCCATATTATATAGTACAGATGGTAGTCTCGATTCCACTCTATATACAAAAAAAATTCTCACTGGCTGAGAAGAGAGAGTTCTTTATTCACGTATCATTGCTAGGAGGATTTCTTGGTCTAATAGGATATCTTGCGGTTGTCTGTCATCACGGACACTGAACACAGTCTATATAAACCAAAAAATAGAGTGAAAAACCATGATCAAAATAGGACTGATTGGCAAGACAAATACAGGCAAAACGACCTTCTTCAATTCTGCGACACTTATGTCTGCTGAGATATCCAATTACCCGTTTACCACGAAGAAGCCTGCAATTGGCAACGCTCATGCAATAACACATTGTATCCACAAGGAATTTAACCTTCAGGATAATCCCAAGAACTCGGGCTGCATAGACGGCTGGCGATTTATTCCTGTCGAGCTTGTTGACTTGCCTGGTCTCATTAAGGGCGCATGGGAAGGCAAAGGACTTGGTAATCAATTCCTTACGATAGCAGCTCAATCAGATGCTTTGCTGCACATAGTGGATGCATCAGGCAGCATTGACGCCTCTGGCAAGATCGCAGAGCCAGGCACGGGTGATCCCGTTGCAGATGTTGCGGACATCGAGGAGGAACTCGTAATGTGGTATCTAAAACTGCTCGAAGCAAACAGGGAGAAAATATCACGGGCCGTGGGTTCAGGCGCCAATACAGTGGGTGCAATAACAGAAGTCTTCCGGGGTATTGGGGTAAAAGAAGAACATGTCAAGTTTGCTCTTGCACAGAATAACCTTACTGAAATTATGTTTGATAACTTTGGGATACAAGAGAGCAAAGACTTTTGCTGGAGCCTGCGTGAAATTTCAAAACCTACTCTCATAGTAGCAAACAAAGTCGACCTTCCTACAGCAACAGAAAATTTTAAACGTCTACGCGAAGAGTACCGTGATGTTATCATTATACCTGCAAGTGCTGACGCAGAACTCACACTTAGACGGGCAGAAAGCAAACATATCATTCGGTACATTCCAGGAGACGAACGCTTCGAAATAAACGACCAGACAAAGCTCAGTGATAAACAAAAATGGGCGCTTAACTTTATACGCAAGGATATCTTAGGCGAATATATGCGCACTGGGGTGCAGTTTGCAATTAACGTGGCTGTATTCAAGTTACTCAAGATGAATGCCGTTTACCCAGTTGCCGATATCCAAAAGTTCTCAGACAAGCATGGAAATGTTCTTCCAGATGTATACCTTATGAGGTCAGGATCTACTGTAGAGGATCTGGCAAAGGAGATCCATACTGAGCTGGCAAAAGGTGTGTTATATGCTCTAGATGGCAGGGACGGAATCAGATTGCCTGTGAACTACCAGCTAAAAGACCGTGATGTATTATCTATTGTCTCGGCAAGGACAAAGAAAAAGTGATTGATATGACGTCGACAGAGCTAATACGAGAGATACAAGACATACTGCGTCAGGAGCCTTCCAAGATGTACTCAAGAGAAGAGATCTTGAACCTTCTAGCTCCAAAACAGAAGGATAACGAAATTGAAAGATTGTTGGCCGAGCTTGAAGTAATAAGCTCACTTAGCGAAGGAAAGTCTCACGTTCACTCTGTGTGTCGTGGTGGCACCGTCTATTACCAATGGAACAATATCAAAGAGAACTAGTTAGTTAGTATCCATCCTGTTGAAAGACGGCGATGCTTTTCAGAGTTGAATAGATCGAGAGGTATCGTATACCTTTTTCTGTGGTCCGGAAAGCCATATGTTTTTTGTCTGCATCACAAAGTTGTATTACCAGTTTTTTTGAAATTAGAATATCGAGATATTGTCTAAGCTGTCCAGTTGTGAGGTTAGCACGAGCGAGAAGCTTTGTCTTCGTTATCCCACCGTTAGCAGACTCTAGAATAATGGCCATAATATCAGGTCTACTACGGTTTTTCACATAAAAGAGAGAAATCTAGATCATATAAATCATAAGTGAATCAACTTAGCAGACAAGGCGATTGAATAAATTTGATTATGTATGTGGAGCTCATAAAGAAAAAAACCAAACAGGTCCTCAACGTTTACGTATTCGGCGTTTTTTCTCTAGTTTGCTTGTTAGTGCCATATCAGCACTTTAATGCTCTTTTCCCAAATTGAAATAATTTTGCGTCATTTAGGATTCCGTATGCAATGCAAAAGATAAACCCTCTTTCGCCATGCCTAGGCTGAATCATATATGGGGTAGGACGATGGCACCTGCACCCTAGAGGGATCCTGGAGTTACTTCATGGAATGTAGATGGCTTAAGGTTTAGCTGAATCTTTATTATGCAACTAGAAATAGAAGAATCGAGACTAGAACTAAAGCGAGCAGGAAAACACTACAAAAAGGCTTCTAAACCTTTAGCGTGCAAGACGATAATTTTGATGAAGTGACTCAAATTAAGTGAAGGCTACGCAATTTAACAAAGTAATCCAATTACCGTACTATAATTATATCTGCTAATGCAAAGCTATGCCAAATGCTTACAGACGACCACCTACTCTCCTTGCTCAAAGGGCAGAAAGGTTACATACCACTGAGAATCCTAGCAAAGGAGACAGGCGTTACAACCAGCACAATCTCAAAGCGTATTAGGATCTTACGCAAATCTGGTTATAAGATTGAGTCGAGTTATAAGATGGGTTATAGACTTGCATGTGCGACTCATATTTCCCCGCCCGGAGAGCTGGCAAAAATGCTCAACACTGTATTTGTAGGTAAGAGTAAAATAATCTACAAGCACAGTGTTGAATCGACTCAGAACCTAGCAGTCTTGCTTGCTGAAGAAAAACACAGCGCGGAGGGCATAGTAGTTATTGCAGAGCAGCAAACGAGTGCGCGTGGCAGACAAAACCGAAGGTGGTTATCGCCCAAGGGAGGTCTATGGCTATCAGTCATCTTGAGACCTAGGATTTCTGCTTCGAAGATTACAGTTCTTCCGTTTGCGGCAGCTCTCGCAGTATGTGATGCAATCAAGATAACTACCACACTTCAGCCAAAATTAAGATGGCCAAACGATATCACGATAGGTGGCAAAAAGGTGGGTGGTATTCTCATTGATGTCAGCATGGAGTCAGAGCAGATCAACTATGCTGTTATTGGTATTGGAATAAATGCAAATGTTGACTCGTCAGCGATCTCTTCCTCTCTTGAAAAGCACACCAAGGTTACTTCATTATGTGACGAACTAGGGCATAAAATAAGCATACCGGGTTTGACAAAGGCGATACTTGAAGGACTCGAATATTATTACCTCAAACTGAAGGACGGCGTTTCTCATACAATAATAGAGCAATGGAAGAAGAACTCCGACATATTAGACCAGAAGGTGCAAGTGATAGAGAATGATAAAACCACTGAAGGTATAGCTGCAGATGTGAAGGATGACGGATCACTTTTGCTTAGAACCAATGGCCTCGACTATATCAATGTGGTGGCAAGCGACATACGTGTCAGATACTGACATCTTCGCTTTAACAATTTGCTTATTCCAATCGTCACCATCTATTTATATCAGAGTACATTTCGTTGCAAGCATTTGGCCATCAGCTCTCTTGACCCAAACTAGCTACGATCTTTTTCTTCAAATATCGCATTTTGATGCAATTCTGAGGTTTCTCGTGTTTTTGCTTGCCCTAAGAATATTTCCTGGTTTAGCAGGCTTTGGACTCTACAGATCTTTGTAGGATTGAATAAAGTCCTTCATATGCTGGTTTCCTCAGGGTCAATACGTCGCCCTATTGTAAAAAAGTCTCGCTGACAGAGGCGCCAACCCCCAATATTGCGGGGGCTCTATGCTAAGGTTAGAGAAGACCAGTATCCTACTTTGACTCGAGGCAGACAATGGCAATATCGTTGACATTAGTCCCGGTAAAACCGGTAAAGATGAGCGAATTCATCTTTTTGAAGGCGTGGTAACTATCATGCTTTTTAAGATATTTTTGCAGATCCATCCTTTTGGCAAGTATTATTGTCTTTGGCGACACTAGTGCGCCAGCTGCATCAGAGTTGCCGTCTATTCCATCTGTACCCATGCACCCTACTGAAAGATCCTCTCGACCAAGCTCAGCCAAAAATGAAAGAGCAACTTCTTGGTTCCTCCCACCAAGACCGCCTTTCATGCTACCCAGCTTGACAGTAGTTTCCCCCCCCGCCACTAGGGCTAGATG
The DNA here is from genome assembly GCA_035253045.1 of Nitrososphaera sp. Classification (GTDB taxonomy): domain Archaea; phylum Thermoproteota; class Nitrososphaeria; order Nitrososphaerales; family Nitrososphaeraceae; genus Nitrososphaera. The sequence continues at coordinate 46,892 of DATFCN010000093.1, forward strand.
TTTGCCTCCAAGGTTTAATGCACGGTGTGCCAAAAATGATCCAAACTCTTTAGCCTCGCCATCGAAGTCTGATCCAAGATTTACAGTTTGTATCCTGCGCTTTTTGAGGCAATCCTCTGCTGCTCTGCACGCAATAGCGTTATTCCCGATGAGCATGTTGTGGATGCGAGAGAATAGTTCGTCTGGTGGTTTGGGAGTTTCCTCTATCATGCCATTGGCACCTTTGGCAATATATTCAATAGCAGCTACTGGATGTTCTATTCGATATTTTGTCAAAATACTTAAAGCGTCGACGAAGGTTGAGCTATCAGGATAGGTAGGCCCCGAAGATATTATTCCTAGATCATCTCCTATTACATCTGAGAGAAGCAACGCCAATTGGGTGCATGATGCCTTCACATGTCGTAGAAGCTGGCCCCCTTTGACAGCAGACAGATGCTTTCGCACGGCGTTTATCTCATGGATTGATGCTCCAGAGCGAAGAAGTGAGCCCGTGATTTTCTGCTTGTCGGCCAAAGAGATTCCAGACGCTGGCATAGGCATCAACGCAGAGCCACCTCCAGAGATTAGAAAAACTACTAAATCATTCTTGTCCGCCTTTCGCAGGATCGAGAGAATCTTTCTTGTACCCTCTATTCCTGCATTATCTGGGATTGGATGGGAGGCCTCGCTTACAGAGACCCTCTTGATTTTCCTGGTCGCAGTTCCATAGGGAACAGTAATCGCGCCAGCAGTAACCTTGTCGTCTAAGATAGAGGATAGGGCACGGGCCATACCTATTGCTGCCTTTCCTGCTCCTACAATGTAGACATGGTCAAATTCTGCCAGCTTTGCAACGTTCCCATAAATATCACGTACTGTCAGTTCGCCTTTTCTGAATTTTACAGCATGCTTAATGAGCGAGTCAGGTCTCACACTTTCAATTGCAGACGATAATGCAGAAAGAATTAGCTTGGAAGACCTAGTGCTGTGGAACCTCTCCAACTTGTGACGGTTTATAATCAATCAATGACTAGGAGTTACGATTCCTAATAATTTTTTATATTGCAGATTTCTTTATTGTATAGAGGCAAAAGTCACATTCTTCACATACATAATATAGATTATCAAACTCAGAACATAGCATCATGTTGTCATGGCAACGAGGACACTCTATCTCCTCCTCCAAGAAAGGAACAAGATTTTCTTGCACTTGCTTGGCATTCAAGGCTGGAGGGAGCACCTTTTCTGTTTCGAGCGTGGATTCTATCATAAAAGGAATTAAATTTAGCCCTCTTTAAAGACTGCACCACCTCGAAGAGAGGGGGAGGAGGTATCCATGACATAGGCTACCATATTGACGTGCGGTACCGTAATAACACCTAAAATGCCTTACAGGGTCTCAAGTGCTTTGCTCGGTAGAAATCGATAGCTAGATTAGATATTACATCTATGCTTTTTTGCGTATCCTCTTGCACATTTTTGGTTGTTTTGATGAGAAAAGGCAGGCCCCCTAGTTACGATATCCAAGGTTGATGGGATGCAGGTCAGAGACTTATTACAAAATCACATATAGATATAGATGCACCCAATATTTTAGGGCGTTCCGTCATCAGGTACTAAAAGCATAAATTATCTCAAAAATGAACAAAATCAAGTTAATGTTTACGCTGTATACGCCACAGACTGCGGATAAGGCACTGCAGGGAGTCAAGCGTTTGTTTGATGATATCATAACTCGAAAGAATCACGTTGTTGTCCTGCAGGAGGAGATTCAGACGATAATTGACTCGGGTAGTCCTTTTGAAGGTTTTATAAAGAAAAAACAGGAGCTTAACAGTGCTGTCACCAACCTGTACAAAGCAATAGAGCAGCTTGAGGCTACAGGGGTAATAATAAAAAGCGTCGATGAAGGCTTGCTTGATTTCCCCTCAATGAGATTTGATGAGGAGGTCTGGCTCTGTTGGAAATTAGGAGAAGACAAGGTCAAGTTTTGGCATGGAAAAGAGGAGGGTTTTATGGGCCGCAAGCCACTCGAAAGTACTGGCGTAATAGAGCCGTAACTTTATAGAATCAATTGCACTCGGGGTTAATAGTATATGCCCATAGACGCTGCAGAGTTTGATGCATACAAAGATATTGGGACAATTATTGCCCAATTCTTATGCAGAAATTCAGACAAAGGCTATTCTGCAAAAGAGATATCCCTGGCAACAGGTATTTCAGAGGCTAATGTAAATAGTTTCATGCTTAAGATAGGATTATCTGATCTTGCAAGTGCCATAGCAGGCAAGAAGAAAAAGTTTCGAATAGAGGATGTCACGGTAAATGGTATAACCTACTACCGGTGTATTTCTCAATGATTTCAAAAAACATAGTAATAGGATCTTCTGCATATTGCAGAAGATAAGTGCTCTCTACATGGCTACGAGCTATCCGGATCCGTTTTCTCCTAGCCTCAGTAATAGCAGTCAGCAACGGCCTTGCAATTGCTTACTGGAAAGATAGCACCCTAGACCCATTTTATGCAATTCTCACATATATCGGCGTAATTTTTTTGCATGCAAGCGTTGACCTGCTCAATGATTACTGGGATTATAAGCGAGGAATCGACATCGCAACGAAAAGGACAAAGTTCAGTGGTGGGACAGGGGTCCTCCCCGATAATCTATTAGCGCCACGCACAGTATACGTCGCTGGTATAATATTTCTGGTCTTGGGTGCCTCTATAGGAGCGTATTTCATAGCAATACGTGGGATCGCTATAGCGGTAATACTCGGATTTGCGGTTATTGCTATCTACTTTTATTCAACAAGAATTGTAAATGCAGGACTTGGTGAGCTTTTTGTGGCGATTAAGGGAGCGATGATTGTACTTGGATCCCTCTACGTCCAAAATGCAATGTTAGAGGCAGTAGCTCTATATGTTGGAGTGATAGTGGGCATCCTGTCGGCAACAGTCCTCTTTGTCAATTCATTTCCGGACTACGATGCAGACAAGTCAAAAGGACGGCATACATTAGTGATAATGCTAGGAAGGAAGAAGGCTTCTAACATATTTCCTCTATTTATCATTGCCGCGTATGCCTTGATTGCTGGTGGTATTTTGCTTGGCTTAACTAAGGTATACTCACTAATCAGTTTTGCATCATTACCGCTTGCCATAAAATCAGTCGTATCATTAAGGAAGGATCCCCATAATATCGATAAATTGGTACCTGCAATGGCTTCAGCTGTAACGTACTCTAGAATTACCGGTATTTTGCTTGCTCTGAGCTTTATCCCGTAGAGGGAAGAATAGATGCTTCGATTTTTGTTCCATTGGTTAGTTATCTCACATAAGTATTTCATATCTTAGAGGCCTTTTACTAAGGAGGGCTAATTAATTAGAAAGTATTAAAATTCGATTCATTATTATTTTCCACGCTCTGATATGCAAAACATTGTCGTCATCTTCATCGTCTTATGAAGTGCTCGAGGGGTACGCTACACCTGAGGGTACAAAGAAATACGCAGAGCACGCTGTCTCAGAGGGAAAGCCCAGCAGTCACTTTAAGTCCTTCGAGGACCTTCAGCTGTCGAGCCTGGGCATGGGGACATACTTAGGCCAGCTGAGTGAGGAGGATGATCAGGCTGTTGAGAACGCAGTCTACCAGTCAGTTAGGTCGGGTGCGGTCAATGTCATTGATACTGCAATAAATTACCGTGCCATGAGGTCTGAAAAGAGCATAGGTAGAGCTCTTCTGCGTCTTGCAAAAGACAGAATAACCTCCCGAAACCAGATTTTTATATCTACCAAGAATGGTTATATCACGAATGACGGCGACTACCCAAACATCGATGTAATGGAATACATGCACAGGATGTATATCCAGACTGAAGTAATAACTGCCGACGATATCAGCTCCGGCTATAATGTCATAAACCCTAACTATCTTGCTAGATGCATTGAAAAATCACTCATAAATATGCACATTTCTACCATTGATCTAGTTTACATTCACAATGCCTTTGAGAGCTGGTACCAGGATGTAAGCAGGCAGCAGTTTATGGAAATGCTTGCCAAAGCATTTGAAGTCTACGAGGAATATCGGGCCAAAAACAAGATTCGTTATTATGGAATGGCAACTTGGACATGCTTTAGGGTTCCTTCAGAAAGTCCCGAATACATCTCACTGGAGCAGGCAGTGAAGTGCGCAGAAAGTGTGGGAGGTAACGATCACGGCTTTAGATTTATACAACTGCCCTACAACCTTGCTTATAGCGAAGCGCTTTTGCTTAGGAACCAAGCGGTCCATTCCGAGGAAAATCTTACAATTCTACAAGCAGCTGCAAAACTTAACATCGGCATATTTACTAGCATACCACTCTTTCAGGGGAGGCTTCTCCATAGCCAGATACCGGATTATGGAAATGTTACTGATCCTGTAGGCAAATTGTTGCAGATAATTCGATCAAGCCCGTCGGTCATTGCTCCGCTGATTGGGCAGAAAACGGCTGAGCATATTGAGGAAAACTTAAAGACTGCAAATATACCACCACTCTCAGAGCGAGAGTTCCAACAAGCGGTTCGAGTACTTACCGGCAAAGAACTATAAGAAATCTACAAATTACACACAGTCATGCGAATGTTGTTCGATAATGACAATAATAATAATAGTAGTAGTAGTCAAGAAGGTGCAATGTTGATTAAAGCTAGTGGCATGATATTAGCAATAGCATTAGCACTTGCAGCACTACCGATTAATAGCTCGAGTGCTTTGCTGACCAATTCTCCTCTATCGCATGCAATCAGCAGTTCTAGTTCATCTAACAGCTTGACTAGCGATCCCTTGGCGGGACTGATGTATGTTCTAAATGCAAATTCTAGCAGCATCTCTGTTGTAGACTTGTCGACAAACCAAATTTTGAGGGAGATCACCTTTGATGGGATACCTCAGAATATCAAACTATCAGAAGATCAGTTGACCCTATATGTCACAACAATAACAACAAACGGCGATTCTGGAAAGATATTCATGCTCAACACCATAAGTAACGAGCTAAAGAATGAGAGCATATCAACGGAAGTTTCTGGTCATGATACAGAAGTCTCGAACGGTACTCTCTATATTAGTGACACGGTTGGAAGAAAGGTACTAGTTATGAACGAGGGCGGAACTATTATTGATGAGATCGACGTTGCTCCTAGCCCTCAGTTCATAGAAGCAAGACCGGATGGACAGGTCCTATATGTCACTAGTTCAGAAGGCCCCATCATTGTAGTCGATTTGGAACATAATGCAGTGATAAAGGAAATAGATTCTGGCAACGGACCTCATAGTCTTTCCTTTAGTAATAATGGCGCAAGGCTATTTATGACAAACGCCGAAAATGATACTCTTTCAATCATCGACTCAGCCAACCATGAGGTAATCAAAACTCTCCCTGTTGGAGATAATCCAAAATATGTTCTTCTAAATCCAGAGGAGACACTTGCGTATGTAACGAACATGGATTCTAACACGGTATCGATAGTGGATGCACAACTTCTTGAAGTAATATCGGAAATTCCTGTTGGCAACGGACCTTATGGAATTGCTTTTAGTGCAGATGGCGGCGATTTATCCTATGTTAGCAATATGAGGGGAAATGATGTATCCATAATTGATACTGCAAGTAGCAACATTGTTACTACAATCTCAACAGGAGGGGCAGGACCAAGTCAGATGGTTATAAGAAAGCCCAGTATTGATATAGTCAGATCTGAAGAAGATAACGATAATAATAATAACATTTCATCCCTTATTGCCCGCGTATTTGTTGAAGTTCCAGATGATGCTCAAGAGCACATGAGAGGTCTCATGTTTAGGCAACACCTGCCTTGGAATGCAGGCATGTTGTTTCGATATTCTCACGAGATACCCCAAACGTTTTGGATGAAAAATACTTCGATACCATTAGACATGATATTCATTGGTAGTAGCTCCGAAATTGTTGACATTATAGAAAATGCCTCTCCCTGCGAACAAGATCCATGTCCAACTTATCCCTCAGACGAGCCCGCCCAATATGTTTTGGAAGTTAACGCGGGCTTTGTACAACAGAATGGAGTCAAATTGGGAGATCGATTATTAGTTAGTTAGTTGGTTGATTAGTTTTACATCCAGGAGTTCAAATATCAGAATCAGACGGAAGCTGATTAAATATCAATCGATATTTTGGACGGGGTCACCGCTGAAGTACAGAGATTGATTCTAAGTTGGCTCGTCAATAGAGATTTGAAATTTCTAGAACCAAATGGTTTCTATTTCACTTCTCTTTCTTATCGCCAAATGGGAGAAAGGGTCTAATTCTTCTTCACTATTCTCTAAAGCGCCCAGCCAGTGCAACGAGCCTGCAGGTATACAGACTACATCTCCTGGAACCAACTCGATAATATTAGATAAAGATGAACCCCCAGAGGACGAATTTATAGTGGCATTCTTGCCATCATTATTGACTTCGATTTTGTCGACAAGGACAACGATTCATTTTCCTTTGATTGCAACCAGTGTCTGTTCTGTTGCGTGTATGTGTGGTCTTGTTCTACATCCTTTCTTGAAATTTACATAGTATAATTCCTGTTCCTTTGATGTGTTTGCGTCAATTACCTCGAGTATATCAAAGTCGTCATTTGTGAATTTCCCCAGATGTTTTTCCTCTTTCTTATTTTGAGGCTCAGGGGGATAATAGAGATTTCCCTTTTCCAACAGTTAACAAGTGAATATTAAAAAGCTGCCTATAAAAAAGTCTGCGTTTGTTATCCCCAGAGTAGTATTACTTATTGGACAGTTGGTTTTTGTTATCTCTTAAGCACTAATCATATTTTCAGCTATTCCCTGTGCAGGCAATTATAGTGTGTATTTGTTTTTAATGCTAGGGCAGTTAAGTTGCGACGTCTTCCTTGCGTTGGCGGTGGATTTAATCCAATTCATCTGAAGAACTTTTGCCGACGATCTAAATCAACATTTACAATCACATAAATTGTTCATACTCGTTTAGCATCATGATGAATGTAAAACTGTTTTGCAATATTTTTCGTCAACCTGTCTAATGCTGGTGACCTGTCATCTCGCTCCAAATGCACGTCTAGAATGCTATACGTGGTTTTATGGGCAAGTGCAACAGTGAGTGCATTATTGAAATGATCTTCAGTTTCTATTTGAAAACCTTGCCCGCCACCAATGACTTTTGGGAGACTCGAATAGTCCCAATGCTGTAAATCATTAAAAGCACCCTTAAGCATCAATTGCTCTGTTAGATAAATCCCATTATTCAAGACAACAACAATTGGATTTAGGTTATATCTAAGTGCAGTCGACAGCTCCATACCCGTCATTTGAAATGCACCATCACCAACTATTACAAGAGAGCGCAAAGATGGATCTGCAACTTGAACCCCGATGCTCGCAGGCACTGCGAAGCCTAAAGAGGCATAATATGCAGGTGATAGAAATTTCGTCTTCCCACGGATAATTAGATCGGCCCCTGCAAACAAAGCATCACCGACATCGGCGAGAACTATCATGTCATTAGTGAGACATGAATTCAAAAAATCGAATACATACCTCACTGTAATCTTCTTTCCAGGAGTACATCTCGGCGCTCCCGAGGTTATAGATAGGAGTTTATTAGAAAAAGGACTAGAAGGAGCAGAAGAATCGGAATTATGAGTAGCGTTCTGCTTACTGACTATCGGTGAATCAATCAAAGCCTGAAAAAATTCTCGAACGTCTATGTTGTCATAATGATGATACATCACGGAAAGCTTTTCTGCAGTGACGTAGATTACTTTCTTTTGATCAATATATGCACTAAACATGCCGAGGGTAAGGTCACTCAATGTTGCTCCCAATATGATTAGGCAATCACTTGATTCAACATATTCACGTGCCTTTTCCTGACCTATTGCGCCTTCATAGATTCCAATAAATAAAGGATGAAGCTCGCTTATTACAGATTTGCTCAAAATTGTCGCCGCAACAGGAATCTGTGTCTTGTTTACCAGAACCAAAAGCTTGTCCTGTAACTCAAACCTATGAATCTCTTCTCCGGCAATGATAACAGGTCTCTTCGCTGCGTTTATCATATTGGTTGATTCTGTAATTGCTTCTCTTAGGGCATTTGGGTCGCTGTTCTGAGATTCTTGAATATCCAAGGGATGGGGATATTGGCCAGAAATTTTTGTAGACACCACATCTCGCGGCAGCTCAATGTATACAGGACGTTTCAATTGCAAGGCTGATGAGATTACTCTATGAATTTCAAATGCAGCTGTTTGAGGGTCACCTAATACTGTAGAGGCAACAGTTATCTGGTCAAAGATCTTCTTCTGTGTATCAAAGTCACGCACCTTATGATGGAGCATAGGATTCTTTATTTGCTCTTTTAATCCAGGAGCCCCACTTATAACAACAACAGGGGATTTTTCAGCATAAGCTTGCGCTGTTGTATTAATCACCTTCAGTCCTCCGACACCATAGGTGATACAAACAACCCCCAATCCGCGAATACGAGCATAGGCATCTGCAGCAAATCCGGCTCCCTGTTCATCGCATGTGTTTACAACAGAGATATTGCTCTTGGTCAATCTATCATAAAAGCCGAGGATATAGTCCCCAGGAACACCAAAAATATGTGTAATTCCACGTCCAGATAGACTATGAATTAAATAGTCTCCTATGGTATAAGAACTTGCCATATCCTTTTTCATTTCCAGTGACATAATTAAACTTGCGAAATGAACGTAACGATATATGATAGTAATATTTATCCATAGAGATTTCTGTTGATCATATAGGTGAAAGATGTACATATGACAGATAGAATTAAGTGCTCTCATATACTTGTTAAAAAACAAAGCGAAGCTATCGCGATAATAGAACGATTAGAGAAGGGCGAGTCCTTTGCGAACCTTGCAAGAGAATTATCAATTGATAAGGGAAGTGGCAAACGTGGCGGTGATTTGGGATTTTTTGGAAGGGGTATGATGGTAAAACCATTTGAAGAGGCAGCATTTAAGCTTGGGAAAGGGGAAACTACAAAAGAGCCAGTAAAGACAGAATTCGGATATCATATAATTAGGAGAGCAGGTTAATAAAAAAAGGAGAATACAGAGCAATTGGATGCCTATCTAGAAGAAGAGCTCTATGACCTAATTACATATTGTATTCAAAATCCCAATGCTTCAGATTTTGAATCTAAGAAGCAAAGGATACAAGAAATTGGAAAACAACTGTACATAGATGGCGGAATCGATGCTATGGAGAATATCTTTTATCCAATTGAGTTTAGGATAAAGGAAGAGATTGGCAAGGATGCAAAGCCGTATCGTTCATGGTGGAACGGTATAAGCAGAGAAGAATGGAAATATTAAATGCAAATCAATTAGCGTAGGATAAAAAGTTAGGTTTTGCAAACGCGATAACAGAAATAATACTCCTAGGAGTCAAAAAATATGGAAGTGAATCGGAAACTGGTAAGAATATGTGTCTCCCCTTTTGGAGTACAATTAAGAAGAACTCAGGTAATTTTACCCCCTACTACTAATCTCGGATTGTTCCAGGTCTTTCTCCGATTTTCCCCTTCTTTTGTAACTTGTTCCTAAGTAGATTGATAGAGAAATAAGGCTAGCGTAAGAAAATGATTGCTAAAGAATATGTCAGGACCATGCCGAGATTGTTTCATAAAAAATTATCACAACTCTTCACAGTGCGCAGCAAATGGATAGAATAGTAGCTGTGGAGCTGCTGAGTAAACCTGAAAGCACCATTTTATCCAACACAATTATGTTGATGAGGACATTAGTAGAACAGTAACAAAGAAACATGAGTGTATAGGAGACAAGAAGTTATAATGGTTATAGTGGACACAAAGGACCAAGAAAAGTTTGATCAAGCTGTCTCCAGTGTAACATGCGACTACTGTAACAGGGCTTATTCGACTAAGGCAGAGATGTCCTATCCCACCGAAGTGTATAGCCAGCGTGGTCGAGTAAAGATATGGAGAGCTAAATGTAAAGAGTGTAGCAAATCCTCGGGCTTTAACTCAAGCTTGGAGGACTTTACTCCTTTAGCGGAGTCAATTGCAGGTAAAACCATAACACCTACAGACCGAGATGAGATCTGGGCTGCGCTTGAGAACACCACAATTAACCTGACCTCTTTTGGTGAGACCTTTGTTCCATTAGTTGATGTGCTCAAGGCCGCATCTAGTGGAAATGAGAAGGTCCGCAGCCTCTATCAGGTGCATGATTCAAACAAGGCAGAAGATGTGGAACGAGACAACAAGGTCATCTGGCCCTTAATCTATGAGATAATAGCATTAAGTGACAGCAACAAATATCCTTCGTTTAAGATCGACGAATCAACAAGAAATGGGCCAGCTTTGTATGTGACTTATAAAAGAGAGAAATAACTTGCTACAAAGGACTAATTCACCGGGATTTAAGAAGTTGAGCAAATAGAGGCGAATGTGGAAGGGGGTTTCACAGCCTAGGAAAACGAAATGGAAGAATAATATTTGGCCCCCCACAACGACAGTTAAACTTATCAGATCACTTGTAGTTCTAGATTCAGGAAAAAAAAGAAAGCTAGCAAAGATCGCTATTTTCTATGAGAGGAGGAGAGGCCTATTCTACTATCATATAACACTTCTTCGGCAGGTTACCGTTACCTGTTGCCTCTTTCTTATCGCATACCTTGAACCGATTATCATTGTCAGTGGTTCCTCCTTTGGCTGCTGATGCGGTATCAAATATTAAATCGAAAGGCATCACATATGCCGTCAATAGAACTACTGCAGCCGTAGCTGCAATCAACATCTTTTTGTGCGTTGCGAGGT
>DATFCN010000094.1:0-3657 GCA_035253045.1 Nitrososphaera sp.
AGTAAACTGTGGCAAAAGTAATCGTCTCCTCTTCTTCAAACTGCACTACAATTTCTACCATATCCTTGATACATGTAAAGTGATAGTAAGGATTTGAATCTTTGTTGGTGGAGCTTTTTGTCCGACTACCACCCAAAAACAAGCTCATTCCAAACCATGGTTTCCCGGAATAAAAGAAATGGAATGGGTGGCGGTGGAAGAGGGTGGTGGGATGGGTTGAACCCACGACCTATGCAGATTTTAAAGCTTGCCTACTCTCTGCTAGTTCTACCCTAACATCAGGATAATAGAAAAGAATTATTGTTCAAATCCCACCCAGTCCACTCTTTTGTATGCTCCAAGTCCTTTACTGTCAAGCGAAGTCTTGAAAAGCTGAAACGTTGCTGCAACATTATAGAAGTAGGTCATGGCCAGCACTTACATCTCATTCAAAAGGTACGTGTATATTATATCATGATTGCATTCTCAGCAAGAAAAGATTATGTTCAAAGTAGCAAGCTAGGTTATGCGGAATAAAACTCTTTTACACTGAATTTGGCTTTGCTCGATAACAGTGTGTTAATATTCAACTACCCATTCTTCTGGTATGTAGCATATTGCAAGCCACACCCAAATCACGTCCTACTGGTGTAACAATAATTGCAATTCTTAGCATCATTGGAGGCATTATTATGCTCTTTGGCGGGATTACCCTCATTGCTGCGGGAATAATCATCCCTTCTCTTCCGCCATCCGCTTTCGAGGATGGAAACCTGACTGAGCCTAACGTCAACCTCTCAGGCATTATACCTTCATTCATTGGGGGTGCAGCCCTTGCGATAGGTGGCGTGATAACTGCCATAGGGATTATTTCATTCATTGTTGCCTATGGACTGCTAAAAGGAACTGGATGGGCATGGACTATGACCGTCGTTTTATCAATTATAAGTATTGTGTTGAATGCGATTTCAATTGCCACAGGTAATATAGGAGGTATAGTCAGCATTATTATAAGCGCAATAATCCTCTACTACCTCTACAGACCACAAATCAAGGAATATTTTCGCAAGACTGCAAAAACTGATGCGACTCCTGCAGCCTGATTAGGAAGGCTTTAGCATGCAGGGTTGTTATAGTAACTGCAGCTGATTCCATCTTTATACTACTGTTTAAGGTCGACAATGAAACTCCTCTGCTTTATCAACCGCATATGCATAGAAGTACATGGAAACTAACCAATGGGGACAAACCTTAACAGAGCAGCGTCACAAGCGCCTCAGCAGCAGGAACCACACAATAGTCGCCACAACAATCCTAACCCTCACCATTTTCAGAACAGCTGCATTCCCCACAGCAGTAAGAGCAACGAGAGCAGTCAGTTCAAATCTCACCCGCTCAATCCTTCCTACTTGCATAGACCAATCGCATGATGTCTTTTAGGCTCCTTCGCTGAAATGCTAAAGGTATACGCTACTTTTGTGTGGTAACTTAATAGTTTAGGAAAGTAAGGATGGACAGTTATAATGACATGAAAAAGATGATACGCTAGAAGAAAATATGCATGAAAATGAACTATAGTCTCGATTTTTTGCTTCCCACTTGACGCAGTCAGAAATAGAAACCAACAATCTCGACTGTATACTTCTTTAGAGAAGAATTTTAGATACAGATTTCATTCCAGAATGTATTTCAATGTTACTACCATCTAAAATGAATTTCACATGCTAGTATTTACAATGCTTTTTTTCTATGAATTGACGCACGTCTGTATGTCATCATCTTCGACAAAACGACAACAGGAAAATAATGCTAATACACATCAGCAAGAACAACATCAAGCAACTATTCGCTCAATAGACGAGACAAAGGATAACATCCAACAAGCAACACAGGAGTTAAAGAGGGAGACCCCAAGGTATTCTCAAGCCATTACAGATTTTCAAAACCAGACAATCGATGCAACTCAAGAGATTGCACACAACTTCTTAGACTCACAAAAAGAAGTAATCAATTTTATTCAGTCTGCATGGACTCCTGTCGCGCAGAGAACAGCAGTCAACGTGATGGGGACACAATTCTTCTCTCCAGACGAAATGGCTAACATTTACGCCAGAACCATTGGAGCTGTGACAGAAGCATATGTGGCATCTACACGCATGGCTACTAACATGATGTTTGCTGGAATGGAGGCTAGCAGAGCTACTACAAATTATGCAAGACAGAATACAAAGGAAGCAACACGCATTACTTCAAATACAGCTAGAGCATTTGCCCAGAATGCAAAAGAAACGGTTCAAAACCAGTAAAAAGAACAACGGCTGTTAAGAGAAGCAGCGCAGCAACTATACAATTACGACAGGGCTGATAGGTCTCTTAACTTTCCTTCTTTCTTCAGTCTTCTTTTCTTACTTTATATATACTTCTAACGTAGTAATTACCTAAATACTACAAGGATACCTTTTAGAAATTCTTCTTCTCAAAGTGCGAAAGTACAGGAAACCACGAGCACGATGACTTTTTTCTTGTTAAGGTCATTATCACAATTTGCACACAGGATATACAATCTCCATGGCTTCACTACTTGCGGACATACTAGATTTTTGTCTGCCAATAAAAGAAATGAACCTCAATTTAATAGCGTAGTATACCAGAACAAGGAAATGGACTGGACAAATTATTTGAACTGTTTTTCGGTCGACGTTTAGATAGACAGGCGCATCATAGACTAGCAGCGTAACTGAGCTCGTGGGTTAATTCCTCCTACCAGCGCTTCTATGCAATAGACTGTATACCGTTTGACCAACGGCATATACCTAACTAAATATATTATTCTCTAGAAGAGTGCGGATCAGTGTTAGTAGGGTCCTCATCGTTATTATCATAACGAGCGTTATGTATAGTTCTTATCATCTCTATCAATATTTTAATTTCTTGTTCATTCATTTCTTCAATTTCATCGATCTTATCTTTTATGAAATTCTTAGCTTCTGCATTAAAGTTCGCCGTAGTTGTTGTATGATTGCTATTCTTAACAGTATTATCTGAATGCAGTTTTTCTAGATCTGCAGATAATGATAACTTCTTCTGCGCTTTACCAGTCGCATTTTTATCTTTCATCCTTAACCTATATTCAATTAGTGCTGCTCCAAACGTCGAGATGAAAATACCGAGCACACCTATTCCTATGATCATCAAGATTGACGCAATTATTTTTCCCTCTATGGTAACTGGATATGTATCACCATACCCGACAGTTGTAACCGTTACTATTGCCCACCAGAACGCATCGCCAAGATTTGCAATTTTGGAATTAGGATTTGGTGATTCAACTATAAATTCAGCGATTGCGCCTAGAATTATAGAACCTGAAGAAAATGCAATTAAATATGCAATCTTGCTTTCCTTTAAAATTATTGTTGTCCTATAGAACAGACGAACTATCCTAAAAAGAGGAATAAGTTCTATACCCCTCAATGCTGCACCTATTACTGTATGTGTTTCTAATACAGAAAATACAACAACAGGTATCATTGCAGGAATTTCATACCAATGTTTCAGTATGAACTGTTGATATCCTAGCCCTGAAGCGTGTAGCCTCCTATAGAAATCAGCTATAAGGACCGCAACAATTGCAAGGTCAAAGATGTAAACGAAGTATTCTTGTTCGCTAGAAAGTTC
>DATFCN010000095.1:0-13754 GCA_035253045.1 Nitrososphaera sp.
CCGGCATTGGCGCATCTCTGTCGACTGCATACTGCTCAAGCGGCTCCCCTACTACTATAGAGCCTCCTGAAAGTGTGATTTTTGACTTGGGAATGTCAAACCGTAAATTACCTGAATCACTAAAAACAACTATTTGGTCATTCGTTTCCTTTGCAACACGTCCCATCACCTGCTCGTTTACAATCACTGTCTTGTTGAACAGGTCTTTTGGATACTTTCCCTCATAGCTACCTAGATCAGTCTCTGTAGACGCGTCTTTCTCCATTGCAAAGCAAGCGGCTATACAGCATAAAACAGGTATGGGAAAATGGAGTAGAAGAAAGTTAAATGCCAAGATTATAATTAACGTGGCACATTTTTTCTGCTGTGGAGGTGCGATATTCCTCTGGTCCGAAGGTTGCAGTAGGCCTTTCATTCTGTGCCCTTGCTATGCTGTACTCTGTAATGCTGGTCGGGGTTTACATCAGTTCCTCAAATCAGGGGCTCTCCTGCACTGAATGGCCATTATGTCCAAACGGTTTTGGTCTGCCCTCTGAGAAGCATTTCTTTGAGCATTATCATAGAGTGATGGTGGTGATAACGGCTGGCCTTATCTTTGCTACTGCAGTATACTCATTCAAGAAATTCAAGCCAGCGCGAAAAACTGCAACTATTGCAGCAATAATCATATCAGTGCAGATAATATTTGGCATGTTGGTGGTCACTACCCGTCTTGAGCCCCTTCTTGTCGCAACTCATCTATCAACGGGTATCCTACTTTTTGCCATGACACTTATGACCTTTCTAGCATCGTATAAGCTAAAGCTTCAATGAATATTCCTGTTTATAACGATAATCTCCTGTCTTAAAAAGTAATAAAAGAGATGTGAGAGTAAAATCACATATTCTTTTAGGACCAAGACAAAGAACTTAATCTAGACAATTTGACGTCCTTATTTGGACATGCATCTTTTTTCAATAATTCTGCGGCCGATCTTCCAAGCCTTTGAATTCGGGGAACACAGTGTATAAGAGCTATAACTCTTCTACTTTTGTTTGATGCATAACATAATAGAGAAGATCTCAATTTGTATCCGATATCAGAAATCAGAAACTTAATTCTATTGCTTCCAAGTGCGAATTCCTATCCTGTAATCATCAAGTCTCTTCTATTCACGGGATCATTCAGGTATCTGACCTGATCAAAAAGGAACCAAATATACAAACGGACTCAGCAATGCCTGAGCAGTAATCATGAATAGTCACTAAATATGCTATTTATATGTGACAACAGATCGTTGCGTAGCTGAATTACCTTAGTACGCTTGTCGCCATCCAAGTCAGTCGTTAGCAAAGCATCAAGTCCTTCTACCAAATACTTGATATTTGGCAGCGTCAGCAGGACTTTTCCTTCGTCTTCGTTCTTGCTTGCCATTGCCCTACACGTACATTACTGCTGCGGTTATTATTAATCTCATTGGAATCTTCGATACAATAACAAATAATAGCATATATCTAATGCTTATAATTAAAACCTCATCGTATATGGCTGAGAGCCAACGGCAGACTATAATTAACTTGTACAATTCTGGAATCTCACCGGAGATAATTGCATTTCAGCTTGACATCAGTCTCGAAGATGTCGGCAAGGTTGTCCAAAGCATAAATGAGACTAATCTGCCTGGCAAGCAGGCGCCTGAAGCTGGGCTCTTGGCATCTTTCTATCTTGATGCTGTGGTAGACCTTGACAAGGCCATCTTGATGGCCCAGCAGAGAGTATGGAAGGCGCTTAAGGTGGAATCGAAGTTTGACATCTCAACTGAAGAGACTCACGAAATTCTTGCCAAGTACTCTAAGTCAAAGGTTATGCTCGTAATCCTTCACATAGACCTCGTCGGCTCCACTAGACTGTCATCTGATCTGCCGACTGATAGGCTAGCTGCCATAATCCAAGCGTTTACACAGGAAATGTCAATCACAATATCTGCGTATGGTGGCTATGTTTTAAAATATGTTGGAGATGCCATCATGGCGTTTTTTCCTGCAACCGATGACAAGTATCTACCCTGCATCAATGCAGTCAACTGCGCACACTCCATGATCAAAATAATTCGAGAAGGCATAAACCCGATCTTGAACCAGTATGACTACGCTGAAATGAACGTCCGAGTTGGCATAGATCTAGGTGAAAATGTTGTGGTACAATATGGATGGGATATCTTCAATATAGACGGCAAAAAGTTCAAAAGACCTCACTTTGACATCCTGGGCCACACCATCAATATAGCAACGAAAATGACATCGCTCGGTAAACCCGACCAGATAGTAATAGGTCAGATGGTCTATGATGTCCTAGACGACCGACAAAAATCAGCATTTCACAGACTGCAGGTAAGCGCCGATGTATGGGGCTATATGAGTGACTACTCCGGCGGCATTTACCCTCTTTACGGTACTGATGGAGTTTATATGCACTAAGTATATATCAGAAAAAAACATACAGTATTACTATCATTAGATGCACTCCATAGAATATGAAGACTCTTTTGTCAAAATTGCTGGTTTGATCGGCGGCGAGGAGTACATCAAGGTCGCACGCGCACTCTTGAATACCCGGGACGTGACAGATGAGGAGATTGCGAGCGCAACAGGGCTAAAGATAAACATTGTACGCAAGGTTCTCTATGATATGTTTGGTAAGGCACTGATAACTGGTATTCGCGTCAAGGACGAAAAGAAAGGTTGGTTTGTATACCGCTGGCGCGCAAAGCAGGACCAGGTCGACAACTTTATTGACAATCAAAAGAAAAAGATCCTTGACCGACTCCACAATCGCCTTGAATATGAAGAATCAACAGAGTTTTACCACTGCGGCAACCATGATTGTCCGCGGGTGAAATTTGACATAGCAGTTGAATTATTCTTCAAGTGCCCCAACTGCAAAGGCTCACTCAATATGATAGATAATACCAAGATTAAAGAAGCGTTGCGTCATAAGATAGACCAAGTGACTACTGACATTAATTCAAGCAAAAAATAGATCTTGTGCTATATGATCACTGCCTCTCTATACAACTCTGCTCAGTGACACTGTAATTTGCATTTTTTGTTCTACCTCTCTTAGAAGCAATTACCTCTTTTTAATGTAGCCTTCCCACAGCTGATAATAATCTATAATCATTTGTTGTAGGCTTCAGACTAAATGCAGGTTATGTTGCGCTCTTCTCCTAAGGACCTAAAATAGATCTTGCCTTTTTGAAGATATCAAACCACATCTGCCATGTCAGCTTGCCCGTGTTAGTATTCTGTCTGCTTGGATGATATGAGGCAAGTAGTATCTTACCATTTATCTTATAGCTTGCCCCATGGCTAAACCTGAGTCTTCTCAATCTTGTTGCTCGACAGTAGGCATCAAACCCTATCTTCCCTAGCATGAGGATGACCTTGATATTCTCCAAAATCTGCAACTCTGCCACAAGATATTGAGAGCAGTTCATCAGCTCGGTTGTCAGCGGCTTATTACCTGGTGGTGCACATCTGATCGCTGCAGTAATGTATGCATCCTTGAGCACAAGCCCGTCATCCTTTGACCTGCTAGTCGGCATGTTTGCAAATCCTGATTCATGCATGGCCCTTGCAAGCCAATCCCCCGATCCATCGCCTGTAAACATTCTTCCTGTCCTATTGCCGCCATGTGCTGCGGGTGCAAGCCCGACTATTAGTAACCGCGCATTTGGATCGCCCCAGCTTGGCAGAGGCCGTGCCCAATACTCTTCGTGGACAAATCTCTTCACTTTCTCTTGGCCAATCCGCTTAATGTATTGTGATAATCTTGGACAGCGGGTGCACTCAATCACCTTGTAGTTTATCCTATACAGTTTGTCATAACTCCCGGGCAACACTGGCAGATAAGCATACATGCGTGATTAGAAAATCTTTTTATCACCCGTCAAGTGTTCGTTTAACGTTTGTCTACGAACATTAGTGCTAGCGACGACCTGACATGGATTGCCGGGTCTGTGGTGTTGAGCGATAACCCTCCCCAGCAGCTAAAATACTGCAGGAAAAAGTTCGGGATCAAGCAGGCAGACCTTGCAAGACATATGAGTCTCACCCCATCCGTCTTAAGTGACTATGAGAAGGGCCGCAGGCCGTCGCCAGGAGTCAAGTTCATCAAGCGCTACCTGCTTGCGCTCTACGAATTGGCCGAATCGAATGGAAAGTTCCCTGATCAGGTGGCTGCAACACCCGTTGCCAGCGTGCATATAAACCAGTCATAACAAGATTCCTACACATATATGCCTCTTATTATAGTGTCAATGTATCCGGGTAGAAGCCATGAGCAGAAGGATGAGTTTGCCAAAGCCATCACTAATGCAGCGGTTCAGATACTGAACACCAAATCAGAACACGTGATCGTCGTCTTTGATGAAAAGCCCCAGGAGAATTGGTTTCAATCCGGCAGGCCACTCTAGTGTAGCAAACTATTTTTATTTTATCATCTTCTTTGGAATTGTTGAAGAAAATCGCGGTAGTACAAATGCGGTCATCTGAAGACAAGCAGGAAAACCTCAAAAAATCTGTTGATTTTATAGACGAAGCGGCCAGTAGGAATGCACACCTTGTATGCTTCCCAGAATTCCAGATGAGTTTTTCACCAAACAACCAATCTGCAAATCATCTTGCTAGAACTGCCGAAGCCGTCAGGGGCAACTTTGTTTTGACACTAGCGGCGATTGCAAAGAAAAACAGAATTGGAGTTGTAGTCACTATTTATGAAAAAAGCAGCAAGCCATGGCATGTTTACGACACTGCTGTGATCATAAACGAGAGAGGTGCAATAACATCTGTATATCGCAAGTTGCACCTTTATGATGCTCTTGGGTTTAAAGAATCTGCAAAGTTGCTGCCTGGTAAATCAATCGTCAAGCCTGACAAGACACCTGCTGGCGTTGCAGGACTTTTGATCTGCTATGATTTGCGCTTTCCTGAACTATCTAGGCTATTAACAATTAAAGGTGCAGATATACTCATCGCACCATCTGCTTGGGTTGCAGGGGACATGAAAGAGGAACACTGGCAGACGATGATCAAGGCAAGGGCTATTGAAAACGGCTCCTACATAGTTGCCCCTGATCAAGTAGGCAATATTTATTGCGGCAAGAGCATGGTGGTGGATCCTTTCGGTGTAGTGCTTCTAGATATGGGTAATCGAGAGGGTGTGGAAATAGTTGACATCGATAAGGCACGTATACAGCAAGTCCGCAGATCATTGCCGCTCTTAAGGAACCGTAGGACAGATATTTACACGCTGTCTCCAAAATAAAAAAAGAGGCCACTTGTTTGTATCGAATACCTGTAACTACGTGTAAATATTCATCCCATCGTGTAAATAGGTGGCCAAAGAACCATATATTATGTGTTGATGCTTCGCTTCTTTGAGGCGCAATGAATGTTTATGCAAATTCTCCACTGCTTTGCGCCTCGAGCAAAAACGACTCCTACCAATGGCCAGCTGCACTCTAGGCATGCTTTGCCTGTAGTTCTAATTGCGCCTTTTTGTGGCAGTGGCGCAGTTGCCTTACAGCCGCCAGAATAATTCGAACATCCAACAAAGCGTTTTTGTGTAGTGCGCGACCGGATTATACTTAGTTGTCCCTTCTTACATAGCGGGCACGGCCCAAGCATTACAGCCTGCGCAACATCTGCTGATACTGCACTATTTATTTGTGCGCCAATGTCGTCTTCCTTTACTAGGAATGAGAACAGCGACTCTATCAGTCTATCTACTGCCCGCTCAATTACAGAAATGCTCTCTGCTGATCCCTGCTCCACGTTTGCAAGCTCCTCCTCCATTAGCCTTGTCATGTTTGTAGAAACTATGCCTGGCGCAAACTCCCTCATAGAATCAATGATTGCAAAACCAAGGTCTGTTACTTCTAATCCACCCTTGCGTGCTGCCAAGTAATTCCTCTTAAACAGTGTTGATATTATCTCTGCTCTTGTTGCTTTAGTTCCTATTTTTTCTTGCTCCATCTTGGCAAGCAAGCTTGCCTGGTTATAGCGGTAGAGCGACTGAGTGAATTTCTCTTCCATTTCCATGCCTACATTTTTCACCAGGTCCCCCTTGTGGATCTCGGGAAGCTTATGTTGATTAAACCTCGCATAAGGCCTGTAGAGTACTATCCAGCCTTCGTAAGTTAGCGTCATGCCCTCTGCCTCGAAGATATATCCGTTCAAATCGATTGTGACATTTATGCGTCGACTGACTGCTGGATCACCAAATGCAGCAAGGAACCTCCTCACTACAAGATCATATACTCTTAATTCGAGGCCGCTTAGTTTCTGCCGCGGTGCAACACCCGTTGGATAGATCGCAGGATGTGCTGGATCTGTCATTCGACCTTCATTTGGCACAAGTTTCTTCTTTGAGAAAAGCATTGATGCCAAATGGTTATATTTTTCGATCTTTAAAAGACCAGAAATTATTTTATCATATCCTATGGATGGTGGAAGCTTTTGGCTTGAAGTTCGCGGGTATGAGATGAGTGCCTGCAAATACAATTTTTCCGCTATTGCAAGTGTATGGCTTGGGCCAAGTTTGAACACGCTGTATGCTTCTCGCTGGAGATCGCCAATGTTAAATGGCACCGGCGATTGTATCAATGACTTTTTATCGCTAATATTGTTTACAGTTCCGTTTCTGCCTACACAGGCGTCTATAATTGCCTTAGCTTCTGCCAGCTTCTCCACTTTTGGTTTTTCATAGTGTGCAGAAAATATCTGTCCGTCTCTGTCAAATTGTACAGTTATTATCCAATATGGATCTGGGATGTGCAACCTGATCCCGATCTCTCTGTTAACTGCAAAGTCAAGTGTTGGTCCTTGCACTCTCCCAATTGAGAGATTGCGGTATTTGCCCATGCTCTTAAATGACCTAACAAGTGCTCTTGACAGGTTCACTCCGTAAATGAAATCAAGCATGTGACGCGATCTACCTGCTGCTGCTAGCCCCGAGTTTGGTTTGACTAGGTTGGCAAACGAATCTCTTATCTCTTCGTCAGTTAGTGTCGAAAATTTAGCTCTTAATGCTTCAGCATATTTATCACCGCATGCATATTGTAAGATACTGTGGCCTATCACTTCTCCTTCTTGGTCATAGTCACATGCGTGCACAAATGATGAGGCATCTTTAGCTAGCTCCGAAATGAGCTTGATGGCCTTGAACACTTGTGGATTCTTGGCAATCGGCGCCCACTCCAAGTCTAGTACAGGGTACACGCTTCTATTCTTGGTGACGTCGGTTAGACCATATAGATGTCCAAGCGCTGTGCATATTTTATAATGGTGATGTGCATTTTTTACCTCAAAGATAGAAATGCCACCGGACCTCGACTCAGTCGACTCCCCAAGCGCCTCCGCTATTCTTCTCGCAGCAGTAGGCTTTTCGCAGACGACAAGGGTGTACAATAACTTCGTAAGATCTTGGGCAGACTTCTGCATATTAATCCGATCCTTTTTTCCTTCAATATAGATCACTCATTTCAATCTACTATGACTGTCCAAGTTTGGGTGTATCGCCAGGTTTGACATAGAATTGGACAAATATTTCAATAATGCCTGAAGCATGCGTGTGCTTGTGGCTAAACATTGCACGCCCGCTAGTTAAGATTGATACTTTGAGTGCTTGGCACTGATATATCCGTTTACTATTTCTTAGTAAACACCTACTATGATTCTTACATATCAAGGGTGTTTAATCTATTTATATACAAAAAAGCAAATTTTATGAGATGACAACCAACAAAGTTTGCCTTCTAGGTGCAGGCAGCACGAAATATGGAAAATTGAACGAAAGCATTATAGAGATTGCACTAAATGCGGCTAAAGATGCCATCGAGTCCGCTGGAATCACTCCAAAAGAGATCCAAGCTGGATACATTTCAAACGTTTTCGGAGTTGCAGATAGGCAGGTTCACATGGCGCCTGTCATCATGAGTAATCTTGGAATTTCTCATGTTCCTGGACTTACAATTGAATCTGCGTGTGGCTCAGGTTCAGTTATGTTTAGAGAAGCTTACGCTAATATAGCAGCTGGATTCTATGACTGCATCCTTGCACTTGGCGTTGAAAAGGTAACGCATACTGGCACGGCCCGTAGCACAACATTGTTCTCTTACTGCTCTGACTTTTTCCATGAAGGCGGCAGCGGAGCAACATTCCCTGGACTCTTTGCATCAATGGCACGCGCTTACCTGACTACCCATAAGGCGACTGAAGAAGACCTCGCTCATGTTGCAGTCAAGAATCATGAAAATGGATTACTAAACCCAAAGGCACATGTCCACAAGAAAATAACTGTTGACGATGTGCTAAAGTCGCCGGTAGTGGCTTCGCCACTGAAGTTGCTTGACTGCTGCCCGTTCTCTGATGGCGCATCTGGAGTTGTTCTATGTAGCGAAGAGTTTGCGAAAAAGAGCGGCAGACCTTACATTGAAATAATCGGATCTGGCAGAGGCGCTTCGCCAGCAGCTGTTCAAGGGCGCGAGGATATCACGACCATTCCAAGTACAGTTGCTGCCGCAAAACAGGCCTACAAGATGGCCGGAGTGAGTCCAAAGGATATTGACTTTGCTGAAGTGCATGATTGCTTTACAATAGCAGAGATAATTGACATTGAAGATCTTGGGTTCTACCCAAAAGGCAAGGGTGCTCATGCAGTAAGGGATGGAGCAACACGCCTTAACGGCGAGATACCCGTAAATCCCTCTGGTGGTTTGAAATCAAAAGGGCATCCGATCGGTGCAACAGGCATCGGTCAAGTAGTCGAAGTATTTGAGCAGTTCACTGGCAAAGCTAGTGAGCGTACAGTTCCAAATGCCGAGGTTGGACTTACCCATAACTTTGGGGCTACTGGTGCTAGCGCCGCAGTTCACATATTCAAGAAAGTTGATAGAAAATGATAGAGGAGAAATTCTCGACTCCTAAAGGTACAGTAGAAAGATTCATCGAGGCTGCAAACAGGAAAAAGATCCTGGCCCAAAAATGCGTAAAGTGCAGCCATCTCATGTCTGGAACAGTGCTCTTTTGTGAGAAATGCTCCGGGAACAAGTTTGAGCAAGTTGATCTTGAGGGCAGTGGTATTGTTGTGACATACACCATCCAATCAGTTGTGCCAGAAGGTTTTGAGGATGCCGGCTCGTACGCATGGGTGGTGTTCAAGATAGATGATGCGCCACTAAGAGCGTCAGGATTTCTCCCTGGTATCAAAACGCCTGCCGATCTGCCTATAGGTACCAAGGTAAGGGTTGCAGGCTATGATCCCAAGCATGGTCTCCTGCTCCAGAAATAATTGACATTTTTTCATAAGGGAGACTATACCATCATCCCTGGTGTGTATCTTGATTCTTACATCCTCCCTCTTTGCTACCGGGGATACAAATTTTTTTGTAGCTTAGCTTTATGATAGTTTTTAGTATATTGTCTTCGACACTTAGATTTTTGTTGATTTGGCCTACCCTAGTATCAGTAAGATGACCGGAGCAGAGAAGCGCCAGCAATTCATGAGCCAGATCACTAACGCGACGAGTGTCGTGTACAACCAACTTGGGCGTCTCAAGCTGCTTGATGGAAAGTTCGCCTCAATGGAGACAACTTTCCTAGAGCAGATAGCTGCTAGCATCAAGGCGGGCAATAATGCCCGAGCAAAGATCCTTGCGACTGAACTAATCAATGTCAGACGCCTACGTAGAAATACACAACACACGGGTTTAGCACTTGAGGCAGTAGTGATACGCTTCAGTACGATTAATGAATTCGCTGCAATCCTTGATACCATAGAACCGACAATTGAGATGATAAAGAGCATCCAGACAGATCTGAATAGAGCCATCCCCTCTGCTAACGAAGTACTCTCCGAAGTCTCGACAGTCACCGCAGACGTGCTCCTAAATGCAAATATCAAGGCAGACGCCAGGATCTCGACTCCGATGGACACAGAGGCTCTTTCAATCCTTCATGAGATCGAGGGAACGCTTGAGGATGAGGCAAAAGCGAGACTCCCAGAGGTTCCAACTAGTATTCCTTCTCCAAAGCGAGAGGCTGCGCCCCCTGAAACGGCTCAAGTACTGGTTGAAAGCTAGCTATCTATGTCATATAATCACGTCAAGTAAGCAGCATAGAGTGGATCATGCAATTTGTAAAAAATATTTTACAAAGTAGTTTTAATCATTTATCTAGATATGAGGCGTAATGGAACAACCGAGTTTTGATTATCAAAAAGATTCCAAGAAAGGCGGTCTTTTAGAATCCGCATCAAAGCGCGTAAGGATGATTTTCTCTGTTATGGCTAGCCCTAACAGAATTGACATTCTGCGAATTTTGAATGCAAAGGGCCCTTTGACATACTCGGAACTAAAGGCTCTTGCAGGCTTTAAATCAAAGAAAGAATCAGGCAAGTTTGCCTATCACCTCCGGAAATTACTCCGCCAGTTGTTGGTTGCCCTCAACAAGACAGAGCGTCGATATACGATCACGAATCTTGGTAAACTCGTGCTAAGCCTCGCTCGCCAGATTGAGGAGCGCTCCATTATAGAGAGCGGCAAGATGTATGTGAGGACAAACAGGCAGACTATTGAGGAGTTCAATTCCCACAAGATAATTCAATCACTTGTAAGGGAAGCTAATTTGCCGCTCGAGCAGGCCCAAAAGATCACTGAAGAAGTAGAGAACAAGATCTATAGGTCCCAAACAACCTATCTTACATCCTCACTCATACGTGAGACTGTCAACTCTATTCTTATAGAGCACGGCCATGAGGAATATAGAAACAAGCTAGCACGACTGGGCCTCCCGTCCTCAGACCTTGCTCATATGCTCTCACAAGAGGAGCCCGCTCGAAACGGAATAGAGCGTGTCATGACAAGAGCAGCTGGAGCGATCTTTTCCGAATACTTGCTATTCAATATGCTACCAAAGGATATTGCAGATATGCATCTGGCAGGAGAGATCAACATTTCTAATACTCCTGTCTGGGGTTTATTGCCTGACACTGTATTCATTGACTTGTTGGAGTTAGAAGAGGGCTTGGACCTAAAAGGGAAATTCTTGAATATGACTAGGATCCCTCCAATTAAGAGCTCTGATGATGCCGTCACGTCTCTGCCCGCATTGGTCTCACTCCTTTCAAGAGAGGCGTCAACAGAAGTTGTGATAGAAGGTTATGTGTCGGCGCTAATTAACAATCTTCATGGTTCAGAGGATATTGCCTCTCGGTTTGCAAGGGCTCTTTTAGCCTCATCTGGCGCACCCTCATATTCTGCCGGCTTGCCTATAACCACCATTGCAGTTCCAACTGACGGCTTAGCTGACCATCAGCTCAATGCTCTCTTGGATGGCTACAGGAGGTACCTCGATAATACCCCAATGCCTCGGCTTGGCCTTGCGTTGATAGGTAGAATGAAAGACTCACTTGACCACATTACAGCAGCAGTACGAAGTGGAGGCATAATTTCGATTGGCAACGATAAGTTGCGGGCAAACAATGGCATCAAAAAGGCAGACGTCAAGGCTACAGCTGCAATGTCATTCCATTTGCTTTCGATAAATTTGCCAAGACTTGCATATGAATCGAATAGGGATGAAACTTACTTCCGTGCCAAGCTTGCCCTCATGATAAAACCATCACTTGCAGCAATGTCGCTCCGAAAAAAAATAATTGTCGACTATATCAAAAAAGGGATGCTACCTGCATTTGCAAGCGCGAGCCAGTTGATGCAGATGAGCACAGCCAGCATAGCAGTCAATCTTACTGGCACTAGAGAATCAGTTTACAACATACTAGGCGAATCCTCTGGTGAAGTGCTTCAGAAAGTACTAAAGACTGCCGCCGAAGTGACCAACGGGCAGGGCAAGCAGCTTGGAGAGGAAGGGGCGGGTATTGCTATGGTTTCAGACGACAGTGGCACGAGGTTTGCTGCACTAGATTCGGAGAAGTATGGCAAAATCTCTCTTCTGCAATCGCAGAATACAACCAGCTATTCCCAGGGCATGACGCTCCATGGTGGGGATATCCTTAATGGGAGCGGAGCTTCCATTCAAGAATGTCTGGCAATTGACAAACTATTGAATGGAGGATTTGCAGCATCTCTTGATCTGACAAACCTGTCGCCGGACGAAATGAAAAATGCGATAGATGCCGCTGTACAAGATCTGTCGTTTCTTCGCCTTACTGTTGGCTTTGCAGTCTGCACAACGTGCGGTCAACGCTCAAAAGGAGGTGTAGGTATATGCGAGTTCTGCAAGTCTCCCCACAAGGTGCCTCTCTATTTGTAATTGCAGCTACTAAGGCAGCTTCTTCACTATGTCTTTATTTATTATGATAAAGCAATCAGCTTGTACTGTTGTTGTTGTTTTGCGCCAAGGAAGCTTTCTGCATACTATATATTTCTATTAGGATTTTTATACTGATGTACTATATTATAAACTGCACATTCATTAAAAGCTTAATCTAGTTTTAGTATTAAATGTCAGTGTATGATATTCCTTACTACATAAATGGGATTATTCATAACTTTCTACGGATTGGGATGGCGTAGTGGCAGGAGTAACTGAATTTAATAATAATTCTAAGGAAACGCTGATTGCAAAGATACGAAAACGTGATGGACGTATAGTACATTTCGAACAGTCCAAGATTTCAAACGCACTATACAAGGCACTCGTTGCAACGGGCAAGCCTGACTACCCTCTGGCTGACCGGCTAGGTGCAAAGGTAGTACAAAAGATGGTACAGCAGAGCGAAAAGACAATTCCAAGCGTCGAAGATGCACAGGATATGGTAGAATCCATACTTATTGAAGAGGGGCTGTCTGAGACAGCTAAGGCGTACATACTCTACAGGCATGAAAGGCGTAAAGTGCGCGATGAGAAGATGAAAATACTCAACAAGAAAGACCTCGATGAAATTGACAAGGCTTTTGACATTAATTCCTTGAGAGTACTTGCTGCGCGGTATTTGCTGCGGGACGGCAACAATGAGATCATTGAAGGTCCCAAGCAAATGTTTGAAAGGGTTGCCACCCTAGTCGCGATTGCCGATGTAATGCATGATTCTTCTATATTTACGCCTGCAGGCGGTTATGCTCAGAATATTGAAGCGGCAGATCGCTATTATAGCAAGCTAGAAGACTTTGACAACAAGCTTCACATTGGCAGTTACTATTTGAACCGATATCATTTTGAAGCAATGATCCGTCACTACATCTATTGCGCACAGCAGGGGCAGATGAAAATCAGCTTCAAGGACTTACTTAGGATGATAGCAGAGGGCAAGATGGCGCAATATGAAGAGCGAGTCAGGGAATACTACAACTTGATGGTTTCAAGAGACTATCTGCCAAACACGCCCACTCTAATGAACTCTGGTGCAAAGCTTGGACAACTATCTGCATGCTTTGTGCTTGACATGCCTGATGATATGACGGGGATTATGAAAGCATCTACTGACGCAGCCATGATTTTTAAGTCAGGCGGCGGAGTGGGTATCAACTACTCCGACCTAAGGCCTGAGGGTGATATTGTCGCATCGACTTCTGGAGTTGCATCTGGGCCAACATCGTTTATGCGTATCATTGACACTATCACCGATGTAGTCAAGCAAGGAGGTAAGCGCCGCGGAGCCAATATGGGTATCCTTGAGGCATGGCATCCTGACATTGAAAAGTTTGTGACTGCTAAGACAAAGCCTGGAGTGTTTGAGAACTTTAATGTAAGTG
>DATFCN010000096.1:0-5037 GCA_035253045.1 Nitrososphaera sp.
TTCAATAGGCGAAAGACAGC
The DNA here is from genome assembly GCA_035253045.1 of Nitrososphaera sp. Lineage (GTDB taxonomy): Archaea > Thermoproteota > Nitrososphaeria > Nitrososphaerales > Nitrososphaeraceae > Nitrososphaera. The sequence continues at coordinate 21 of DATFCN010000096.1, forward strand.
CTATGCTCTTCACTGTAGCTCTAGACTCTCCCCCGGCACTTGACATTCGAGAAATCAGAGTTGATGAAGAGCAAAAAAAGATAATGATAGATGCGAGATTAGATGGTGCTCTTGCGCAAGATGCCACGATTATGGCAAGAATACCGAGGACACTTGTTCAAAATGTAAGCGCTGCAGTAATCGAGGGACAACAAGGTTCAAGTGCGATGGAATTTAAGGTCAATGAATCTCGGCCAGACTATACGATTATTAGTGCTAATATAGGAGGACTCCCTCAAGACACGCAGGATATTAGACTGGCAATATATTGAGCTGAAAAATAAGTCTCGGCTAATAATCTCACTTATGGATTGGCCTTATTTGTTGTAGCCTAACCTGTCAATATTCCAATCTGCTTACCCTATGTCAGGGGTACAAGGCAAAAAATTGCCTTACATAACAGGTTATGGCGCAGAAGGCGGCGCGCCCCGTACCATACGGTACAGATCGCCAGAAAGGGTCAGAATGTACAAGTTGCCATCAGGACCTGTTTCTAAATCCGTAATACCGCCCGAGAATCCTCTGCCGAAAATCAATGGGGTCAGCTCCTCGTTGTTGTCCGCGACCAGATCTTCCAAGCCAGTGATGCCGCCTAGGTCAAGACCTGTTCTGTTGCTATTAATGGTGAAGAAGTACAAATTGCCGTTGTTGATATCGCCTACAAACATGTTGTACGTGTACCTTTCTCCAAGGCTTGAAGAGTTAAAGATCTCCATATCAGTAACGCCTTCTGATCTGAGCCAGCTGAAAATAGGGTCAGAGTAGTGAGAGCCTTGGAACTGGACGAGATCATCAGTCGTAATCCCCTCTCTTGCAATTGGTCCCATAACCTGCTGCCACCCGCTATTAAATCCAGGCAAAACAATATTTATTTCGTCGAACTCCGTTGGACCATCTTCAACATCCCAGAGGATCCCTGTCAAGGGATCGAAGTCAAATCCGAAGCTGTTTCGCACACCATAAGCGTAGTACTTGCTAAGATCGGCTCCTCCTCCTGATAAGGGATTCCCAATTCCGTTCCCATTGTAATCGATTCTGAATATCACTGACGTGGCATCGGGCAAGGGGCCATCTCTTACATTTTGTAGCATCCCATCTCTGTTAAGGTCACCTATTACACCATATAGCATGCGATCAGGTCCAATCGCTAGCTTACCACCATCGTGGTTTGGTCCAGGTTCGCCATGCAAATCAAGAATCAGCTGCCCAGCAGTTATGTTACCTGCGCCGTTCCATTCGTATTTGTAGAGCCTGTTCCTAGCTTGATCTCCAACGGGCTCAGTATAGTAGAGAAATACAGTCTTTGCTGCATTGCTTGCGGCAGTCGCGTTCGCCACAGCGACGCCTAGCAATCCTCGCTCGCTGTTGTTTAAAACGGGTACCTGGAATATTGGTTGCGGTTGGAGTATGCCGTTTGATACGAAACGTACTACACCACTATCCTTTTGTGTTATAATAATGTCGTCATTATCCAGAAATGCCATGCTTGTGGGATTATCGAGACCTGTGATTACCTTTTCAACTCTTATATTGGGATCAGATAAAGTGGGCGGAGAGGGATCTGGCAGAACCTGAAAAGTATTATTAGAATTCCCGCCGGTGAGTTGAGTAAAGATAACTTTACTATTTTCGTCCGCAGAAAATGAGGCTTTCTCCATTAATAACTTCTTTTCATCTGTTCCCCAAAAGCTGAGTGCTGCTGATTGACTAGTGATAACCGCTGTAGCAATCAAAAAAAAAATTATTGTCTGCTTTCTTTCCATTCCGAAGAGATTATCGGTGTCGGGTTATTATATATTGTAGAGAACGATAAGGTATCCAAAACCATGAATCGTTGACGTTGGTTTTCTCTAGAACAATTTTTACGGTTCGCGACTATATTATGTTCTAACGCTGTTGTCAGGAGTAAATTTTCAGCACAGGAGATAAAGCCACGTCCGATGTATTGAGCAGGATCACTCATAACGATCGAATTGACCATGACTTAATAATGTCATTGACAAACTTTATTTGATATAAGCCACCGATACAGCATCGACGATCAACTTACTGATCGGATGGTTCATAAATATATGTGCGTTAAACTGTCTTGTAGACGAGGACGATCCAACTGTTTTCCATAACCTTGAGTTCATGACGAGATGAGGAATAGGATTCTGAATAACAGATAGGCCACGTGGAAACTCCATGATTGCCCGATGACAGAGTTTTAAGGAAAAACGGAGGATCTCAAGCTCTGCCTTTAGTAGCGATACAACTGGTCCATATTCAAGGTTGGATGCTTCTATTAACCTGAAGCCTCTGAAGAAGCAATCGCAGACCACGTTCATTTAACCAAAGATGGCATGGCATTCATGCTCAATTACACTCCAAGGATTTGCTTGAGTAGAGCACGATAGTCGACTTTTTCTTTTTTGCTTCCTGGGGATGGCAGCTCGAATATGAGAGGAATAGGCCTCTTGGCCCTCAGACTTGTAACTTGGACGCGGATATCTTTACCTATGTCATCGCTTAATAGTACCAGCCCTATTCCGCTATTCTCATCCATCTTATTGATTTCAGTAAGTGCTTGGGCCGATGACTCTACCTTGATTCCTCTCACACCTGCCAACTGAAAACTAGTAACAAAGACACGGCTGCCTATGGCAACTATCTGCATTGCAATCCTCCCTAAGTTGGCCTTAATTTTGGTCACTTTTAATCCTTTTGAGAAAAGGCACAGAAATAACTTTTATACTTATTCGCTTTAACATCGAGTAAGAGTTGGTTGCAACAAAGCCTGCGATTTTAATGCTTATGATTGGTTCGATAAGCTGTGGTATTATAGCTATCTTCCTGTCGCTACTAATCGGAATGTCGCCCATCATTGCTCTGCCGGGATTAGTTATCGGAGCATTTTTCGCATTTCGATACTTCAGGTATAACAGGACCGAAGCTCCTAGCGAAGCACAAGAAGAAGAAGACCAAAAGCGCAAGACAAAACGGCGAAACCTCTAGCTCAAAAGCATGATATAGATCAATAAGGCTGCTAGACATGCAAACAAGAGTATAGTTGCCTTCCATATTCCAAAACTGGCCTTATCACTAATATCCCACATGCCTCCCCCAACGTTGTTTGGTCTATACCGACGCTTAATTTCCTCATAGCTATAGACTGTCCCGATATCCGCTGACGGAGTCCATCTCGCTCTAGTCCCTCGCTTTAGTAAAGTATTGCTGTCATAATTCTTCCTTGCTTGCTCGTCTGAAAGCACCTCATATGCCTCGATTATCTTCATGAACTTTTGCTTTGACTCGTCCGAATTCTTATTCTTATCCGGATGATGTTGTAATGCCAAATTGCGAAACGACTTCTTTATTTCGGCCTGACTAGCGTCAGGCGAAACTCCCAGTATCTCGTAATAATTTGGCACCAGCTAATAATCTCCCAAGAAATATAAATAAATATTCTTGCTAACGGTTGCCTCTCTCTACTCGCTTTTTTAGCGCATCGTTCATGTCTATAAAACCTTGTCTGACATCTGTATCCAGCCCTTTACCAAAAACGCGAGTGAGCAATCCATCGAAAACCTCACGCTGAATAAAGCGAACATGTTCGGGTTCCAGCTCATCGATTGTGAAAATATGCTCAGCATTCAGAAAACCTGGAATAGAACTTTTGCCAAACCAGCGAAGTTCCCGACCTTCTTCTATCTTTGTAATTCTAGGAGAATACTTTCTCTTCTTTCCACCAGGAGTTTCTAAATATATCTCAATTTTGTCCCCTTCTCTTGGAAGGCCTACTATCTTGTTAATGAAGGGATTCCATTGGTCGTAAGAAGCAAAATCTGTGAGGATCCTCCAGACATTTTCAGGGAAACTGCTGATCTCTATCTCACTACGAACCTCTTTCACGGTGCTATTAGATTTGAATTCATTTTATAATTAGTTTCTGCTCAGGAATTCAATTCTAATCCTGTCACCGTCCTCTAATGCGATGTCCCGAATGTCACCTTCAGTTTGAGGTACGCCATTAACATACACGGTTGTGTCGTATCGTAATAAATCTTCCCCTAACCAATAATATAAGAAATGTCCGAGTGTGAAGCTATATGGTCTGCCATATGTTACTTGAATTACATTTTCTTCAAGAGTATGGACGGGCCTTATACAATCGTCCGCCACGCCGACCCCTTTTGGAACAAAGCCAGGGAAGCCATCCTCTATGACCGTAATTGGAACAGATATTTGAAAAGGTTGAGATTTTGGATCATCTATGCATTGATTAACGGGATCTTGAGATCTAAAATAGCTCGTGAGCGTAGAGGTGCCAATAACGGAGCCGCCGATCAGCCCAGCTAGTATCAACATTGAAAACAACAATCTTCTTTTCTCTGATCCGCTGAAAGGCGTTGGCATAATCGATAATGTCGAATCTAAGGCCTAGCATATGTGTTCTATTGCGGTATTTGATGTGTGGACAGACTGCTCATTGGGTCAAGCCACAGTAACATCCTTGCGGGGGCCGAAGATGAAGTTAGCCAGATTAACACGCCAGGGACAGCAGCGCAAACTAGTATAGTGAGGATAATCAGCCAAACTGCGGTCATCTTTTCAACCATTGATTCAATTCACTTTTATCTGGGTATATAAGTCTTGAACCAAATGCAAACAATTACTCGGCAGATTACTCCCCTGTCACTACGGAATTCTCGCCTATATAGTAGCTCTATGTAGTAAGGACATACACACATGACAACTACCGCAGATGAATACAATGTGAAGATACTAAAAGACTCGATAAAATTTTATTTGCCTAGAGTCGAAGGGTACTTAGAAATAGTTCGCGGTATGGCATCGAGGTATGGGGGTATGTCGCTAATAGAATTCGACGGGTATTTTGAGGGCAAGTTCGAGCCAGTCAAGTATACCAAGGTAGAAATTCACACTAATGACATTGACGAGGAACATATGATGAAAGCGGCTAACGAAATTCGCA
>DATFCN010000097.1:0-8944 GCA_035253045.1 Nitrososphaera sp.
TGATTGGATTTTTGGCTCCATTATTTGATCTGCTCTGGTTTTTTCCTCTGTCTGGCGGTATTATTAATTATTATTATTATTATTATTTTATAGTTCTAATGGCAACTCTGTGGGTCTGTATGGGTCTCTATCTCTTTTTCCCGTTTGTACCTCTCAGTTTCAGAAGATAATATTAATAGTAACTCCTACGCATCCTGTTTTGCATAATTATGAAATTCGCGGACTGGTTCCCCTACTATCAGGGAATCCGTGCAGATTTTGGATACAGTACTGAGAAGGATCAGGAAGCTGCAAGAATTCTATCTGAAATGATAAAGAAGAAGGCTCTTGCTCCAATGATTCTCCAGCGCAAGATCAAGGGTAAAAATGTCATTGTAATAGGAGCTGGCCCGAGTCTCGAGGATGCGAGGGTGTTAAAATATATTAAGAAAAATAAGAAATTTGTCAAAATAGCAGCAGATAGTGCCGTACAGTTTTTAATTGAAAATAAAATTAAGCCCGATATTGTAGTTACTGACCTTGATGGCAACTCCAAATTTCTTCAAAAGGCAGAAAAAAATGGTGCCATTTTAGTAGTTCATGCCCACGGTGACAATACTGACATAGTCAGAAAACTTGTTCCAAAATTCAGAAAGTTGGTTGGGTCTACACAAGTTGCTCCTGTTGAAAATGTCCATAACTTTGGAGGATTTACCGACGGTGATAGGAGCGTATTTTTGGCAGAAGAGTTTGGCGCTAAGAAGATAGTACTTATAGGCATGGATTTTGGCAACAGCATAGGCAAGTATTCCAAGGAGAAAGTCAAGGATCCTGAACTCAAGAAGCAAAAGATGCAGGCTGGCAAGCGACTACTTGAAATGCTAGCAAAACAATCTCGCTCGCAGCTTATTGATACAGCACAGAAACCTATCAGGGGATTTTCACCGCTTACCATCTGATTTAATACTAATAACAATAAAACCATCAATCATAATAATCATGAATCTCGGGCGCAGGCAGGCAAAAGGTATCATCGGCATGGTCTTTGCTGTGCTGGGGGCAGTGGCGTGGTTCTTCCAGTTATACATCCCTGCGGTTATGCTATGGGGCGCAGCAATGGTGATTGTATTTACATTAAACAAGCGTAGAAAACAGGGGCAGCGGCGATAAAACTATTATAGCATTTATGCTGTAGGATGGCTTACCAATGTCGTCAGGTTATTCTGAGGAAGACATCCGACGCGCAGCAGAGATTCGCGAGTGGCTTATCAAAGAAATATCCGATAAGCAGGAAGAAGTCGAGCGATTGCACACTACACTTTCAATTATAGACAACTTGCTCAAGCAGGGTAGCTTTAAAGCTGCGGCAAACCTTGGTTTTGCTGCCGCAGCCACTCCTGCTCAAGCTGGGCCTGCGACAACAGCTCAGGTCCATCAGCAGACTCATCAGACAGGAGCGCAACCACCTACCGCAAAGAGGCAACAACAGCAGATGGGGGCCGCAGCCGCACCTACTTTGAAGGCAACGGCTGATAATAGTGTTAGTGATGTTAGTGGTGGTGATGATAGTCGTAATATCAAGCCGCTCAAACGCGCCAAAGACGACTTTTTGCTTGCAAATGCGGAAATATTGCCTGACGCAGTTGTCATTGTTCCCGCCTCTGGCATCGATCTCAATGCAAATACTCCTCCATTCAAGTCGTTCTTTTTAAACAGGATTTTAGAGGGCATGAAGAGCAAAGACGCCGAGAAGGTAAGTCAAGGAGCGCTCAGAGAATCAGACGCCCTAAATTACATGGTTGAAGAAGATGATAGCGGCAGTGGCATAATCAAGCGAATTGTGATAAATAAATACCGCGAGAAGGATCGCCTGCAAGAGATATTCAATACTTCTGCATGGGTGTTTACACGTATGCTGGAAAAGAGCGGCAAATAGCTGGAGAGGTATGTGTGTAGAAGCGATATCTAGAGCGATATTAGAGATGTAGATAAGATGGACAAATTAGTGGTCCTTGACTTTGGCTCTCAGTATAGTCATCTGATTTGCCGCCGGATTCGTGAGGCAAATGTCTATTGTGAACTACTACCATACAATACACCTGCCGAAGTGATTAAAGAGATTGATCCAAAAGGGATCATATTTTCTGGCGGTCCCGCAAGCGTTTATGCCCGGAATGCTCCAAAACCCGATAAAGAAATTTTCAAGATGGGTAAGCCCCTGCTGGGAATATGTTATGGCCATCAAGTGCTAGTCGATACCTTTGGCGGCAAGGTCAAGCGCAGTAACAGCAGAGAGTATGGTAGGTCTGTGCTTATAATTGAAGGGGAAGGAGAAGAAAGCACACCCGATCTGTTCAAAGGTCTAGGCTCCGGAATCATGAATTGCTGGATGAGCCATGCCGATGCTGCAGAAAAATTGCCTGAGGGCTTTAAGGTGTTGGCCCGTACTGAGAATTCTTTCTCGGCTGCTATTGGCAATCCTGATAAAAAGTTCTACGGGATTCAATTCCATCCAGAGGTTGTTCATACTGAAAAGGGGACTCAAATCCTGAAGAACTTTGCACAGACTATAAGTGGAGCCAAGCCTGAATGGGATATTGAGAGCTTTATTGAGTCTACAATCAATGATATCCGTAAGCAGGTGGGTAAAGAAAAGGTCCTTGCCGCAGTAAGTGGAGGAATTGATTCGACTACTGTTGCAGCATTGATGCACAAAGCTATTGGCAGTCAGCTCAGCTGCGTTTTCATCAACCATGGTCTGCTGCGCCAAGACGAGGAAAAGGAAGTAGTCAGACTTTTCAAAGATCATCTTGGAATCAATGTCATTTATGTCAATGCCGAGGAACAGTTCCTTGGCAAATTAAAAGGTGTGAGTGACCCGGAGGAAAAGCGCAAGATAATAGGCGAAGAATTTGCCAATGTTTTTACTGCTGTGGTGAAAAAAAAGAAGAAGGATGACGAGGAGGCGAAGGATGATGTTGCTGCTGCCGATTCGTTTCAATGGCTGGCTCAGGGCACATTATATCCTGATGTAATTGAAAGTGGTGTATCAAAGGGCCCTGCGGCAGTAATTAAAACTCATCACAATGTCGGCGGCCTGCCAAAGTGGCTCAATCTCAAGGTAATCGAGCCCTTGCGCTATTTGTATAAAGATGAAGTAAGAAAGGCAGCGAAGCTGCTTGGAGTTCCTGATGACCTGCTAAAGAGGCATCCATTCCCTGGACCCGGATTGGCTGTCAGGATAATTGGCGAAGTAACTCCTGAGAAGATCAGAATATGCAAACATGCAAGTAAGATAGTTGAAGATGAGTTAAAATCGACTGCTGCTTTTGCCCCTACTTCTGCTTCTGTTGTTTCTCCCGCGGTGGCGACTGTGGCTGATTCTAATGATGATCCTGGCTGGTACGATAGAGTATGGCAGGCATACGCTGCGGTTGGAGATGACAGAGCTGTTGGAGTACTGGGAGATGAGCGTGTTTATGGACACATTGTGATTATAAGGATTGTAGAGTCTATGGATGCAATGACTGCCGACTGGTCACGCTTGCCCTATGAATTAATTGAGAAGATCAGCAATAGAATAACAAATGAAGTCGAAGGGGTTACATGGGTGACATATGCAGTATCAAGTAAGCCACCGGCGACGATAGAGCCGCAATAAAATAGATAGAGATATCCCTTGATACACCTTATGCTTTAAGGTGCCAGGATCCGTTACTTATCAATGTTTTCAAAGAAACATCTATTAGCATCAATTCAAGATAAGAGGCGGTAAAACAATCCTTTGTTTTCAATGTATACAACATTAATGATTATTGGGGGAATTTTCTGGTCCATAACATACATTCTGATTATTAGACAAGGGTATAAAGATAAAACATATTCTATGCCGCTAGCTGCCTTGTGCGCAAACATTTCTTGGGAGGCAATATTTTCGTTTATTCATCCGCACTCTCCGCCTCAACTTTATATTAATTTTGTATGGTTCATTTTGGATGGTCTCATCGTAATTCAGTTTTTAAAGTTCGGTAAGTCAGAATTTCCTAATTTCTCAATTAAACAATTTATTGCCTCATTTGTATTTGCCTTAGTCATTGCTTTCTGTTCTGTATTGTTCATTACTTACGAATTTAATGATTGGAGAGGTGCATACGCAGCGTTTGGACAAAATCTCATGATGTCTATTTTGTTTATATCTATGCTTCTAAATCGTAATAGTTTGAGAGGGCAGTCTATCTACATCGCTATTTTTAAAATGTTAGGTACAGGAGTCAGTAGTTTGGCGTTTTATCTGTATCAACCCATATCACAAGGTTCACATCTTATGCTCTTTCTATATATCTCCATATTTGTCTGTGATATTATCTATGTTAGTTTGATTTATCAAAAATATAGAGAGCATAAACTTCCTGTATTTGGTAAGATTGTGAGTCGAATAAGAAAATGAATTGGATGGATTCTAAATCCTATGATGACAAGATTTCAAGTATATTGCTTGCTTGACCTATTGAGATTGTGTAGATGGTATATGCCCTGTTACAATTTTTCTTTTGGCTAATGCCAATCCGAGAGCAACGGATGCCAGAGAAATCAAAGCGGCCGTAAGAAATATGAGATTGTATGCCTCTTGAGTAGGGAATTGCTCTCCTACTACTCCCTCCACAGTACCCTGGTACATCTGCTGGAACATCGCAGCAATTGATGGTCCTATCGACATTCCAACTAGATTGAGGAGTAGCGCCATTCCAAGCGCAATCCCAGTCATTTGTATTGGCGCTGACAGGAGCACGACATTAAAGCCTCCTGTAATTGAAAGCGACAACCCTGCTGAAATTATGGTCAGTGAAAGAGAAACCATGAATTCTGTTGAATGAAATAGAAGTAAACTGAAGAATCCTATTGCGCTGATTATAGTTCCTAGCAATGTAAGTCGGGTATTGCCAACTTTATTTAAGATGAAACCGGACATAATAGTGCCAATCAATAAAACGATCATAAATGGTAGTTGCACATTTGCAGTAACCACCGCATCTCCTCCAAACCCTAGCGGTTGAGGGCTTCTTACCATAATAGGTATTGTCTGGTAGACCATGAACATGCAGAGAAAGACCATCATCAGAATGATAGTCGCAGGAAGGATCATTCTATGAGTCATTAATTTGAGGTCAAGCAGAGGCGATCTTACTTTCTTTTCTATCGCAATAAATATTGCCAATGACACTGCTGCTACTGAGAAAAGCGCCGTAACCTGAATTACTGTGTTGGCAGTACCACTTTCCAAGAAGGAAATACCCGCTAGAAATGAAATTATCGTAACAGCTAGGGCTAGTGTCCCCTTCACATCAATTGCCTGGGTATTGGTAGAAGAAGAATTCTCTTTCTCATTTCTGACTTCCTCCTGTTCTAGTCCCCCTCCTCCTTTCTTTATCTCCATAGTTGACGGATCTCTAACATGAACGATTTTTCCGATCACAAAGCCAAGTATGACTGCTATTGGAAATATTGAAAAAAAGGTGGCTTGCCACCCGAAGTTTTGAATTATAGTTGCACCAACCATCAGTCCCACTACTGCCCCGCCCGAAAATGTCGAACTGAAGATCGTTTGACCTATTGCAAGCTTTTTCTCTGGAAGGATTTCCCTGATGATTCCAAAGGCTATTGGAAACATTGACATCCCAACACCCTGAGCCGCTCTTGCTGCAAGCATGAATTCGATGCTGTTGGCAAATCCTCCTGCTAAAATACCCGTAGAATAAACTGCCATGACTATAAGCAACATCTTTTTCTTACCATATATGTCTGATAATCGTCCTGCAATTGGAGTCATCACTGCTCCAGCAATCAAATAAGAAGAAAGTATCCATGACGAGGTATTGTACGAGATGTTGAAATCCTGTATAAAGTCAGGAATAGCTGGCAGCACCATAGTCTCACCATACATTGTTATCAGGCCCAAACAGCTTAGGATCGCTAGTGTAGTCCAGGCTGACCGATTGATGTTAGTCTGCTCTTCTACTCCTGTCATTTCATCATATACACCATCTATTTTTTTGTAGTTACCTCAGAGACTGATTCTCGTGATAAGGAATATGCGGCGGACAAAGCACTCACTACAAGAAAAGTCGAGGCTTCCCCTATGTAGACGTTTGTTTATGTCTTCAAGGGATCAGAATACACGCATTTGGCCTTGTCAGTGATCTATGCAGTTACAACATCGAATGAAGTTGCCATCGATCATATAGTCTATTTATTGGAGATATCATACATTATTCTTCCATCACGTGCTTGACATGTTAAGCTCTTGTACAGCAGACCTTAGCTCCCTAATAGCTCTGATGAGATAATCTTTATTGACAGAAGGATGAACTTCCAGGATTATGCCTCCTTGATGGTATTTAAAATCTGTATAAAGTAAGGATAATCTTGCATTGAAGTCTGCCAGTAAGCCCAAATCAAATGATCTCCAACTAGAACTTTTAGGAGAAAAACTACCTCGATCATTCAATATTAAGCAATAACCATGGTTAGCATTCTGAAGATAATCAAATGCTAATTCGAACTTTTTGTCATGACAGGCAAATTCATTCTTATAATTGACGTTTCTTCTGTTGCTTGACTTTATCTTAGGAAGATTTCTTAACAATAAAAGCTTGCCAAACTCCTCTAACGCATATGTATACAATGACGCAGCAATATCAATCGACGCTTGACTGTGGACTATTGTTTCTGCTGCAGAGATTTTTTTCTCTATCCCATTAAGCGTATTCTTCTTGGCTTCATCCCAAACCTTATGTGTAATAGTTATTTGTCTTGGTTTTATACCTTTTATACTTTGAAGCATCGGGTCTAAGTTAGATGGATGTCGGCGATTAAAGTTTTATCAGAATTTTGATGAGGAGAGCAGGTGTCAATAAGAGTTGAAAATGGTCCTACTATTTACACTTACAGTCAACAAGTTTTCTCCTGTCGTAGACTTGAATTGTAACCTAAGTCTATAAGTTCGATAATGTAATAATCCATGAAGAAGTCGTTGGAAGGACATCAATACATTATTGCTAGATGAGCGCAAAGCGAAGGGTCGGCATCTAAACCTGAGTCCCATGTCCTAGTTTCACGATAAAACCACAGCTCATCTCTGGTTTGAACTTGCCTTCTATGAATAGACAAGCTCCAGAGTACATATAGTACTTACAATCCTTGCATTGAAAACCAGGAGCACCTTCTTCGATAACATATCCTTCCTCATATTTCAGCTTCTTTCCACCTTGCTTTACGTACATCCAAATAATATCTCCAGGTAGCATTCCGTCGCCCTTTGGTGAGAAAAACTTCGAGATACCTTTTTCGTTGTTGATTTGCCCATCAACTACGTGGCACTTCCCTTCATCGCCAAGGTTGAACTTGCATTTAATGCACGATTGATCACGTGGTTCTTCACTTTCTACATAATTTGCATCATCTTTTGAAATTTTTCTCTTATCGTGAAGCACTTGAAGTAAAGCAGCGTCTGGGGGGGTCATATCTCGTTCATCTTGTAAACCTCTAGACTTTGCTACTGCCGATTCTTTTGCGCCCATAGCTAACGATAAACCTGATACTATTTACTAGTGTGTGTATTTTATTATATTGCTGGCAGCTATTCTTGTAGATGGAATCGCTGTAAAAACAACTAAATATTAGACTGTTTCTCTCGTCATTTTTGCAGACTTATTATTGTGAGGTCGATTACTACAAAGGTTTGCTTGCCAATCTTACTGCATGTATATCTTTTTCAGTATGTACAAGAGTCTCTTTTTTCCTATGACTGTGATGGTTAACCACTATAAGAAATGACAATTTTCCTTTCACCCATTTCACACCAGCACCTTTGCAGTCTTGTAAGCTGCCTTGGCAGACATTACTGCAAGCCTTAAGAAAGGCGAGTCTGCGGCAATATTGTCAATAGTTTCAATAGCCCTCTCTCTAATAAGCTCGATTATATTTTCAAACAGATTTCTAGCCTGTTCAAGTGCATCAAGCCCATCAACTGTGATTATGCAGTATTCTCTTGAAAAGAAAAATAATCTACGTCTTCTAATTGTCTCAACATAGCCCTTCAGCATCAATTCGGTTATCAATGGAGAAACTATGAGAGTGTCAAGTCTGATCATTTTGGCAATTTGTTTTTCTGTTCGTGATTGCCCCTTTATGCAGTTCAATATTTGGATCTCGCGTTTGCTGAGTTCTATATGATCTTCGTCATACTGTTGTTGTTGTTGCTCTTGTTCTCGTTCTTGTCCTTGATACTGATTTTTCTTTTCCTTCTGTTCTAACATGCTGCTATTATGTCCTTTTTATGATCTATCTTCATTTTATATTTTTTCTAATTGTTTTGCTGTATTAACAAATACTCTGGACATTTCCCTGGCATTGTCTCTATTATACTCCAGCGAAAGCCTAACTGCCTCTGCATTTGCATAGATAATATTATTGTAAATCCTGATTCCTGCTACAGTAGCATCAGTTGTATTGCTTACAGCAGCAGCATAGTTCTCTATGGCTCTCCTTGTAGGCATCCATAACACATTGTCGATGTATGATCTCAAAAATGACTGAACAAAATTAGTAATTTCTCTCTGTGAATCGAGATAGTTCTCCATAGTATCTCTCACTGCTCCCACTGACTGCTCTTGGTTGGTTGTGACAATCTGCATATATCGTGGAAGCTCTCTTTCTGCTTCCTGTACCGCTCTTCTTGTATTTTCCTTCGCTTCATCAAAAGTTCTGTTAATTCGTTGGGTTGTTGTTAGAATATCTTGATCATCCTTTTCTACTCTTGTGTCAGAAGCTCTTTCTGATGGAGTGTTACCTTCCTCTCCTTTTTGTCTTTTTGGATTATTATTATTGGCATGCATATATAGGTTCAGAGGTTGAATATTGCAATTAAGCATTAGATAACAAACTTCGAGGAGACAAAGAAGGGAAA
>DATFCN010000098.1:0-6677 GCA_035253045.1 Nitrososphaera sp.
TTTCATAGTTGCTAATAAATCTGGTATTCTCTCAAAAAGTGTGATTATTCAATATCTTACAAATCTTTCAAAAGACAGCTATTCCGTTCCGGAGGATGTCTACAAGGACCTGCTAAAACAACTAAGTGAATAATCGCTTGCTATCAAATAATCGATCTTGCTACAAATTCAGATGATGTAGAGCCTGTAGCGTTACAGAATCCTATTAATTATTTAGTTAGTCAGTAGTTGTTTTTGCAGCTCTGATAGTGCTTCTAATATCCTACCCTTGTAATCAGCCGATGGCGTTAGATAATGACGCAGAAAGATATTCTTTGATATCCTACCTTGTAATGCATCAATCAAGTCTGATGATATCCCTCTATGATGCAACCAACTAGCATGTATTTTCCTGCAGTATTTTATGTTCATGCTTAACTTCCTCCGCATAATCACCCTTTTTAGGCCGATTAGACTGGGGTTTTCCTCTACTTTTTGAGCCACCCCAATTATGTGGTCGTTTACAATGCTGATGTAAATGGCCTTTGTCCTTCGGATAAAGATGTTAGGATAAAGATAGTGTTGTAGTATTTGGCGCTCTGAGTTGTAATATGAAGGAGATCGGTGTGTATCTCGACTGATTTCCTTACTGGAAGATTGGTCGCTGGTGATATCCATAGATCTCAACAGCCTGACAGCCTCTATGCATTCGCTCCCTCTCATTCCTGTTAATGTGCAGAATAGCAACAGATTCGCATACCGAGATGGCAAAACCTGTATCGCTTCACGGAGCCATTGGAGCAGAACATCCAACGAACGGGAGTCATCAAAGAATCTTGTAAAAGCATCCATCTTTTCTGTTCCTGTCGACCAACTAAGTTGATACTGCTGGCGCATCTGACGCCATTGATCACTGCGGCCTGTAAACCGTGCCACACTTGATAACGCTTTCATGATATGAATGCGTTTGTTTGGGGTAGCAGACAGTAACTGGTTACAAGCGTTTCTATTATTTGCCAGTATCTCAACATATCGCTTAGCGTATTGTATTCTATCTTCTGCAGTTTTTGCAGTCATTCTTTGAAGGAGGAATTGATGAAATTGCTGCCAGTCTATTATGATGGTAGGGGTAGTAATAGACCATTCCTCTGACTCGGAGTTGAGCCTATGACCCCCTTGCAATGGGAACAGCGGGCAAGATTTGAAATCGCGATCTACTCCCAAAATGCTTTGATTATTGGTTTGTTCAGGGGCTACTTTATCGATATTCGCTAAAAGGCTGCCTTGACATGGCGGGGATCGTTGGTTCAACTCCGACCCGGCCCATCCATTTTCTTCTATATTTTTCACCCTCTCATTAACCCTGTCAGTCGGCGGCACTCTCCTAACCAGGCTAGACCGCCGGCCGTCGTCGTCGTCGTCGTCACCGTCGCGTAATTCCGCGGCGCCGCGTCGTCGTAATTTCTTGTTAAGCCTATACCTTATGTCCCTTCTCTGCTTAGCCGTGAACTCCTTTGACCCTGCAAGGTAGGTCCTTTCATTCTTTAATACCATTATTGATGGCCAATACTTAGCTGAAAAGCACCAAGGCCAAAAAGGAAGACGGAGGAGTTAGATAATGATGACGCGCTGCATAAATTGCAGTGGTTGACAAACTAACTAACAAATTATTAATTACTAGCTTATATCTGACATGAAAAAAGTAAGATAGAAAAAAATGTCAGAACAACAAAAAAACCGAGGTTCAGCTATATGGTATCTATTACCCATATTTTTTGGATTTGTGGGTGGAATGGCTATGTTTTTTGTACTTAAAGACGAGGATAGGCAGTTAGCGAAAAATGGTGTTAAAGTTGGAGCGATATTGACGATAGTACTGGTATTCGTAATAGCCGCCCTGTGGTCGGTCTTATTTGCATCACTGCTATCTAACCTATCACCAACAGGAGCAACGACAACACCAATACCTGATTCTGGTTTATTCCTACCATGATTAAACCGACCTGATCGCATGTGTATAGCGTAAGGATACTTACGCTGTTTAATATCCATTGCAGAACTGAGGATACGTCAAATAATATGAGTATCAAGGTATTGTTGGAGCTTACCCCTTACCGTCCTTTGCAATTCATCCATACTTTCATAGCTTTCCCTAAGAAAGTCTAGAGCAAGCAGCTATACAATCTGCGGATTAATGCTCATACCACATTTACCAATATGCCTTTTCACACCAACGTTAAACTGAACCTAGAGTGTCGGGAATGATCTTTGAGGCAAATTAGCGGAACCTATATCATTACCTAAATCAAAATGAGTGCATATATGGATAGAGATAGAGCATCAACTACGATCATAGCGATGATCCTATTGGCTGCGGGGCTTGCATCCTCAATAGCAGCTGCTGTTTCTAATATGGCAATAAAGACTGAGGCAACTGCACAGCAGCAGACTGAAGAAATTATTATGGTACAAGAGACTGCAATGTCAAGAGCAGCTCCTGTGGCACATACAGGGAATCTTCCTCACGCAGTAGTATTTGCACTGCCAATAAGAGATGATGGCAAGGTCTATACTGGCCAAGTCACATTTACGGCAAGCAAACCCATAGAAGTAGAGGTAATACACATCTACAGGCCTGATCAGCCGCCTGATGAAGTACATGGAGAGCCACCGACTGCGGTAATAAACGGCACGACTATAACCTATTCTCATCTAACAGGTATAATCGATAACAATATAATCACTGGTGATGTTCCGACTGCATCTGGCACATTTGAATTCACAGGGAGTGGACTTGTATTTCACAAAAGAAGCTCAGAACCATTTACCGTCACTTACACTATAGATGCCACAGTACGACCTCTCACGCAGTGAAACTCACCAACCGCAGAAAGTATAAACTGAGATGAAAAAAAGTCCCATATACAATCCTCAATAAGTAGTTGAGTGTAAAGACATGAAATTGATTACTACTAACTATGGCGCCAAAGCATGCTAGCGCACATGTTTTCGGCAGAAACTATCAATTATATTGCTTGGTCCGACTTTAGTCTACGGGGGAATATATTGATAAGAAGGGCACCTGCGGTCGCAGGCATGTTTTATCCTGACAACGCTATAGAGCTAAGAGCGCTCATTGACCAATGTTTTCGCAACCAGCAATTTGGTCCAGGCAGAACCCTGACTACTACTACTCCACCTAGTAACAAGCAACGTAGAATCTACGGCGTTGTATCCCCTCATGCAGGCTATATTTACTCTGGCGCGGTTGCTGCAAACGGCTTTTACGAAATATCATCGACAGATTTTCATGATGTTATAATGGTGGGCCCAAATCACTATGGAATAGGCTCTTGGGTGGCTGCAATGAAAGAGGGCACATGGGAGACACCAGTTGGCGACGTGCAAGTCAATTCTCAGATGGCGGAGAAAATAAGAAAGAGATCAGCCACTCTTGACTTTGACGATTATGCCCACAGCAGAGACCATTGTTTGGAAGTTCAGATTCCTTTCTTGCAATGTATCAAACAAAATTTCAAAATTGTGCCAGTTGTGCTCGTTTCTCAAAAGAGAGACATAGCTTTTGACCTGGGGAATGCAATATCGCAGACGATAACTGAATTGGATACTGCTGAATCTACTCTGCTCTTGGCATCATCAGACTTTACACACTATGAACCACACAGTGAAGCTCATAGAAAGGATGGACAACTGATAAACGCAATACTTTCAATTGACATTAGCAGGTTTTACACTGTCCTTGAAAGGATGAATATTTCTGCGTGCGGCTATGGAGCAATTGCGACAATGATGGTAGCAGCAAAGAACCTTGGTGCAACAAGAGGGGAACTACTAAAATATGCAACAAGCGGAGACGTTACTGGAGATGTAAGCGCAGTAGTAGGATATTCTTCGATAGTGTTCGTATGAACCAGGGCAAGGCATCTGCACCGGCTAAGATAATCCTGTTTGGAGAACACTTTGTTGTATATGGCGGCCTGGCTATCCTTGCTGCTATAAACAGGAGGATATCTGTCGATGCCCGCATATTATTACATGAAGAAGGAAGAATAGTTATTAGATCAGACATAGGAGTCTCTGGCGAATACAATTATGATGGAGGTTTTAATGCATTTGAAGGTGGAAGGATAGCAAAGGGAGTTTTGGATCCCATATATGACGCCATCAGACTGGTTATACGACTAAGAAATAAGAACAAGACAGGGATAGAAGTCAACATTTCCTCAAGCGTACCTCCAGGTATAGGACTTGGTTCCTCTGCAGCATCATGTGTTGCGATCGTGGCTGCTGTAGATTCGCTTTTCCAAAAAAATACCAACAGGCAGCAGGTATGCGACCTTGCAATCGAATCCGAGAAACAAATTCATAAAAAAACTTCAGGCGCAGATTGCTATGTCAGCACCTTTGGGGGGCTGATGCAGTTCCACAGCAAATCAAAAAGCTTCAAGAAGGCAGAGACAAAGGACTCGCTTTCCCTCATCATTGCCAGCACAGGAATCAAGCACCATACGTCAGATCTTGTGACAGGTGTCAAGAGGTTCAAGGATAGAAATGGTGCACTTTTTGAAAGCCTCGCAAAGCAGGCTGCTGAGATTTCCTTGCAAGCATGGGCTGCCATAGAATCAGGCAAGTATGATAGAATAGGTGAGCTTATGAATCAAAACCAACTCATACTTCAGCAAATCGGTGTATCGCACCCCAAGGCACGAGATATAATAGATATATGCAATAGAGCTGGCGCGATTGGATCCAAGATAACAGGGGCAGGGGGAGGAGGAGCAATTATTGCACTCGCAGGGAGCAATCTGGAGAGCACGAAGATAGCATCGCAAGTTAAAGCAGCAGGCTATCAGTCGTTTGAGGTGCAAATAGACTACAAAGGGCTTTCCTTTTAAAGGACCATTTTCTGGAGTGTCTCTTTTGTCTTCAATTCACCTTCTATTACGGGGTTTTTATCGTGCAAAATCAAGATCGTGTTTTCAAACTCATAAGAGAAGGCACTTGCTTTGTGGTGTACAGTATTTTCTTTATCTCTGCTCCATGCTGTTTCATATCCTCTGATATTTCTGGTGAATGTAATAGTCTAAGTTGGCCTATTTATTCCGCGGTAACCTTTCAATCTTTTATAGTTGGTGCTTTCAACGATAGAATAACATACATACTTTCCTTTTTTGACTTCAACCCAAGCTAAGCCATAGGAGATGTCCCGAACTCCCAAGCATTTGTTTGACCCATATTAGTTATTATGGACTCTCAAATGTAATTGGCTTTGCAACCAGGTCGTTTATCTCGCTGCAACAACTCCAGCGTTCATTTCGCCCATGGATATGCTAGCAAGTATATTTCTATATTGACTTGACCTGACTCTCCTCAATAGCATTAAACACCGCATAACCACAGGCGTCAGGCGATCCATCGAGCTGAAATATCATCAAAACATTCTCGGTGCTATTTGCGAGGTGCCTTGAGTTTCCAATTTTGATAATTATGCATTTTTGAGAGGGGCTGTGAGATGGGTCGGCTTAACCAGATCCGCTACATCGACCCAGCAGCGGGCTATCTTGTCCATCGAATATAGGAGGTTCAATATTGATACTGTGGACTCAAGACTCTTTGAATCTACACTGGTTTTGATAGCATTCATAATTTCCAAAAAGTTATCGTAGGTCTTGATTATGGTGTTTGATTCTGATCTATTCTTGTTCACAAATGCAGCAATTGATTTTTCATGCATCTTTCCAACAAGAACTCCCGCTTCTACTATCTCATCGACGGCTTTGATGTGGGAGAGTTCTATTGCATTTGCAAGATCAACGATATAGTCTCCAGCGCTCTCAAGCAAGTTGGCTGCTATCCTATAGTCAAGGATGTCAATATTGCTTAGGTTGAGCTTGGCCGCTAGTTTTTGATCCATCATAGCACTCCGAATCAGCCTGACGAGCAAGAAGTATTGTCGATCGACCTCATCATCCCTACCGCTTATGACTTTGCGGATGCTACTATTCTGTTTTAGCTTTATAGCCTCAAGCATGTCTCGGTACATGCCTGCAACTATTGCACTCATACGGCGGAGTATCTTTTCAGCATCAAGGGTGTCTGCATCAAGTAAGAATTGAGCAGATATCAGCAATCCATCTTCATCAACTATTTCTAGTCCGACCAGTTTTCGCATGGCCTTCTTAATACGATCGGCGTCTTCAAATGAAATCTGCAAGCTAGCCTTAATCCTGATCACATCGTATCCTAGCAGATAGCCGCCGTACACTTGATTCAGTAGCATATCCATTGGTACTGACGGATAGGAAAGTGTCAATTCCTTTATCTTGTCTGCATTGTCGTCTTGCGATGGAAATATCGATATAGAGTTGTCACGATTTATATCCACGGGCACAATGCTTCCTTTCTTTAGATTATTGCTCTTAATCCATACGCTGGGTAGCGATACTAGGATGCTGCTGCCGATTTGCTGTAAGCGTCTTGCGTAGCGTGCCATGGCAATTGTTTAAATGCATTTAAACTAATTAAACATTATTTTTATATTTTCGAGGTTTATAAACAAAGGCATGGCAACAGACCTGGTTGGGCCGCCCATAGCGATAGCCAAAGCATTTAGTCCAGGTCACATAACGGGATTTTTCGAAGTGCTGCAAGATAGTTCTTGTTTGCCTTCTATGCAT
>DATFCN010000099.1:0-22174 GCA_035253045.1 Nitrososphaera sp.
ACCGACAAAAATGGCCGCGTTATCTTTTGCGCATGAAGAGAGTGATATAAAGAAGCTACTAGGCGCGACAGAAAAAATCATAACTGGCTCAAAACTTTTCGGACGGCAACATTATTAGAGTTAGCGGCTTCTCGGTTTGGAGGCCTGTAAAACTTACATAGCGTTCGAATGTTCACTCAAGAGCCCAGCCGAAGCGATAAAATGGATGGCCGCATAACAATGAAAGATTAATAATTATCATCGGCGTGATTTAGTGATTTAGAGGTTATCGAAGAGAGCAATGAATAATACAAATGAATGACACGTTGTATACGCGCTATCAAGATGAGTCAAACTGATCCAGTGTTTCTTGAATGCTTTTTCGATCTTCAGCAGCTGGTGTATATTCAAGATATCTGACTAGATCTTCTTTTGCAGCTTTATTTTTGTCAAGCTGCATCCTCGCTATTGCACGATTCTTGAATATAGGGCCAAATCGGGACGGATTGATGGTTATTGCCTTGGTGTAGTATTCTTCTGCAAGCGTATAATTCTTCTTTTTAAGATAATAATTTCCAAGACCTCTGTATGCCAGATAGTATCTTACGTTCAATTTGATTGCCTTTTCATAGCAATGGACAGCCTCCTCAGAATTCGTCTCATTGTAAATGCCACCCAGGAGACCCCATGCATGCGCGTTATCGGAGTCGATTTCTATAGCTTTTTGCAAGCTTGAGACCGCCTTATCCACTTTTCCATGTTGTCTCAGTTCTTCGGCCTCAAAACACAGTCTATTCGATTTGGCAAACTTGAGGTTGTCATTCTTTAGCAGGTCCTTCATGTCAGAAGGAATCATGATTATGGCAATCATGTCGTCTTGCTCCCAGTCCTGCTCAAACTTTGACTCTGGAATAGCCCCTACCGTATCCGGTTCTGGTACGTAGGTCAGGATCCTTCGCTCCTCGCTATCATAGCCCGATATGACCATCGCATGCTGCACAGTTGTTTGTATCCCTGGCATTATGACTATGGGTGGTATGGCTTGATCGATTCGCCTTTTCAGATCCTTCATTGAGCTCCTGTAAATGTATGATAAAAAACCGAGTCTCTCCGCAAGTTCAATCCCATGAATCATTGTATCACCTCTCATAGTTGATGCAGCCGATATGCGTGGAGGGATGTCTTGACCCCAGTATTTGATGACAACATTCATTACAAGAGGTAGGTCCGCACTATCTTCGCTCGCACTTACAAGAGGTAAGGTGATGAAATGGTCTGGTTGGGATTCCAAGCCTGTCCGATGTCTATTTTTGATAAGCAAATAAAATTCTTCTTATGTGTTAAGAAAGTTCTTCAGAAGATCCCGGCCGTCATCTCCGCTCTTTTCAGGGTGAAATTGTGTACCGTATATCATATTATTGTGGCTGCAGAATACCTCATGCTGGCAGCACTCAGAACTTCCCACCGAGATAAAATTTGAAGGAAGTTTGGCAATAGCGTATCTGTGGCTCTCATACACCAAGATAGAATTCTTTCCCCTAGTCAGTGGATTTGTGCGTGAGATTGAGACTTCAGTTAACCCTTGACTGGGGGTGGGCATTTTACTTATTGAGCCTCCAAGGGTTAGTGCTATTATTTCAGCCCCGTAGCAAATACCCAGAATTGGTTTATCTTGAGCTTGGCAGTATCTTGTGATCCTTGAATTTACCGCGTTTATCTCTTTGCTGTATTTGCGCCTCCCTGAGAGTATGACCTTTTCGCATTGTGCGAGATCTTCCTCACAGACTTCAAAAAATCTTCTGTGAAAGTGTGTCTCCCCCAATTGTCCAAGACAATTGATTATATCATCTGTAAAGGGTGATAGGTTGTCAACTACCATTACTGTCAATCTCATTGCCACCCTCTATTGGCACTGATACGTTCTTTATCGTTCCTGAACTCCAAGATCAAATATGCCCAAGTCAATAGAGGATCAGCTTCCAACTGAAATATTGACTTTGCTTGCACCATTTAACTGATGCCCTATTGATAATTTCGGGTAAGCCAAAAGTTCTAGTAGCGCTCAGGGTTGCACGAAACCATCACCTATGGCATAGCACAAATTGAAGTCATCTTGAGAATGCTCCACTCTGCGTCGGCGAGCGATTGCTAGCTGTTCTTTTTCTAGGCAATAATAGTTTTACCTGCCCCTCATGGATGTTGGCTGTTTATCCTCAAACGTCCAGTAATCAAATTTCAAAACTGTGAGATTTTACAGTAGTGCTGTTGGCTAGACCGACAATATCCATCAACAGGTTAGAAGATAGCATCAATTACGGTCATAATACGTTGCTTCATAAAATCTCTTAACCTTACACCAAATCGAATACTCGGCTCCAAACGTCTCAGCTTGAATCGCAAAGCTGCCTATTGGACCGACGGGGTTGAAAGCATCTGTTTTTGGGCCCCTGTTAATGCTTCCTATATGGTTGTTAATAAGAGCCATTCCCAAATCCATTCTATTGAGTCGGAGTCTAGTTCGCTTCTGCGAGTCCTTTGCACATCAGGTAAACTGCTGCGTATGCAGGTATTTCGGCCGATTCCTTTGAAAGATTGAATATGGTGTTTCTTAACCTTAACTTGATTTGAGTCTTAACCGTGACGTTTATCATGTTGTCACCTAAAGGACATGCATCGGAGAAGGGATCAAAGGAATGGAGATCTGTGCATCTTGTCTTTGAGAGACCACTTTTGCTGTTGAGTGTTCCAGGCATCCTGAAAACCCTGTGAACATCAGTCGTTACTTGTGGATCTATTCTCACTCCCATGTCTTTTGCTAATCTTTCAAATTCAACCTTGAATGCATCATAGCCACCATGTTGGTTGACAATATTTCTTAGTTTTATTGCTGATGTCATATCGATCTTGAGTTTCTCTGCAATTCTTCTTCTCCAACCATATGCGAGTCCACTCTTGGGGAATCTTATAGCGAACAATTCATCCCTGGTGGTCTTTCGTACTCCGATACTTTCCAAAATAAGACCATTTCCAGAGAGATAGCTCACAAGGTCCGAGCGAGCCTGTGGATCAAGAGAGAGGCATGCATCGCTGTTTACGTGTACATGGAAGCCATTATTGCCAGAAAAGTAAGAGGTAATAGCGCTGCTCTCTAGACCAATGTCTATCCGCAAGAATTCCACCAAACGACTAACCTCTTTTTTAGACGCATCTATGCACTTAGTGCAAGGGATCGAAACGAAATTTGCTTTTCTCGATCCGCAGGAGGAGCAAGAGTATTGTCCCTGGTCATCGCGCGCAGTAGGAGAAGATACACGCCCGCATTGTATGCAAAACGAGTACAAATGCGATGGAACGCACGGCATCCTTAAATCTTTACCATCAATATCAAAGATCAGGTCTGCCCCTAACCATTGTTTTTCCTGCATAGGTTGTTGTATTGGAAATCTATAGTATGCATTTGAGCAATATACGTCAGAAGGCGCTTCCCGAACAAGCATGGCATCTAGCTCCTTAATACTTTTGAAAGACAGATGCCTGAGCATTCCTGCTTGCCCGAACTGCATATATCCAAACTCACGCTGCTCTATTTTAAGCGGCTCTTCAATACCGTTCGACTTGCGGAAGTAATACTCTCTGAATGTTTTTTTTAATAAAGGAATAGTCTGAGCGCCTGAGTTATTCTCTTTCATTTCCTCTTCCTGCCAAACTGGACTGGATTTGTCAGCTTGTCACACTCCGCAGTTGCGAAGCAGAGATTTTCGTTCCGGATTTTCTCACATGAAGGAACAGAGTATTTCGTGTGGCTTCCTTTCATACCCGCTAAGTGCTCCACTTGGTACCTGGTTATCTTTTCGTTAAAATCCGGTGCATTTTCATACATCGAGACAATATCATCCACAGGCTTCCCAATAGCCAGCATATAGGTGGCAAGCATAACGCGTGCGGAGTGAGGTAGGTTTTCCCCTCTGCTCATCACCTCAAGTGCATGCTTGATACACGGTGGGTAATCTGTTACAGATGCTGAGGGCTGCCGTTCGTAACGTGATAAAAGTTTTGACCGTATTTGGTCAGCCTTTGACTTTATGGTTTGAGGTAGAGTAGGTAGGGTCATTGCTTTGACCTTATCATATATGAGCGCAGAAAGCTCATTCCGAATGAGCCTGACCGTCTCATCAGCATCGAGATAAACATAACCATTGTGGACAAGTCTATTGATTAGTTTCCATTCCTGTTCATGGAAATGAGAAGCTCTTGCAAGATAATCGACAACTCGGACCTTGAATAGACGCTGATCCTCTGATACAATTATTCTCAATTTGAACAAATCTTCAATGATCTTAGTGAAGACGGAACGCCGCTTAATTTCGCTCGCCTTCCTTAGATCCTCTGTCAGGAACTTCTCAGCTCTTCTTGCTTCCGCTAGTGCGAACTTCCTAACTACCTGATCGATGCCAACTGACTTGACTATCACGAGAGAAACAATGAACGTAAGAATCTCAATTTCGTATCTTTCGAGCTTGTCATATATCTTCCCATCGACTTCGGTCTCAATACGCTCAGCAGCCCTGTCGATAATATACTTCATATCTGGTCTGTCAAGCTCATCCCAGCCAAAACTCGATTCGCGTAGATATTCACCAGCTTCATTCAAAAACGGATATTTGGCCAAATCGCTGCCACCCATTTTTATAGAAGACAAGTTCTACAATATCATAACACTTCTACCATAAAAACTCCATTACCATAAGTTTAAAGTATCAAAAAAGATTTCATATCGAATCCATGGTTCGGAGGCTGGGGTTTCATGTTTCCATAGCAGGCGGGATAGCAAATTCCGTCGATAACGCAAAGAAATTACATTGTACTGCGTTTCAGATATTTACCAGAAATCCCCGTGGCTGGGCAGCCAAGCCGATGTCGCGTAGTGAGTCACAATCCTTCAAAAATAGGCTCGCTGAAAGTGGTATCCAAAGGACCTCGGTAGCTGTTCATATGCCATACCTTCCGAACCTGTCAGGGCCACCGGGAGAACTGTATCAAAGATCAGTTAAAATCCTTACAGAAGAGATGCAGAGATGTAATTTGCTCGGGATATCCTATCTTGTGATACACCTCGGAAGTCATATGGGAAAGGGATCAAATAGCGGTATTGAACAGCTGGTGAATGCTCTGATGGCGGCTCGTGTGCATAGCGAATGTGCAAATGAAGTCGTGGTTCTATTGGAAAATAACGCCGGTTACAAGAATAGTATTGGTGGCACGCTTGAAGAGCTTCGCCTGATCCTCGATATGCTCGATTGCTCAACTCACTATGGGCTCTGCATCGATACCTGCCACCTTTTTGCCTCCGGTTACGACTTACGCACAAATCAGGGCGTAAATAGAGTTTTTGAGAAAATCGAAAATATCATCGGCTTCAAAGCATTGAAAATTATCCACTTGAATGATTCAAAGGGAGGGCTCGGCTCAAACCTAGACCGGCATGAGCATATCGGCCTTGGATCCATCGGTTTGGAGGGTATGAGTGCCATACTCAATCATTCCGTAGTTCAGGCTCTGCCAATAATTATGGAGACACCCGTAGATATGCGAAGGGGGAATGAGCACAATTTCAGGGTCGTTTTAAAGGCGATAACTAATAACAGAATAGAAAGAGATTAAAACAAAAAACAAACTATCTGTTTAGCCTGTGAGATTCCACATTTGTGGCGCCTTCGTAGTAAGTTACGATTAGCGGGTCGGACAAGTTATAAGGACACCCTTGAATGCTTTTCGGTTGATTATCTGGTGGCTCGATTACGCACACATCTCCCTGCTTTATCGACACAGTAACCTCTTCAGTTACAGTATGACGGAATAAGATCTCCGCAAGGGGGAATCCTTGTATCATCTGTATGAGCATGAATGCTCCAAGAAAGGCAAGGCCAAATAGTATGGCCAGCTTCTTAGTCGACATTCTTCCCAACTCGGATGAGTCGGACTCGTAGCCCATACGCTACTCTGGGCTAGCATTTGTAAAAAACTTATGCGAGTCAGCGAGATGTCTTCGTGGCTTTTTTAATTGCATCATCCTGCTCATACCATTCATCAAAATATGTCATTAGCAGATGAGCGGCCAATTCTTCCTTCGTGTGGTCTGCTTTGAGGTGAATCGGGAGATATTCGGGCGTGAAGAATAGGTTGCAGATATAGCAGAACGGATTTCGTTCGTGCTTCTTTAGCAAGTTACTACCTGATTAAAAGTCACTGTAGATATAAGAGCTTAGTTCTGAGTATCTCGAAGAAAATACAGAGTACGTTACCCAACCTGTTAAATAGAGTAGCTCGCTATTCAGCTTTTGATTTTCAACTATTGCGATCTATCTGAATACTGAATGATAAAACAAATTATAAGGAGGGCAGCAAGAAGTCTGCATACATATATGGTCTTAGGCAGGGATATCCGGCTTTCGAGGATATTGAATAACGGCAAAATGCTGTGCATTCCAATGGATCATGGCATAAGTAACGGTCCGATCAAGGGACTAGAGGATATCCACTCCCTGATCTATCAATGCTCCTCTGCTGGACTTACCTGTGTCCTCGTAAATAAGGGCATAATAAAGACCATGCCAAAGCCGCCTGATCTTGGATTGATAGTACACTTTTCAGCGAGCACCTCCTTAGGTCCAGCACCTAACAGAAAGATGCTGATAGGAAGTGTTGAAGAGGCAATCAGGCTTGGAGCTGACGCAGTTTCTCTCCACATAAACATGGGCTCAAAAGAAGAACCGGAAATGCTGCAAAAACTGGGAATGATTTCTGATAAGTGCGACGAGTGGAGTATTCCGCTTGTGGCTATGATGTACCCACGCGGAGAAAATATTAAGAATCCCCATGACCCAGCCATCGTGGCACATGCTGCGAGGGTGGGAGCCGAAGCGGGAGCCGATGTAGTAAAAGCGGTGTATACTGGCGACCCAGACTCATTCAAGCAAGTTGTGCGGAGCTGCCCTGTCCCGATAGTGATAGCTGGAGGACCTAAGGCCAATACAGACAGAGAAATCTTAGAAATGTGCAACGGTGCAATGACAGCAGGGGCTAAAGGTGTGACATTTGGGCGCAACATCTTTCAACATAAAAATCCCCCTGCGATGGTTCGAGCATTGTATAAGATCATAATAGATAACAGAAATGTAAGAGAGGCGTTGAAAGAGCTTGACTGATCTCAAACCAAAAGAGCTAATCGTAAAGCCAACCTTAGCAGTATCTTCGCTTGGAGAATTTCTTTCCAAACTAAAGGATAAGGGTAATTTGATATTCAACGTTGACCCCAAAGTAGCGGGCGGAACTGTCAGTACAATTTATGGGTCTGAGGATGCTGACATCGTAATCTGCCAGACTTTGGATGAATTGAAGTCACTTAGGTCCACTGGTAAAAGGGTTGCATACTTCAAGAAGGTCACGAGCAACCTTGACATCGATGAAATTGCAAAAGCATCTGACAATGGTGCAGAACTTGTGATCGTTGACACGCCAAATTGGAAGATTATCCCCCTAGAGAATATTATTGCCAAATTGCACAACTCCAAAACAAGAGTGTTTGCCACAGCGAAAAGTTCACAGGAGGTCCTCACATTGTTTGCAGTGCTTGAGCTAGGGGTCGATGGAGTAGTCTTATCGACCAACAGCGAGGAAGAAGTCGACAGGGCAAGACAGCAACTAAATACTTCAAGATTCGTTATCTCAAGCGCTAAGGTCATAGAGGTAAAAGACGTTGGAAACGGAGAGCGGGTCTGTGTAGATACTGTTTCTATGATGAAGATGGGTGAAGGCATGCTGGTTGGAAGCAAATCAAACTTTATGCTTTTGGTGCACAATGAGTCAGTTGGCTCGTCCTTTACTTCGCCTAGGCCATTTAGGGTGAATGCGGGTGCAGTATATTGTTACACGGTGGTGCCTGGAGGAGGAACACGATATCTTTCTGAGATGGAATCAGGAAGCGAAGTGTGGATTGTTAACAAGGACGGCATTGCAAGAAGCGCGGTCGTTGGAAGATCAAAAATAGAGACCCGCCCGCTCAAACTAATACGTGCTGAGATCGATCGTCAACAAGGCACCGTCATTTTACAGAATGCCGAGACGATCCGACTTATATCTAAAGACGGTAAGCCCTTATCAGTGACTGAAGTAAAAGTGGGTGACGAGGTGCTAGGCTATGCCAAGCAGGCAGGGGGCCGCCATTTTGGGATGGAAGTCGACGAATTCATCGTAGAAAAGTGATCGACAACAATTTTCATGGAGGCATGATTTCTCTCTTAATTGTAAAGCGAATTTTCAGCTTTTCTATGCATATACTATAATAATCATTGTGTCAAAAAACCCTAATTGCTGATATAAAATTGAGCTAGGACATCCAAATATGATGGGAACAGAAGAGGTCAGATCATTTAGATAATAATTTTTCGCGTTTGCAGTTCCCAGGAGTACGTGTTGCCGTTATGTGCTAGGTATCCTGTACGGGATGTCAAGGACTTCAGTAGGGCAAAATAAAAGGTCGTCGGTACGTTTCTAAGCAACGGGGAATAACGAACTGAATTATGTGGGAAATCTCTTAAATAATTTGATGTCATATATTCAAGGCACCTGTGCCTCGGAAAGAGTGCACGCAACTGATAGCATAGGGGGCTGGTGCAAAGGCTACAGCCAACAAGGCGTCAGTTTCGGATGGAGGCATGGGTCAAGAATGGGACAAGGAGAAGTTTAAGAAATAGATGGACTAGGACTTGGATTTGGGCTCCAGTTTTAAGGTTCATCTCTCTCCTTCTCCTTCCTTTTTCTTGCTATTTTCCGATTTCTCTTAAAACAATATTTGACTACCATGTTCTCAGTGAATTTTTGGTAAGTTAGCAAGAATTTGTCAATCCACGACATATTTGCCCATTACTGCTGAATATCACCCGTCGTTTTTCACAGGAACATATATCACTTCAAACATCAGAATTATATCGCCAAGTATTGGTAGCACTAATTGCGCCAGCACGTATGCCTTCACGTAAATTTGGAAATAGCCTGTTGAATATCTTGATACCCAAGTGGATAATCAATCATCTGCATACGACTTATACCTAAACATCCTCCGAATAGCATGAGCTGGGCGTTCTGCTAGAATTATTCAAATTTTCACAGTCGATAAGAAGTTTCATTCATCCAAGAAACTAGTAAACATCTCATTAGGTCAGCTCACTTTTCTAAGCTGTAAGAATAATTTGTTTTTAGTCACTTGTTTATTAGTTTAAAGTATAGGGGCTTTGGACTAATCACCGAAAACATACAGACAGTATCAGATCATGCTAGTCCAAGAAGAATTAACCAACAGAATAAGTTTGGGAAATTGTAAGGACGTATTGCAGAAACTGCCTGAAAATTCTGTCCAATTGACGATAACATCTCCTCCGTATAGAAACGCAATCGATTACGACAGTCATGCATCGGGGAGCGGAGCTTATTATCGAGGAAAGCTAAACCTGGATACAAATGACTATCTCAACGATATGACGGATATCTTTGGAGACAAGGTTTATCGTGTCACAAAGGAAGGTGGCTATTGTTG
Organism: Nitrososphaera sp.; assembly: GCA_035253045.1. Taxonomy (GTDB): domain Archaea; phylum Thermoproteota; class Nitrososphaeria; order Nitrososphaerales; family Nitrososphaeraceae; genus Nitrososphaera. Next base: position 9,572 of record DATFCN010000099.1, read on the forward strand.
CATTATCATAGCAAATGAAGTTGTTAATGGAACTATAGTACCTTTACCCCACATGCTCCTGTCCCGACTTGTCCAACCCTTTGGGAAATGGAATCTTCACGAGGAAATCATTTGGCACAAAGTGACTGGGGGGACGAATCGATATGGATCATTCATCATTCATCCATACCCAAAATACTATCGTGCAAACATTATGCATGAATTCATTCTGATATTGCGCAAGGGAAATGTCAACAGTGGCCGGACAAAAAAGATAGAAATTCTACCCGCTACACACGAAGAGTGGACTAGGGAAATAGCTAACTCTGTTTGGCATATCGCCCCTGTGCCACCTGGTTGCATCGATCATCCATGTCCATTCCCTGAAGAAATTCCATATCGCCTGATGAAACTGTATTCATATGAGAGCGACCTGGTACTGGATCCTTTCAATGGAAGCGGACAGACGACAAAGGTAGCCCATCACTTTGGCCGTCGGTATTTCGGAATCGATTTGGTTACAGAGTATGTTGAGCTGGCCAAATTACGTATAGAAAACGAGCCTGTTCACATACGAAACGAGGCCCTCGTCGCTAATTGGAGAAAAATCCCCTCTCATTTACTATGAGAGGATAGGATTTGAAAGTTATCTGTCTAATAAAAGGGTGCAGTACAAACCAACCTATATTTTCTTGAGAATTGAGGTCCTGTTGCGGAGAAGGCTTAACCGTCGATTTCCTCCTGAAACGGAAGATTGAACTCACAATCTACAAGCCAGCTTAATTCAGAAACAAGAGCATCGTTTGTTATTCATATCACACGTTTAATAAGGCGTGATGATTAGACATATTCATGTCCGGTGCAACTGCAGGGTCCAAAAGTCCTAGGCAGCATCGCTGTACGATTTGTGGCAGGGTTTTTGAGTCGGCAGAAGTTCTTGAAGCACACAAGAGGATGGATCATGGTTCTCATAGCTCGCCGCCTGCAGGCGTAGGATAAAAAACAATTAATTCCACTTAGTTGCATTGCCAACTATTTGGCCTCCAAGATCTGCGTGTCCATAGCGCCTAATGATCCAGAATCAATTTTAAAAAGTGCAGAATATGCATTTGGCTTGGGAGCTGACTATGTAGAGGTCCGGTTTGACTATCTTAATCCAGACCAGTTGCCTGAGGCACTAAAAGCTGCAGAAGGCATAAAAGATAGAGCAGTCTTTACTTTGAGGTCAAGTACAGAGAGAGGCATGTTTGCAGGCAGCGAGCGGGATCGCTTACATTGGCTGCACCTTCTCGCTGAGGAAGGACCTATGCTGCTCGATGTTGAGCTTGATACCCTCCAAAGAAATGACGACCTTGCAGACTTTCTAGAAAAGAAAAGAAGTCCTCTGCTTGTGTCATGGCACGACTTCGAAAAAACACCTCCATGCGATATGATTTCTGATATTCTTTCTAAGATGAGGATTTACAGCAACTATGTGAAGATCGTGACTATGGCACATTCTATCGAAGATTCGTTGAGGTTGTTAGACTTGTATGAGACTGCGGTGGGGCTATCTCCTATCTTTTTTGCTATGGGTACCGCCGGAGTCCTATCGAGGGTACTATCGACTGTGATAGGCAATGCCCCGTTCACATATGCTAGCTTGGAGAAAGCTATTGCGCCGGGACAGTTAACCGTACAACAGATGAAAAAGTTGTATAACAAGATGTGAGAGGTGCTAAAATATAATTAGACTCCTTCGTGTCTATCATGATTTCATGTTCAATGCTAGATATTAAAGGATTGACGTTAAAAGGATAGGACATTCATAGATGCTGCGTGAATACTTCTGAATCTATTTAGAAAGCCCACTGTTGAAAATAATACAAATCGCTAAGTCGGATTCTTCCACGGTATATATTTGTGATAGTCAGCGAATATTTGCTATAGATAATGCAGGCTCCTTCCAAAACCTATTGCATTATAGGAGATCCGATCCATCACTCACTTTCACCAGCGATGCAAAATGCTGCTTTTGCAGCAAAAGGACTCAACTGTACCTATATCGCGTTCAGAGTGCCGCAGGATGAGTTGAAAGCATCAATTGAATCGTTGCGAAGTATTAACATTGCCGGGTTCAATGTTACGACCCCTCACAAGACTCAAGTTATGAAATTCGTTGATGAATTGGAAGCCACGGCAATGAAAGCATCAGCAGTAAATACCGTGAACAACATTGGGGGGATATTTAGAGGATATAATACCGATGTATATGGTTTTATTGAGCCATTGCATAGGCGACATGTTGATTTTGGCGGCATGCATGTTCTCCTCATTGGCTCCGGAGGCGCTGCGCGTGCAGTCATCGCTGCTCTTGCGAGCGAGAATGGCATTTCAAAGCTCATAATTGCAAACCGCGATATCCAACGAGCAAACGAAATTGCCAAGCAGGGGACTCAGCTTGGGCTGGATTGTGAAGGGGTTCAGCTTGAACAGGCACGGGAATTTTCTTCTAGATCCGATTTGATAGTTAATGCAACAACATTGGGTATGAACAACGAACATAGTATAATCGATTATCGGCATATCCAAAAAGGAGCCATAGTATACGACATAGTGTACCGCCCCATAGTTACGGACCTAATTGAAAATGCCAAATATGCGCAAGCAAGTGTTGTGTATGGTTACGAAATGCTACTTGAGCAAGGTGCCAAGGCATTTGAGATATGGACTGGGATGTCTGCTCCCAGAGACGCAATGAAAAAGAACATACTAGGGATCTTTGGTGAGCCAACTTGACAGCAAGGAAAAAGACAAGAGCGATAGTTCATGGTGCTGTTTCAATAGTGAACGCCATAGCCACAGGAAAAGGATCTGCACTTGGGATATCACTCAAGGTTACAGCAGAAGCTGAACTCCAAACGGGTCATGGTCTTAGGTTCATTTCGGGCAGTAACGAGGATAGGCTTGTACAAAATATTATTCAGAAGACGATGCCAAATGAAATCATTCAGGGTAATATGATAAGTATAAAAGTTGATTCTGAAATCCCAATTGGATATGGACTAAAGAGCTCCAGTGCTGTTTCTAATGCTGTTGCACTTGCATGTAGCCAGCTAGCAAGGGAAGCGGAAATCGACGATAATGCAATACTTGATGCGGCTGCCCGTTCATCGCTTGAAGCTAAGGTATCATTGACAGGCGCTTACGACGACGCTACCGCTTGTTACTTTGGTGGTTTTACTGTAACGGATAATTATTCTAGACGCCTAATCCGCAAGGACAGGGCGCCAGAAAACCTTTATGCTATTATAATGCTACCATCCAATCCATTGAGAGGACAAATCCATAAGCTCAGGCACCTTTCAGATCTGTTTATTGACGCTTTCATGCTAGCGGAATCAGGCCAGTACTGGAAGGCTATGAAGCTTAACGGGATCCTCGCATCGTCTGCGCTTTCATCATCTTATGCGCCTATGCTAGAGGCCATTGAGCATGGAGCGCTTTCTGCAAGCATATCGGGGAATGGTCCTTCAGTTGCTGCGATAGGATATGAAGATAGAATTGAAAAGATCTCTGAAGCCTTGTCTCAATTTGAGGGGAGGATAATGGTTTCTAAGGTAAATAACGAAAAAGCAAATGTGAAGATCGTAAATGACTAGCCTAGAAGTAAGAAGATCAAGGTTAAATGGAGCCGTGCGCTGCCCCTCTAGCAAGAGCTATACTCATAGGGCGATCGCAATTTCCTCACTTGCTGATGGGCATTCGGTACTGACTCACGTGCTGCTGGCCCGAGACACCCTAGCAACCATAGCGGGTTGTAATGCTCTCGGAGCGGAAATAAAATATGACGCAATACGGGTGGGAATAAATGGTAGCGACCATTTTCATCCCCCTGACAACGTAATAAATGCAGAGAATTCCGGTACAACTATAAGGTTACTAACAGCTATGTCGGGACTGGTGAGGATGGGGTACACAGTACTGACCGGAGATGAAAGCCTTCGCAGTCGCCCAATGCATCCCATTTTAGACGCTCTTCGACAACTTGGCGTAGAGGCATATTCTACTAAGGAAAACGGAACTGCACCAATAGTAATAAAGGGCGGGGGGATAAAGGGAGGCAAGGCAGTCATAGACGGAACTATATCAAGCCAATTCATATCAGGTTTAATCATTGCAAGCATCTATGCGGATTCAGAGACTATGCTAAAGGTACAAGGGAACCTTGTATCTAAGCCTTATGTAGCTGCTACCCTTACAACAATGAAACACTTTGGAGTTTGCGTTGATCATAGTCCAGATATGCTAGAATACTACATCAAAAACGCAAGATATCGAGGCTCGAGATTTGATATACCGAGCGATTTTTCAACCGCTGCACTTATACTAGCCGCCGGAGCACTCATTGGAGAAAAGGTTACTGTAGCCGGACTCAACTTTAAAATGCCGCAGGGAGATTCGATGATCATAAACATCTTGAAAAAAATGGGGTCCCAGATCAGAGTGGATGAGAACCAAGGCAAGGCAACGATCCTTGGCGCGGATAGGTTAGAGGGCGGTGACTTTAATCTATCTGACACGCCCGATCTTCTGCCAGTTGTTTCAATACTTGCGCTCAAAGCATCAAGCCCTGTAACGATTAGGGGCGTTGCTCATGCCAGGGTAAAGGAAACAGATAGGATATCAATTATTGCATCGGAACTTATAAAACTTGGCGCAAGTATAGAAGAGTATCATGACGGGCTAAGAATAACCGCACCGACCATGATAAGAAACGCATTCCTGGAAGCGCACAATGACCATCGACTTTTCATGGCATTCACCATTGCATCTATGATGACCGAGAAATCTATTGTAGCTGGAGCTCAATCAGTGGACGTTTCCTATCCAAATTTCATCTCCGACATGAAAAACATTGGAGGTATCCTGTCAGCGGCTCCTGATAGAGAATAACCAAAAGCCAATATATAGAATACACTCAAGTGGTCCCAATAAAGATGGTTGGCAGCATGATAGGGGAGCGGTTTGTAGCCATGAGCTTTGGTGAAAGCCATGGAAGATGTGTTGGCATAATCGTAGATGGCTGTCCTGCCGGTCTTCATTTAGCAGAGTCAGACATACAGCGATTCCTCGACCTGAGAAAGCCTGGCCAGTCGATTATAACCACACAGCGAAGAGAAGAAGATAAAGTAGAGATCCTATCGGGTGTGTTTAATGGATTTACCACGGGTGCCCCACTGTGCATGCTCATATGGAATAAAGATTCAGATTCCAAGCCCTATGAGATGATAAAAAATATTCCTCGTCCTGGACATGCAGATTATCCCTCTATGATAAGATATGGCGGTTTTGCAGATTATCGCGGAAGTGGAAGATTCTCTGGAAGGTTGACGGCCACTCTTGTGATGGCCGGCGCTTTGGCAGCCAAGCTTCTAAGAACAACGCTTGGCATTGAGACAGTAGCATATACAACTGAGATAGGCGGCATCAGCGCACGCAATATGACCAAAGAAGATATTGCTGCTAGATATGATAATGAGGTGAGGTGCCCCGACTTGCAAGCAGCTCAGCGTATGAGGGAGGCGATTATTCAGGCTAGAAGGTCGGGTGATTCGCTTGGGGGTGTTATTGAATGTGTTAGCAGCGGCTTGCCAGTTGGCATGGGCGAGCCCATCTTCGGGTCACTTGAGTCGGATCTCAGCAAGGCAGTATTTAGCATACCTGCGGTTAAAGCCGTCGAGTTTGGCTCTGGTTTCGCAGGGAGCAAAATGCGTGGTTCAGAAAACAATGACGTTTATTTGATAGAGGACGGCAAAGTAATAACTAAAACCAATAATGCTGGTGGGATTTTAGGTGGGCTTTCAAATGGGATGCCTATCATAATGAGGATAGGATTCAAACCAGCCGCATCAGTGTCTAAGACGCAGCTTACACTTGACATCTCGACCAAGGAGCAGACAAATCTGACTGTGCCTGGTAGGCACGATCCGTGCGTTGTACCAAGAGCTCCGCCTGTCGTAGAATCCGTGGTTTCCATTGTTCTAGCCGATCACGCTATCCGATCTGGCCTGATACCATTGGTACTTGAGCGAGAGGATGCATTTGGACAATAATCCCAACCAAGAGCTCGACACTCTGCGGGATAAAGTCCGCGGGATTACGGCAGAGATAATGCGGGCCGTCCAAGAGCGCTTAGAACTTGCAAGACAGATAGGCGAAGTAAAGAATAGGATCGGCATAGATATCAAGGACGAAAAAGTCGAGGAAGAAATAAGGGTTAGAGTAATGGTGCTTGCAGAAAAAATCGGAATGAGCAGCGAGTTTGCGCTGCAACTCCTCAATTTGTTGCTAGCCGAGTCAGAGCAAGTTCAACTTGAAAAAACTATGCCAAAGGTAATTCCAAAGCAGACACACCTTTACATATTCTCAAAAGCAAAGCAGCTTGAGGCTGCAGGCAAAAAAATCATACACATGGAGGTAGGTGAACCTGATTATTCACCACCTGCAATTGTCGGAGACGCACTTGCTGAATCTTTCAGAATGAAGTTGTTTCATTACACAGATACTCAAGGAGCCTCGAAGCTACGTGAAGCTATAGCCTTGAAGGAAGGACCAGGCATATCCAAGGACCACGTAATAGTCACACCTGGAGGGCGCTTTGCGGTTTTCAGCGCAATAACCTCGCTCTTGAGAGGAGGACAAGAGTTAGTAGTCATAGAGCCAGCGTGGCCTGCCTATAAGGAATGTGCAGATTTTGTTGGTGCAAGAACAAAATTACTCAGAACTACACTTGAAGATGAATGGATCCCAGACACCAGACAACTCGAAACCATGATTAACTCAAGTACCAAAATGATTGTACTCAACTATCCAAACAACCCTACAGGAAGGGTGCTTGATGATAGAACAATGGAAAAGATAGTATCAATTGCCAAGGATCATGGTCTTTACTTGCTGAGCGATGAAGTTTATGCTGATTATGTATTTCGAGATAATTTCAATAGTGTGCGTAAATACGACTACGCTAAGACCATAATTGTAGGATCTTTTTCAAAGCGATATGCAATGACTGGATTTAGGGTCGGTTATGGTATTGCAACTAAGGAACTTATTTCAAAGATGGCAAGAGTGGAAGCAGTTGCAATTACGAGCGTAGCAGAGCCGATGCAGCAGGCCGCCTTAGCCGCGCTGGGCGTAGACCCTTCCGAAAATATTGAACTAATGAAAAGGAGACTTGACTTTGTATGTAGCAAACTTAAGAAGATGTCGCTTCAATGCGTGGAACCTGACGGTGCCATGTATGCCTACCCAGCTCTACCCAATGGAGAGGATATTCCACTAGTCGAAAAGTTGCTGGAAAAAGGAGTAGCTATAGCTCCAGGCAGAGGATTTGGAGATACATACAAACGATTTGTCAGGATCTCTGCTTGTCAACCTGAGCAGATGCTAGAAAAAGGGCTAGACGTTATGGCATCGGTCTTAAGGGAGCAGCAGTAAATTGCAGAGGGTAGCGATCGTAGGAGCCGGAGGTAAAATGGGCTCTTGGTTCACTAGCTATTTTGCTCAGAGAGGTGCAAACATTTCAACATATGATATTGACCAGAGATTGTTGAAATCCTCCAACAAGGTAAAAGTTCATGATAGCTTAGGCGCGTGTGTCCAGGATGCAGATCTAGTACTTATATGCGTGCCGGTGCAAAAAACGCCACAGGTTATCAAGGAATGTGCAAGAAGAATGAAGGACGGAGCCATCATTGCAGAAATATCGTCCATTAAAAAGAAGACTTTTGCAGCCTTGAAGAAGACTCCAATCAAGCTTAGGCCGCTCTGCATCCATCCAATGTTCGGTCCTGGCACAAGTAAACAATTAGAGACTCGTATCCTTCTAATTCCTGTAAGAAATGAAAAGATAGAGTTGAAGATGGCAAATGAGATATTTAAGAATGCAAATGTGAGGTCCTTGCCCAATGCGAAAGAGCATGATAAGGCAATAGCGATAGTTCTTGGTTTGACGTACTTTGCAAATATAGTTTTTGCAAAACTCATGTCCTTGAGCAACATTTCAATGCTTAAGCAAGTGTCTGGGACAACATTTAGTCTCCAATCGCTTGTCGCTGAAAGCATATTCACGGAGGAGCCTGACCTTGTCATCGCTCTCATAGGCGAAAATAAATATGCCATGCGATACATCGATAAATATCTTAAGGAAGCTGAAGCGCTTTCACGACTTGTTATTGCAGAGGACAGCACTGACCTGAGAACTGAGTTGCGAAGAGTTAAGTTAAAGATTCAAAAGGGGCAAGACCTGCAGGAGTCGTATCAACGAATGTATGAGATTATCCACAGGCAAAGTAAACATAGAAAGAGCCACTTTAATACGATATGAATGAATATTAAAATTAATGTCCCTTCTCTGGCGCGACCCTTGGCTCAAGCCCATGTCTGACTATGATCTCGGAGTTGACAAGTGCAGCTACTGCCAAAGGCGTTTTGTAAACATTGAATTCATCACATCCTGTGACTTTTGCGAAATTGGAGTCATGCATGATCAATGTGCCAACAAGCATATTATTTCCGAACATAAAAAAGAATTAGAATCAAAAATAAGCGCACATAGGGATAAACCGTTACATGACTATCAGTAGCCTCTAGTTTTTAATCCGATGGTGGTCCGAGATGGTCCATCCCAATCCCACTACTGCGCTCGCCATCAATCGATGATATTGTCCTTGTTGATTTTATCCCTTGTATCTTTCTAATTTCATTGATTACAAGATCTACCGTATTGCCTAATGGAACATCTACCCTCACTATTAGATCAAATTCGGCAAACACGCCTTCGACTGACACAACACCAGGTATTTGAGCTATCTCGTCAAGGACGGGCTTCTCCATGCCTGGAAATGTATTTATCATAACATAGGCTCCTGGCATATAGGTGGGTAAAGCCTGACTCATATTAAACGATTATTGCTTCGTCTGCCCTCTTCTAATATTTTTCGGCATACATCGAATTGCGAAAAAAGAATAACTAGTATAGTTTTTTGTGTTTACTCGAATTGAATCTTGGCTAGTGTTTACTGCTCAGGCTTCGCTCTGGAGAGTTTACTTGGTGCTGAAATGCCGCAGGGTCTCCTAAGCTGAGTTAAAGTTCATGGCCAATCATAAGAGATTGCAGGCCGAATAGGAAGAAGAAAGCAACAAGAATTGCGAAGGGAAAGAGGAAATTAGAAGATTGTGGCAAACACTCTTGCTACTAGGGAGGCCATTACCATTTCACATTTCTCTTTTTTAATCATCTTCAGTATCCGCAAGCGATATTTTGAATATTTTTCCCGGCCCGTATAACAGGACGTATAGATTACCATCAGGTCCGACTTCAATATCTGTGATGCTTCTAAATCCTGTTCCAAATATCACACTCTCTAACTCTCCTATATTATTCGCCACTTTGTCCTGAAGTTCCCCCTCAAGCATAAGACCTGTTCTCTCCTGGTTTAAGTCAAAATGGTATATCCTCCCATGGTTTATGTCTCCTACAAAGATGTCGTTTTCGTACTGCGGGCCTAGTGCCGTAGAATTCAGGAATTTAATCCCAGTCACGCCAACAGTGTTTTGCCACGCAAATTCGGGGTCCCTGTACATGCCTCTTTCGTCAAAGGTCTCTAAATCTTCTTCTATGTCAGCCCCCTCGTTCTCTGGTGCAGAGGCCGGACCCGACACGGCTGCCCAACCGCTGTTAAAGCCTGGCACAACAAGATTTATCTCATCGAACCACTCTGGCCCGTTTTCAGTATCCCATAGGTACCCCGTAACTGGGTCGAACGCCATCCCAAAGCCATTTCTAATACCATAGGCAAAATAATACGGCAACATGCCAATATTCTCCTCACCGTTCTCCTCCTCACCATTGACTGGTGCAATAAGTCCTGGACTTGGCAGCGGATTGCCTTCAGCATCAACTACCAGGATGCCGCCAGTTCCGTCGGGTGGTGGGCCATCCTCGTAATTCTCAGCCTGAGACCTTCTGTGATCCAAATCTCCGATCATCAGATAGACGAATGTGTCGCTCTGATTTTGAGTGACTAAAAGCGGACCGCCATTGTAACGAGGCCCAGGTCTAGCGGGAAGGTCTAACAGCAGCTTTGGATTTATGAGTTCAGCAGATGTGGGGTCACCGTTATCATTTTGCACTAATTCGTACCTGTAAAGACGATTGCCAGCCGGCACTATTCCATCAGCATCATCTCCGTCCTGTCCGCCTCCAGACTCTGTATAATAAAGAAACACATAGGTAGTAGTTTCGTTTTGCTTAGAGAGAGCCATTCCAAGCAAGCCTCTTTCATTGGTGTCATTATCATTTGAGACGGCAACATCAACCAGAGGCTCTGGTTGAATGACACCTCCTAATATCCTCCGTACAGTACCGTTGTCTTTCTCAGTCACTATGATATCATCGCTCGAATTACCCAAAAAGGACATTGCTGTGGGTCTCTTCAAACCGGCAACGATCTCCTCTACGACAAGATTAGGATCGTTTACCCCTGGTGGTTCGTCATCTGCTGGTATGGAGAGAGGATCCACTACGGGTTCTTCCTGTTCAGCAGGTTCTTCCTGCCCAGAAGCAGCTAATGGCAAATTGACCAAAATGATGACAAATAAAAATAACGTTCCAAATAATGTGGCATCTTTTCTCTTGTGTCGTCGTCGTTGTATGCTCTTTGATCCTGCGGGTCTGCGAGGTACCTCAGAGGCAATAATCATGTTCAAAATAGTGAATACAAGGGAATGCAGTGCTTGGCGCCGTCGGTACAACATATGGTTTTTGTTCGTGCCAAAATCAGGTCTTTTTTCGCTTTTCTTGAATGCAAAAGATAGTGATGCAACACTTTTTACACTTTGTGACTTATGTTGGTCAAGGTCAGTATCGAGTGAATCACGATGAATAATATTGGACATTAAGTTATCTGCTTCCATTCCAGTTTCAACATCCAGTTCTATATTTAACTATCGGTAGTAGCGTTTGTTGTTTAACTCAGACTTTGTACATTCGATACACGACGTACCGAGTTTACTCAGGGATAATCAAATATTTGAAAGCCTCAACATTTAGGTGTATCTTTTTATGGGCATGGTCATCTCTGCAACATATTCTCCTGAAACTAATTATTAAGTTTAATTTTAATAGAGCCGGCGTGCTTTCACTATTATCGATATGTCAGATCACGACCCCTTCTCCGACTGGTCTCAGCTCATAAATAGACCGGTATATGCCTCGGACGGCAAGAAAGTGGGCTTTTTACGGTCAATACTGGCAGACTATTTACTTGTGAAGAAGGGGTTTGTCATTCTGAATAAGTACTATATTCCAAAAACACTTGCTGAATCAGTTGACAGGAAAGGAAGGATTCGACTGCGGATAACCAGGCTTGAGGTACGTGCAAACTACACTTATTCCAAGATGAAGGATGTATTATCAGCAATAGGATACCTCCCCGAACGCAAGCTACTCCAAAGTCCATCATATGACCGCCTGCAAACCCTGAGATATAGCACAACAAGAAATAGGCTAGCCGCCTGCATTGCATTTGTTTCGGCCATTTTGTTTTTGGCTTCTGGGTATAAGGCAAACCTGGAGATCTATAATCTAGTAGCTGCTGAAGTTCTATCGATTCAAAGCCTCAGACAATTTTGGAATGTAGTTATAGTCCCGATAGGTTTCTTGGCTCTATTAAGTCAGCTTGGAGGGATAACAGTAATGATGGGAGCCGGGTTCTTCGCAGCTAATAGGGTTAACTTTGGCAAGCTACTCGTTATGATTGGAACGGGTCAGGGTTTATTTACAATTGGAATTCGCATCATAGTCGAACTTTGGTCAGGGCAGTTGTGGAGCCTGAATAATTATGTTACATGGTTGACATCTACGGCTACAGGTCTTGGTATATTGTTTGCAGTTGTCGCTCCCACAATAGCTAAAGGAAAGGGAGCCAGTCTACTCTCAAAGACATTTCACCTAGTGTTTGGAAGAAAGTAAACTATAAGTCGAGACTCTTTAAAACCGAAAATGCCGGCTTAAGCATCACTACTACATCTTCTTTCTCGCTATTCTTCGGCTGATTGTGATATTATACGTCATACATCGGCTCTTTTAGGGACTTGGGTATTTTCTCCTTCCTGTTAGTCAAGAGTCTGAGGTTTTTTCTGCGCGTTATGGCTGACTAAACCTATGGCTCATTAACAAGAATCAACTTGTTGTTGAATTCAAATGCGAAGCTTTTCTGTTTAAGAGTGATGCGAATTTCGTTAGCCGCTTTTATCATATGTTCCTCGTCGATGTCATTAGTGTGAATTTCTACCATGGTATATTTGACTGGCTCGAATTTGCCCTCAAAGTACCCGTCGAATTCTATTAGCGACATACCACCATACCTCGATGCCATACCGCGAACTATTTCTAGGTACCCTTCGACTCTAGGCAAATAAAATTTTATTGAGTCTTTTAGTATCTTTACATTGAATTCATCTGCGGTAGTTGTCATGTGTGTCCCTACTACGTATAATCTACTATATAGGTGAGAATTCCTTAGTGACAAGGAAGTAATCTGCAGAGCAATTGCTTGCGTCTGGTTCAAGACTTATATA
>DATFCN010000100.1:0-2987 GCA_035253045.1 Nitrososphaera sp.
GGAAAATATCCAAAGTCGCTCTTCAACAAAGGCGTCAGAACGCAAGACGAAGAGCACATAGGGCACGTGATGACTGAGGCTGGAGATAAGATAGTGATATGGGGACACTACAACTGGCGGTTTGATGTGCCAAAGTCAAAGATTATCGCAGTTGGTAGAAACGTCATTTTGGGAATGGATTTCAATGATGTTTTCAAATACAAAGTAGACAGGAATGCTCCGCTACCCACGGGAGAGCCAGTAGAACGTCTATCAGAGTGAAGAAAATGCAGTAACGTTTTGGCTCTTAATGTATCACGGACTAAGAAATTGCTTCTGCTACACTTTCCATTTAATAAGGAGAATAAGTAAAGGTCTTTAGCATTCTTTTAGAATTGCGGATATAAAGAGACGCGGGAGATGTTGCTCTTCCCTATTTCTTGTAGCAAAGCTTCAAGGGATTTTTGCAGGGATAAGGTATAACAGTCCAGTACGCATCCAGCATTGAAGCAGCATATACTGTAACCATGAATAGTTGATGAAAATTGTAGTGCTAATAATCGTAAGGTTGATTGCCTCGCCAAGCGAGACCACTCCCAGCATGCCTGCATTATGCTGCAGCAGTAATATGTACAAGGAAAAGAAGGTTTCAACAAGCATTTAATGAATTATTCCGTCTTATACTTCTAATAATACGAGAATGATCATAACATCTTATGATCTAAATTACGCCTGCTTGCCGCAGTTTTTGCGGCAGATAGGTCTCTGAGAGGTACTTGAAGCCGTGCTTGAAGAATGCATCAAGCTCGCACTTTTCCTTGTTCTTTAGAAATATATCAAGCTCTTTCTGCCACTTTTTGTCTTGGAACCAAGGTTTTTTCTTCATATCGTTTGCCCTGTTGAGATCTTCTTCTGACGCAGCAAGCCTTGCAACCTCGGGTATGTTGTATTCGTAAATGTCGGAGAACAGCATGCCAAGTATCTTGGCGTCGGGGGTGACTAGCCTATAACTATCGTAGCTGAGCGATTCGCTGCCGATCTTGTATCGTAACGCAATGCCAAGGCCCCAAGGGTCGGCATCTGCAAAAACCACCACAGGCCTCTTCCACTCTTCGTTGAGTGCCTTGACCATCATTCTAGTTGCCCTATCAGGCTCGCCTGAGCCAGTCATGAGGATTGCATTGTGCTTTTGTATAAAGCCAGACTTGCGTATATTGTTTAGCACAGTATCTTTTTCCACCACCATTACAAAGTCAGCCTTAACATCTACTATTTCGACATCGCGTATATTGGTTGGAATCAGCTGTGACGTAGCTCTGCTGCCAAGATTGCAATTAATGATATCTCCTCCAACTCGGAGCGTGATCGGGCCAGATATCATGCCCTTTGGCTTTGAGGTTACAGAGAACTCTTCTCTTGGGACACCAGTCAGGAGCTCAATTGCCTTGATTGCGTCATCTGAGTCGTCTTGACTATTCCAGAACTTTTGCTTGTTCTTCTCATCGCCGACAGTACTCAGTGTGGCATAGTACATCCCACGTATTGTACTCTCCATTTCCTCATTTAGCAGCTTACGCACGGCATTAGCCATTACGAGATACTGGGCAAATGTTGGTATTTTCTTAGTGCTGTCAGGGCTTATGCTGACCATCTTGCCCCCAATCGTTAACATTCTTTCTTTATCAGACCAAATTGTGTTGTCATAACCTACCTTGGGGACATTTAGCACAGGCATGGTCTTTTGTGCCATAAGATCAGTGCTGACATCGTTCATTATCAGTCTAATCTTTTTGATGACTTCTAGGTGACGCTTGTCGACTGGCATTTACTTACTCTTCCTTCTCTTTGGCTTAGCATCCCCAGATACATTGTCAAGTGTAGTTTGCACCTGATCCTGCTTCTTGTCTTTCCGCAGAGTTTCCGGTATCTTTTCCTTCTTTATCACAGGATTTGTCACCTTGCCCTTTCTCCTTGCAGCAGTCGTCGAGAGCTGCCGACCCTCCTCGGGCTTGACTACTTCGCCATGAACCTCTAATGCTTTTTCCGCTTCTTCTTCAAGGCGCTCACCAGTTATCCTGTCTTCTTTTTTATCCATAACCCCCCCAGTGATTTCACCCTTGACATGCTTTTCTGCAAGCTCTGTAAACGCCTGCTCCAGCTTAACAGCGTCAAGCTTGATTGACTCGGAAATTGCACTTACAACCAAAGGAATGTAATACTTGTATAGGTTAAGCCTGCCTTGAGCCTCTTTCATGCGTAACTCTTTTCGTATCTGCGCGCTCACCTTGCGATAGAGCTCAGACAGACAGTATTTCATGTGTTTTTTTAGCTCACCTTCTGAGGCAATGCTTTCCTTACCAGCAGTCTTGTACGGGATCTTAGTGGAGCAAATGTGAAAGAAGGTATGAATTGGCAAAAGTTCTACAGCTCTGTCTGATTTGATCTCACCATTTGCAAATTGCGCCTTTGCCTCTTTCTTAGTGATCCCCATTTTATTTATTTCAACTTCAGAAACTACTTCCCTTGCTACATCTGATCCCTCGTCATAGAGAAGAGGAATCTTGTTTGCGAATCTATAGAGCTTAAACGAAGGAATGTCACCTCCATATGCTATTCCGCACTCGACAACCGTGGGCCTATTGTTGATAACACAAGTACGAAAGGCATATGCAGTGAGTGCTGGCTTCAATATCTTCACTGTGAGCTGAGGCCGCGGGATTTCTGGGATAGATGCTTCTTTAGAAACGATCTCCTTGGTGGTGATAATTGCATATTCAGAAGTCATTCCAGTCGTCAGGATCTGTTCACCAATGGGGCTTAAGTGATCAGTGTTTGCCTGCTGGAAGTTGATGTATTTACACACCTTGACAATTTCGATGAGTTCGTTTTCAGTATACTTGTCAGCAGGTTTGTTCTCCACTCCTGCTCTGGTAATAATCTCTTTTGCCTTTTCGCTTGACATCTTTTGAAATGAAGTCGACAAGATTCCTTGAAGCGTGGTCTTTTGA